>CAUJJP010000019.1 GCA_963205525.1 Pseudomonadota bacterium | reverse complement strand
GACCACGCTGTTTGCAGCGCTGAACGTCCTGGACGGACAGGTCATTGGTCGGTGCCTGCAGCGGCACACCCACGTCCAGTGGCTGAAGTTCCTGCGTCAAATCGACCGCGAAACACCCAAGGACAAGACACTGCACCTGATCGCCGACAACGACGCTACGCACAAGCACCCAGTCGTACAGCAGTGGCTGGCCATGAGCGGCTCAGCTGCCGTTCGGGCACCGTCCGCAGCACATGGAAACCGACATTGGAGCGGGCGATGGGAATCGAACCCACGTCTTGAGCTTGGGAAGCTCAGGTCCTGCCATTGAACGACGCCCGCGGTGAAGAGCGCCGATTCTAGCGGAGCGCGCGCCGCCTGACTTTCAATCCTGCAGGATCTGGCCGTCGTGCTCGACGTAGGGCGGGTACTGGTGGCCGGTGCTGCTGCTTTCGGCCTGCGAGGCGGCGATGAAGGCGCCGCGCTGCACGTCGAACACGTGCACCTCGCCATCCTCTATCACGTAGTGCCAGCCGTGCAGCGCGATGCGGCCATCCTGCACGCGCCGGCGCACCATCGGGTAGTCCATCAGGCGCTCGAGTTGCAGCACCACCGCGCGCTGCTCGGTGCGGCGCAGCGCCTCGTCCGAGACCCGCACCGGCAGCGTCGCGGGGCGGCCCAGGACGAGCCAGCGCTGCAGGTTGTGCGCCTCGGCCGGCACCTCGCCGTACAGCGCCTTGATGGCGCCGCAATGGCTGTGGCCGCAGACGATGATGCGGCTGACTTCGAGGCTGAGCACGGCGAACTCGATCGCCGCCGCGGTGCCGTGGTGGCCGTGCGAGCCATCGTGCGGCGGCACGAAGGCGCCGACGTTGCGCACCATGAACGGCTGGTGGCTTCGGCGGCCAGCGCGCTGGCCGTGTACAGCGCGGTCAGGCGCTGGTTGTGTTCCTCTCGCGCACCTTGCGCTCCAGGTTCTGGTGCGAAGCCTGCAGCGTGCGCGTCATCAGGTTGAAGCCGTCGGCCAGCTGGCCGAATTCGTCGTCGGTGTCGACCTCGAGTCGGGTGCCGAGGTCGCCCTGGCGCACCCGTGCCAGCGCCTGCTGCAGCCGCGTCACCGGGTTGAGGACCAGCAAATGGCTGAGCGCCATGAAAGCCACCACGGCGGCGATCGCCAGCGCCATCATGAACAGCTGGAACAGGTGCAGCGTGGCGGTCCAGCGCATGATCCGCCATTCGATCGCCTGCACGAAATCGTCGATTTCGCTGACGAAGGCGTCGCCGCGCGCCACCGCGGCGGCGCCGTCGTCGGCCGGCAGGTTGAGCGCCGATTCGGCCTGCAGCGCCAGCCACTGGGCGCGGATGTGCCCGTACTGGGCGCGCGTTTCGTCGTTCCATGGCACCGCCAGGGGGCGCACGGGGTCGCCCGAGCGCAGCAGCTCCAGGCCATCGTCGAAGCGCTGGCGCAGGCGCGCCAGTTCGGCCGGCGATTCATTCTGCTGTGCCAGCAGGATGCGCAGCATGTTCATGCGCAGGCGGCCGGCTTCGTTGACGGCGGCGGCGCCGCCTTCCAGCTGCCAGGTGACCCACAGCGTGAAGCTGATCGACACCAGCGCCACGAGCAGCAGGGACATGCCCATGGCGAGCACCTTGGTCGACAGCGGCGGCTTCTTGCGCTTGCAGCAGTTTAAGGACGAACGGCGCGCGGCGCAGCCGTCAGCCTATCGCCTGCGCGGCGTGCAGGCCGCTGCGCACCGCGCCTTCCAGCGTGGCCGGGTACGGGCCTTCGATGTAGTCGCCGGCGGCCAGCAGGCCGGGCGCGATGCGCGCCAGCGGCCGCTGCAGACCCGGCGTGCAGGCGAAGGTGGCGCGGCGCTCGGTCACGCACAGCAGCGGCGTCAGCGCCAGGCCGAGCTGCGCCTGCGCCTGCGCCAGCAGCGCAGCCTGCAGCGCGTCGCGCTCGCCGGCGCTGTTGCTGACGACGAAGGCCAGCAGGCCGGTGGGCGCGTCGGCCGGCGGCGCGATGGCGTCGCGCTCGAACACGAACTGCGCCGGCGCCGACGGGCCGCTGGCCAGCGCCAGCATCGGCGCGCGCAGCAGCCGCGCGCCAGCAGCGGGCGGCGCCGCCTGGGCGTACACGGTGGTGATCGCTCGGTGCGCCAGGCCCTGGGTGCCGGCAGCCCACGCGCGAAGCGAGTCTGCTATTGAATCAGGAGCTGATGGCGCCGTTGCCATCCCGACCTGCGCCGCGTGGGGCGCCGAAGTGGCGAGGATCACCTGGTCGAACGCCTGGCCGTCGATGGCCCAGCCGCCGGGTTGCCACTGCAGCGCCGCCACGCGCTGACCGGTCAGCACGCGGGCGCCGCGCGCCTGCAGCCAGCGCGCCGCGGCCTGCGGCAGCAGCGCGCCCAGATCGACCCGCGGCAACAACAGGTTCGAGCCGCCGCGCACGCCGAACAGCGCGTCGCGCAGCACGCGCAGGAACACCTGCGCGCTGGCCTCGGCCATCGGTGTGTTGAGCGCCGATACGCACAGCGGCTCGATGAACTCGGCGCGCAGGCGCGGCGGCAGCGCGCGGCACAGATCGGCCACGCTGAGCTGCGGCGGGCACACAAAGCCGGCGCGCCGCCAGCCGAGCGCGGCCGCCAGCAGCGCCCGCTTGTCGCGCCACGACCAGCCGCGCGCAGCCAGGATGCCGGCCGCGGCGTCGAGCGGCGCCGGCCAGTCGGGCAGGGCCAGGCCGCTGCCGTCGGGGTACATCAGCGTCAGCGGCCGGCGCAGCAGCGCCTGCCCGGGGTCGACGCCGAGGCTGCGCATCAGCCGCAGGCAGTCGATATAGGCGCCGATCAGGATGTGCTGGCCGTTGTCGACCATGAGCTCGCGCCCGTCCGGCAGCGTCAGCGGCAGGCCGCGCGCGCGCCCGCCGAGCTGGCGCGCAGCTTCGAACACCGTCACGTCATGCCCCAGCTCGACCGCGCGCACCGCCGCCGCCATGCCGGCCCAGCCGGCGCCGACGATGGCGACGCACAGGGCGCTTCCGTCAGCCCGCTTCATGGGTGATATCGGCTCGTAGCCCGCGCCGATAAAGCGCAAACAGCTGCCGAAAAAATAGCAAGCAAGGTTTGAGCCTGCGCGGCGTCGTACCGCTGGCGCGGTGTCCACGCAGGGGTCGTGAAGCCGCGCCGCGCGCCATGCCGGGGAAGGCCGTCGTGCGCCCGGCGCCTGCTGGCGCCACGGCGGGCCCCGGCCGCGGCGAGGCGAGTGCCGGCCTCAAAACCGCCCCAGCGCCTGCATCTTCCAGGCCAGCCACAGCTTGCGCAGCGGGGTCAGGGCGATGCGCTGGCGCAGCACCTGAAAGCCGTCCGCCTCGATCTCGCGCAGCAGCGTGCGGTAGATGCTGGCCATCATCAGGCCCGGCTTCTGGCTGCGCCGGTCGGCGGCCGGCAGCAGCGCCAGCGCCTCGTCGTACAGGCGGTGCGCGCGCTCGGCCTGAAAGCGCATCAGCCGCTCGAAGCGGTCCGAATGCTGGCCGTTCAGGATTTCGTGCGCCTTGACCTCGAAGCGCTGCAACTCGTCCACCGGCAGGTAGATGCGGCCGCGCCGCGCGTCTTCGCCGACGTCGCGCAGGATGTTGGTGAGCTGAAACGCCAGCCCCAGCCGGTGCGCGTAGGCCGTGGTGCGCTGGTCCTGCTGGCCGAAGATGCGCGCCGAGACTTCGCCCACCACGCCGGCCACCAGGTGGCAGTAGCGCTGCAGCTGCGCGAAGTCGAGGTAGCGCGTCTGCGTCAGGTCCATCTGGCAGCCTTCGATCACGGCCAGCAGCTGGCGGGACTCGATGCCGAAGGCGGCCGCGTGCGGCATCAGCGCCTGCAGCGCCGGGTGCGTCGGCTGGCCGCCGAAGGCGCGCCCGACTTCCGACTGCCACCAGGCCAGCTTGGTGGCCGCCACGCCAGGGTCGCTGACCTCGTCGACCACGTCGTCCACCTCGCGGCAGAAGGCATAGAACGCCGTGATGGCGGCGCGGCGCGGCGGCGGCAGAAACAGGAAGGCGTAATAAAAGCTGCTGCCCGAAGCGGCGGCCTTCTGCTGCACGTAGTCTTGCGGGGATTGCGGTGGCGCGGTCACGCGGGCGATTGTCCCATCGGGTACGGTCGGGCCGGCCGAGCGGCCTGAGCGCGCGGCGCGCCGGCCGTGCGGGGGCTCACATCCACAGCATGCGCCAGGCAATCAGCGGCGCGTCGGCTTTGCCGACGGTGGGACGGCGTGCCAGCGTGTCGAAGCCCTGCGCGGCGATCTTGTCGAGGATGCGCAGGCCGCCCTGCACCACGGCGCGCAGCTCCCAGCCGGCGCGGCCCGGCACGCGATGCACCAGATTGGCGCCTTTTTGCATGGTGGCCCGCGCGTGGTTTGCGCAGGTAGCTATCAAGTTGATAGTGTTCGGGTCGCTGCGCAGGGCCGCGAAATCGCGCGCCGGCTGGCGGATGCGCACGCCGTGCGCGGCGCAGTCGGCCAGCGGCAGGTAGTAGCGTCCGCGCGGAAGGTCGACGCTCAGGTCCTGCCAGAAATTGATGAGTTGCAGCGCGCTGCAGATGGCGTCGCTCTCGGCCAGCGCGCGCTCGTCGCGCACGCCATACAGGTGCAGCAGCAGCCGCCCGACCGGGTTGGCCGAGCGGCGGCAGTAGTCGAGCAACTCGGCCATGTCGGCGTAGGCGGCGCCGTCGCGCGTGAAGGCCACGTCCTGCGCGAAAGCCGACAGCAGGTCGTCCAGCGGCTGCAGCGGCAGCGCGTGGGCACGCATCTGCGCCGCCAGCGGCCCGAACACCTGCGGCCAGCGCGCGGACGGGCTGCGGCCAGCCGCCACCGCGTGCAGATCGGCCCGGTACGCCGCCAGGTCGGCCAGGCGGCGCGCCGGCGCGGCTTCGCCCTCGTCGGCGATGTCGTCGGCGGTGCGCGCGAAGTGGTAGATGGCGCCGATCGGCGGGCGCAGGCGCGGCGGGCAAAGCCACGACGCGACCGGGAAATTCTCGTAGTGCGCCACCGCGGCGGGCAGCGCGCTGGCGGCGTCGGCGGGCGGCGAAGGGCGGGCGGACATGGGCCGGGCGATTGTGCCCGCCAGGCGCGGCCGCCGGCCGGCGTCCGGCTTTACACTCGCGGGCCGGACCATTAGATTACTAACCGGTCAGTCATTAACGTGAGCATGCTTACTAACCGCCCACTGGCGCCGGCTGGCGCCCCGGCCGCCGCGACCGTGTCGCGCCGGCGCTCGACCGGCGCCGTCGGCGCCGCGCTGCTGGCCGGCCTGTGCGCCACGCTGCTGGCCGGCTGCGGCAAGGCGCCGCCAGCGGCCGAACCTGTGCGCGCCGTCAAGCTGATCACGGTGGCGCCGGCGGGGCTGCAGACGGCGCCCGAATACGTCGGCGAGGTGCGCGCGCGGGTCGAATCTCGGCTCGGCTTTCGCGTCGCCGGCAAGATCACCCGGCGCGCGGTCGATGTCGGCCAGCGTGTGGCGGCAGGCCAGCTGCTGGCGCAGCTCGATGCGCGCGACTACCAGCTGGCGGCCGACGCGGCCCGCGCGCAACTGAGCGCCGCCACCACGCAGCGCGACCTGGCCGCGGCCGACCTCAAGCGCTTTCAGGGGCTGCGCGAGCAGGGCTTCGTCAGCGCCGCCGAAATAGAGCGCCGCAGCGCCCAGCTGCAGGCCGCGCAGGCGACGCTGGAGCAGGCGCGCGCCCAGCTGAACGCGCAGGGCAACCAGACCGGCTACACCCAGCTGCTGGCCGACGCGCCGGGCGTGGTCACCGCCGTCGAGGCCGAGGTCGGCCAGGTGGTGGCGGCCGGCACGCCGGTGGTGCGCATCGCGCAAGACGGCGCTCGCGACGCCGTGTTCGCCGTGCCCGAAGACCGCGTGGCCGCAGTGCGCGTCGGCCAGCCGGTCGGCGTGCGCGCCTGGGCCGGCGGCAGCCAATGGCCCGGCACGGTGCGCGAAGTCGCCGCCAGCGCCGACCCGGTGACCCGCACGTTTGCCGTCAAGGTGGCGCTGGCCGGCGACCCGCCTCCGCTGGGAGCTACTGTTTACGTAGCCCCGGCGGCGGACGAGCGTGTCGCCGCCGGCGTCATCAAGCTGCCCACCAGTGCGCTGCGCCACGACGGCAACGGCAGCGCGGTGTGGCTGTACGACGCCGCCAGCGGCAGCGTGCGTTTGCAGCCGGTGCAGCTGGCCGGCCCGGACGGCAACGAGGTCGTCGTGGCCAGCGGCCTGACCCCGGGCATGCAGGTGGTGGCCACCGGCGTGCATGTGCTGACGCCCGGTCAGAAGGTGAGCGTTTATGTCCCGAATGTGGCGCCGGCCGGCGCCGAAGTTGGCTCTCACGCTATGAAACCAATAGCTAATGGCGCCGGTGGCGGGGCCGCGGCGAGCGCCGCGCCGGCTGCCAGCCGCTGACCGACGGGCCGCCGCCATGCCGCACCAGAGCCCGATCGACGGCGCTGCCGACGCCGCCGCCACGCCTGCCAAGCCGTTCAACATCTCGCGCTGGGCGCTGGAACACTCGGCGCTCACGCGCTACCTGATGGTGGTGCTGATGCTGCTCGGCGTGGCGGCCTACTTCCAGCTGGGCCAGGACGAAGACCCGCCGTTCACCTTTCGCGTGATGGTGGTGCGCGCCTTCTGGCCGGGTGCCACGGCGCGCCAGGTGGCCGACCAGGTGGCCGACAAGATCGAGCGCACGCTGCAGGAAGTGCCTTACGCCGACAAGATCCGCAGCTACAGCAAGCCCGGCGAGGCGCTGATCATCTTCCAGCTCAAGGACAGCTCGCCGCCGCGCGACGTGCCGCAGCT
>CAUJJP010000018.1 GCA_963205525.1 Pseudomonadota bacterium | reverse complement strand
AGCAACACCGCCAGCGCGCCGCAGCGCGGCTCGATCGGGTGCGTAGCGGGTTCACCCATGAGGTGATCGGCGTCGACGCCACAAGTGCTTGAAAGCACTGGCGCATCCTGCCCAGAAGAGCGGTCAACTGCCGGATCTAGGATCATTGAGTGATGTCAAGCAGTACCCGAACCGGCACCGATGCATCCCCTTCGGCGCCGGCAGACATGAAGGTCGATGGCGCCACGCCCGATCCCGCGCCGCTGACTGCCGCCGCGGCGGCTGACGACCGGCTGGGCGCGGACGGCCCGGGCGCGGACGGCCCGGGCGCCAACCGCGGCTGGCCCTGGACCGCGCGCCGCGCGCGCTCGCAAGGCCCGGCGGCTGGCATCGCTGGCATCGATCTGGCGCTGCCGGACTGGCGCGTCGTGCCCGCCGGTGTGCTGCTGGCGGCCGGCTTCGTGCTCCTGATGGCGCTGCCCTGGTCGCCGCAGGTCGTGCTCCACGACGGGCTCGCGTTCGCCCTGCTCGGCCTGAGTGCGGCGGCGATCACGGCGGCGGTGTTCTGGCTGCGGCGCTGCGGCCGGCGCGGTTTCCAGTCCACGAGCTTCCGAGCCATCGGCACCATCGTCAGCGAGGGCGTGTCCACCTACCGCCGCATGCGCTGGCTGCTGTACTGTGCGCTGCACGCGCTGGCCGCCAACTTCGCCCTCCAGACCTGGCACGCCCATCAGACCGAGTCCGTGCGCAGCGCCGAGAACACGGCGATCGAGACCACCGCGTTGCAGCGCATGCTCAACCAGCGCATCGCGCGCGTGGCCGTCTCGCCCACGCTCGCCCAGTCCGGCGAGCAGACCAACGAACTGCGGGCCGCAGTCGACCACTCGGACCTGCAGGCACAGCGCCTGGCCGAGCTGCTGCAGGCACAGCCTTTCGGCTCGTTGGAGGCCCACCCTGAGCTGGCGCAGGCGCTGGAACAGTGGGAGGTGCAGCGCCAGACCATGATGAGGCGCGCGCGCGCCCTGGAGGCCGCCGCGGTGCGCGGCGATGTCGGCGCCAGCGCCGCGCTGGCCCTGGGCCTGGCGGCCAGCGCGGACCAGGCCTTGCCGCGCATCCAGGCCGTGCTCGACCACATGTATGCCACGGCCAGCCAGGGCCATGCGCTGCGCGTACGCCAGACCCAGGTGTGGGCGCTGGTCAACATCGTCTTGCTGACCATGCTGGCGGCGTTTGCCATCGAGCCCGCGCTGCGCGGCGTGCGCCGTCACTACCGGCGGCTGGCTGCGCAGGCGCTCGAGCTGCAGCGCCTGGCGCTGGTGGCCGAGCGCACCAGCAACGCCGTGCTGCTGGTGGATGAGCACCAACGCGTGGCCTGGGCGAACCAGGCCTTCGGCCGCATCACCGGCATCTCCTGCGCCAGCGTCATCGGGCGCGAGGTGCAGACGGTGCTGCGGTCGGTGGAGGACGATGCGCAGTCCGCGAGCCGGCTGCAGCGCAGCCTGGACAGCGGCGTTGGCGCGCGGCTGCAGATCAAGCAGCGCGCCAGCGACGGCCGCCCGCTGTGGCTGAACGTCGACGTCCAGCCCCTGCGCAGCGACGACGGCACGGCGCAGGGCTATGTCGCGGTGTCGGCCGACATCACCGAGCTGAAGCTGACCCAGGCCGACCTCAAGGTGGCGGCGATCGCCTTCGATTCGCTGGGCGGCATCAGCATCACCGACCCGCAGCGGCGCATCCTGCGCGTGAACGCGGCCTTCAGCGAGATCACCGGCTACAGCGCCGAGGAGGCGCGGGGCCGCACGCCGGCCGAGCTGATGCGCTGCGATCGCCACGACGAGGCCTTCTACGACCGCATCTGGCAGACCTTGGATGTCGATCGCCACTGGCAGGGCGAGGTCTGGAACCGGCGCAAGAGCGGCGAGGTCTACCCCAAGTGGCTGAGCGTCACCGCCGTCTGCGACGACGACGGCCGGGTCATGAACTACGTCTCGGTGTTCACCGACATCACCGAGAAGAAGCGCAGCGACGAGACGATACGCTCGCACGCCTTCTACGACCCGCTTACCAAGCTGCCCAATCGCCGCCTGCTGCGAGAGCGCATCGAGGCCGCGATCGCCGCCAGCGCGCGCTCCGGACGCCGCGCCGCCTTGCTGTTCATCGACCTGGACCACTTCAAGGAGCTCAACGACAGCAAGGGCCACGACGTCGGCGACCAGTTGCTGGTGGAGGTGGCGCGCCGCCTGTCGGCCGGTCTGCGCAGCGACGACACGGTGGCGCGCCAGGGCGGCGACGAGTTCGTGGTCCTGGTGGCGAACCTGGACAGCGACGCCCAGCAGGCCACGGCCCAGGCCCAGCGCATCGCGGAATCGATTCGGCGCGAGCTGAACCGCCCCTATGTGCTCGGCGAGTACCGCCACCACAGCTCGCCGAGCATCGGCGTGAGCATGTTCCTGGGCGCCGAGCACGGGGTGGAAGAGCTGCTCAAGCGCGCCGACAGCGCGATGTATCTGGCCAAGCGATCCGGCCGCAACGCCTTCCGCTTCTTCGATGCCGCCATGCACGCGGCGCTGGAGCAGCGTGTCGAGCTCGAGCTGGACCTGCGGCGCGCGCACGAACAGCGCCAGCTCACGCTCTACTTCCAGCCCCAGGTCGATCTGCACGGCCGCATCCTCGGTGCAGAGGTCTTGCTGCGCTGGTTCCACCCCGAGCGCGGCGAGGTCTCGCCCGCCATCTTCGTGCCCGTGGCCGAGGAGAGCGACCTCATCCTCGACATCGGGCAATGGGTGCTGGAGAGCGCGCTGCAACAGCTGCTGCAGTGGCAGGCCAGGCCGGTGCTGGCCGACCTCACGCTCGCGGTCAACGTCAGCGCGCGCCAGTTCCAGCGCTCGGATTTCGCTGCCACCGTGCGCCAGGTGCTCGCGCCGAGCGCACTGCCGCCCGGCCGGCTCAAGCTGGAGCTGACCGAGAGCCTGATCCTCGGCGATGTCGACGAGGTGGTGAGGACGATGGACGATCTGCGCCGGCTTGGCGTCCAGCTCTCGCTGGACGACTTCGGCACCGGCCAGTCCTCGCTGTCCTACCTGACCCGGCTGCCGCTGGACCAGATCAAGATCGACCAGTCCTTCGTGCGCAAGCTCAGCCACAGCCGCTCGGACGCAGCCGTGGTGCAGACCATCGTCGGCCTGTCGCAGCACCTGGGCATAGAGGTCATCGCCGAAGGGGTCGAGACCGAGACCCAGCGCCAGATGCTCGAATCCATGGGCTGCGCCAACCACCAGGGCTTCCTGTTCGGCCGCCCGATGCCGCTGGCGCAGTTCGAGGCCTTGCTGGAGGCCGGCGCGCCGCTCGGGCCAGCGCCGCGCGGCTGAGCGCCGGTCGGACACGGAGCGCCGGCCGGGCCTGGCCGTCCGGTGGCGCGTGACGGTCGCTGCGCCTATCCCGGGTCGGCAGGCGGGTCGGGGTCAAAGCGCTCCGGCACACAGATGCGCAGGCCGCGCGCGGCGGCGGCCCGCGCCAGTTTCAGCAAGGCCTTGTCCCGCGTGAGCAGCCAGTTCGAGCAGGTGTGCCAGGCCAGGTCGATGAAGATCTGGTCGGCGCCGTGGCGGCAGCGCGGCGCGTCGCTGATGGCGGGCGCCGGCCGCTCGTGCATCCAGCGCGCCACGAAACCTTGCACGTCGTCGACGTGGGCGTCGGTCTGCCAGCGTCCCAGGGCGGGCCGGCGCAGCACCCCCAGCAGCTCGGCTCGCATGCGAGGGGTGCCCATCCAGCGCAGCCGGCCGCCGACGATGGCGTCCAGCACCGCTGCCGCCCGTGGATCCTGGAACAGCAGCAGGTCGAGCACGGTGTTGGTGTCCAGCACCGCCAGCGGCGGGGCCGGCGGTTCAAGTTCTTGCCCATTCATGGCGGACGGAATATACTAGAAGGCTTTTCGGCGTACTGCGCCGAGCTTTGCCATGTGCGAATGCATGGCAAGACGCATGATGATGCGTCTGCTGGTCGGGGTTGCGCTGCGCAGTCCCATGACCTGTCAGGCGTGGTCGGCGGGCTCGGGATGATGCGTGGCCGAAAGCGGATTCGCTGACTTCACACGGGAACAAGTCAATGCCCACCATCAACCAGCTCGTGCGCCAAGGCCGTCAGGTCGAGGTCACGAAGTCCAAGTCGCCTGCGATGCAGAACTGCCCGCAGCGCCGCGGGGTCTGCACCCGCGTCTACACCACGACGCCCAAGAAGCCGAACTCGGCGCTGCGCAAGGTCGCCAAGGTGCGCCTGACGAACGGCTTCGAGGTCATCTCCTACATCGGCGGCGAGGGCCACAACCTGCAGGAGCACAGTGTGGTGCTGGTGCGCGGCGGCCGGGTCAAGGACCTGCCGGGCGTGCGCTACCACATCGTGCGCGGTTCGCTGGACCTGCAAGGCGTCAAGGATCGCAAGCAGTCGCGGTCCAAGTACGGCGCCAAGCGCCCGAAAAAGGCGTAACGCTTCGCCAACAGGAAGCCTGGCCTGAAGGCCGGGAAAGCAGCCGGTTGCCTGGCGGCAACCGGCAGTAAGTGAGGGGCCTGTATGGCGCCTCGCGGCCCGGCGAAAGCGGGGCCAACTGAAACGAGAGAAGGAAGACTCCCATGCCACGTCGTCGCGAGGTTCCCAAGCGCGAGATCCTGCCCGATCCCAAGTTCGGGTCCGTCGATCTGTCCAAGTTCATGAACGTCATCATGGAGTCGGGCAAGAAGGCGGTCGCCGAGCGCATCATCTACGGTGCGCTGGAGCAGGTCGAGAAGAAGTCCGGCAAGGATCCGCTGGAGATCTTCATGATCGCGCTGAACAACATCAAGCCGATGGTCGAAGTCAAGTCCCGCCGCGTCGGCGGTGCGAACTACCAGGTTCCCGTGGAAGTTCGCCCGGTGCGCCGGCAGGCCCTGGCGATGCGCTGGCTGAAGGAGTCGGCGCGCAAGCGAGGCGAGAAGTCGATGGCCGCGCGGCTGGCCAACGAGTTGCTGGAAGCCAGCGAAGGACGCGGCGGCGCGATGAAGAAGCGCGACGAAGTCCACCGCATGGCCGAAGCGAACAAGGCGTTCTCGCACTTCCGCTTCTAAGAAACCGCTTCTCGGCCGCCTCTACGGGTTAACACCAACCCGAGGCGGCTTCCGTCTCTGGAGATTCATCATGGCCCGCAAGACCCCCATCGAGCGCTACCGCAACATCGGTATCAGCGCGCACATCGATGCCGGCAAGACCACCACCACCGAACGCATCCTGTACTACACCGGGGTGAACCACAAGCTCGGCGAGG
>CAUJJP010000017.1 GCA_963205525.1 Pseudomonadota bacterium | reverse complement strand
CAGGCTGACCAGGGCGTGGCCGAAGAGCCAGCTCTTGACCTGCGCCAGCGGCAGCACGCCGACGATGGCACCGTCGCGCTCGGCGAACAGGTAGTGCGTGCGGTGGCCGAAGACCTCGTACAGCACGGTCTGCCAGCCGCTGCGGTGAAAGAAGGTGGCGTCGGGGCAGGCGTGGACGAAGGCATCCCAGCGCGCGGCGGCGGCCGCGTCGCCCGGGTCCAGGCGGTGCAGGGTCGTCACCTCAGTGCGTGCGGGTGTGGACCGGCGCGCTGGCGCCGGCGGGGTCGAGGAAGATGCGGTCCATGCGGCCCCAGCGGAAATCCTGCAGCAGGCGCTGCAGCCGCTGCTCGGTGCGGCCGATGTTCAGGTAGTGGCGCAACCGGGTGCGGGCGTCGATGCCGGGCACGCGCGGCTGGCCGGGGTCGATTTCCCAGGGGTGCATGTAGAAGACCGCCGGTTGACCATCGACCTGGTTGACGCGCCCGACCATCCAGCGGCTGAGCGGGTAGGGATAGAGCCGGAACCAGCCGCCACCGCTGCCCGGCCAGTTGCGCGCGCCCAGGCGCAGGGTGGTGACGGGAATCTCGATCAGGCCCTCGCCGCGCCGGTGCGCGAAGCGCGGCGCCTCGGGCATGCCGTAGTGGTCGTGGCGGATCGGGTACAGGCTGGAGCTGTAGGCGTGGCCGGTCTCGGCCAGGGTGTCGAAGGCCCAGAGGTTGGCCGCGCCGATGGAGAAGCTGGGCGCGCGGTAGCCGCGCACGGCGACGCCGCCGATGTCCTCCAGAAGCGCCTTCGCACGCGTCAGGTCGGCGCGCAGGGCGCTGCGGTCGAGCTCGCTGGCGCGCTCGTGGCCGTAGCCGTGGCTGGCCAGCTCGTGGCCGGCGTCGACGATGCGCCGCACCAGCTGCGGGTAGCGCTCGGCCACCCAGCCCAGGGTGAAGAAGGTGGCCTGCACGCCTTGCGCCGCGAGCATCTGCAGCAGGCGGTCGACGTTGCGCTCGACCCGGCACTCGCGCGCAGGCCAGTCCTCGCGCCGGATGTAGGGCGCCATCGCCGAGACCTGGAACCAGTCCTCGACGTCGATGGTGAGCGCGTTGGTGAGCGCGTGGGCCGGCGCCGGCATGGCCTACTTGGCGTCGCGTTCCGCGGGCGCGGGCGCCGCGGGCTCGGACGGCTTGACCGCGCTGACCAGCTTTTGCAGCAGCGACAGTGTCTGCACGTTGATGCGCTCCAGCCGCAGCAGGCTGCGCTCCAGGCGCTGCATCTGGTCCAGCCGCTGTTCGGCCGACAGGCGCGCGAGCTGCTTGCCCACGCTGTCGGCGAGCGCCGGCTCGACCTTGAACTTGGACAGGTCCAGGTCCAGCGGCATGCCGCCCACCGAGCCGGCATAGAGTTCGCCCGGCGCGCTGTCGGCAGGCAGCGGCGCCGCCGGCGGATCCTTGCGCAGCGGTATCGCGTTCTCGGCCTCGAGTTCCTTCACGACCTCGTTCACGTCCTCGGCCGTGAGGTGGGTACGGCCGGCCAGGAATCCCAGCAGCAGCACGCGGTCGCAGACCGAGTTGATGCGCCGCGGGATGCCGCGCGTGGCGTGGTAGATGGCCTCGAAGGCGCCCTCGCCCCAGCTCGGCTTGTCGCTGGCGCCGGCACGCTTGAGGCGGTGCTCGATGTAGCCCTGGGTCTCGGCCTGGTCCAGCGGGCCGATGTGGCAGGTGGCCGCCACGCGCTGGCGGAACTGCTCCATCTCCGGGCGCTGCAGGATCTCGCGGAACTCGGGCTGGCCGATCAGGAAGCTCTGCAGCAGGGCCTGGTTGCCGAACTGGAAGTTGCTGAGCATGCGCAGTTCCTCGACCGCGCGCATGCTCAGGTTCTGCGCCTCATCGACGATCAGCAGGCAGCGCTTGCCCTGGCTGGTCTGGCTGATGAGAAAGGCCTCGAGCGTGATCAGCAGCTCGCTCTTGGGAACGTCCTTGACCTTGAAGCCGAACGCCGCGCCGACCATGCGCAGCGTGTCCTCGGCGCCGAGCTGGGTCGTCACCAGGTGGCCGGTGACGACGTTGCTGCCGTGCAGGCCTTCGATCAGGGTACGCAGGATGGTGGTCTTGCCGGCCCCGATCTCGCCGGTGATGACGACGAAGCCCTCGTTGCGCGAGACCCCGTACTCCAGGTAGGCCTTGGCGCGGCTGTGCTGCTTGCTGCCGAAATAGAAGTTCGGGTCGGGGATGAGCTGGAAGGGCTTGCTCGCGAGCCCGTAGTGCGCTTCGTACATGGCTCAGAACCTCGTGTTGAAGGCGGCGGTGAGCGCGTTCTCGGTGTAGGGGTCGACGTCGCTGTCGTACTGCGCGTGGCGCAGCGTGAGCGCGAGGTTGCTCAGGGGCCCGAGGCGGGTGTTCCAGCCCAGCGAGATGCTGTCCAGGTCGTTGCGGCTGGCCGTCGCCTGAGAGCGCGAGCGCTGGCTGCTGAGGTTGAGGTTCAGGGTCGAGCTCGGCGTCAGCCGGTGCGCGACCATCACGCTCAGGCCGCGCTGGCGCACCGGGCCCAGGGCCAGGTCGTCGTTCGCGCCCGAGACCTTGTCGCCGCGCTCGCTGGTGGTCTGGAAAGCCGACAGTGTGTAGGTGGTGCGCAGCGCGGTGAGCGCCAGCGACAGCTCCTGCCGGCGCAGGATGCTGACCGCGCTGGTCAGGAAGCCGCCGCCGCCCAGCGGCGTGTCCGGGCTGATGCCGTTGCGCTGCAGGAAGTCGCGCACCAGGCGGTCGCGCTTCACCGGGTCCGGCTCCTGCGAGGCGAACAGCTCGAAGAAGAGCGCGTAGGCGGTGACCTGCTGGCCGGCGCCGTTGCTGGAGGTGCCGTCGTTGACGGACTTGCTGTCGGTGTAGCGCAGCACCGAGCGGCGGAACCGGTGCTCCAGCGTCAGCTGGTGCGCCTCGCCGAACTGACGCTTGTCGGCGTCGATCTCGACCCGGGTGCGCGGCGAGGGCGTCCACAGCAGTCCGGCGCCGAAGTTGTCGTACTGGCGGCTTTGCACCGCCGCGAGGTCGGATCGCTCGATGCCGCCGCGCACGCTGAGCTGCAGGTCGACGTCGGGGCGCACGATGACGCTGGCGATCGCGCGGTCGATGGTGGTCTCGCGGCCCCCGTCGAAATCGCTGACCTGGCGCGAGGCGTTCAGCGACCAGCCGACCACGCGCCCGCCGACCGCCGGCGACAGCGATACCTGACCGCCGCGGTGGCGCGAGCCGAGCTGCACGCCGCCGTCGCTGCGCCCGGCGTTCAGGCTCGCCTGCAGCGCCACCTCGCCGCCAAGCACGCCGCGCAGCACCGGCTGCAGCGACAGCGTGCGCAGGTCCGACTGGTTGCGCTGGGTGAGGCTGCCGTCCACCGA
>CAUJJP010000016.1 GCA_963205525.1 Pseudomonadota bacterium | reverse complement strand
CGGCCCTTGAGCTCCAGCAGCAGGCGCTCGGCGGTCTTCTTGCCGATGCCGGGCACCTTGGTCAGGCGCGCGCCGTCCTGCGCGGCGACGGCCTGCGCCAGCTCGGTCACGCTCATGCCCGACAGCACCGCCAGCGCCATGCGCGGGCCGATGCCGCTGACGCGGATCAGCTCGCGGAAGGCGGCGCGCTCGGCCTCGGTGGCGAAGCCGTACAGCAGCTGCGCGTCCTCGCGCACCACGAAGTGCGTCAGCAGCGTCAGCCGCTCGCCCAGCGCCGGCAGCTGGTAGAAGCTGCTCATGGGCACCCAGACCTCGTAGCCGACACCCTGGCAGTCGATCAGGATTTGCGGTGGGTTTTTCTCGGCCAGCAGGCCGGCGAGGCGTCCGATCACGGCGGGGGCTTTCAGGCGGTGGGTGGTGGCGCCTCGGCGCCGGGATGAATCAATGATAAATCAAGCCAGAAGCGCCGCCGCTGCTGCGCAAGCAGCTTCATTTTCAAGAGCAACCGGGGAGCGCTGCGTGGCCCTTTTCAACCCCGGCGCCGGGCGCGAGGGGGCGCCGTGGCGCTGCGCGGAGGCCCTCGCTTCAGGGCCGCACCAGCCCGCGGCGCGCCGCCTCCAGCGCCGCCTCGGCGCGCGAGGAGACGTTGAGCTTGCGGTAAATCTGCTTGACGTAGTCGGCCACCGTGTGGCGCGACAGATGCAGCTGACCGGCGATCTCGGGCAGGGTGTAGCCCTTGGCGACGCGCTGCAGGATGTCGGTTTCGCGGGCGTTCAGCACCGCCTCGTGGGGGTCGAAGCGGGTGACGTCGACCACGCGCGGGCCGCCATGGCTGAAGTAGGCCAGGATGCGGCGCGCGATCGGCGGCGACAGCGGCGGCTCGCCGTCGGCAATGCGCCGCAGCTGGGCCACCAGGTCCTGACGCGGTGATTCCTTCAGCAGATAGCCGAAGGCGCCGGCCTGCAGCGCGGGGAACAGGTGCTCGTCGTCGTCGTGGATGGTGACCACCACCGGCACCGCGGCCGGCTGCTGCTGGCGCAGCGCGCGGATCACCGACACCCCGCTGCCATCGGGCAGTTCGAGATCGACCAGCACGACGTCGAACGCCTGCCGCGCCAGCGCGTCGATGCCCTCGCGACAGCGACCCGCCGCCACCACCTCGGTGCCAGGAAACGCGATATGGGCGGTCTCGACCAGCCAGGCACGGATGTCCGGCAGGTCCTCGACGACAAGCACAGCTTTCATGACCCGGCGATGTTAGGCAGCCGCCGGGCTTTGCGCCGCGCCGCGGCCGCACGGGAAGCGCCGGAACGAGAAATACGCCCCGTTTTGTCGCCGCGCGTACAGGCTGCCGGCCCGGCCGACTACCGGCGTGGCGGCTCCAGCGGCACGCGCACCATCAGCAGGGTGCCGCCCAGCGCACCGGTGCCGAAGCGGTGCGTGCCGCCCAGGCGGTGCACGCGGCGCTCGATGCTCGACAGGCCTCCAGCCCTCCCATTTCCGCCCGGCAGTCCCATGCCCTGGCCGTTGTCTTCCACGTCCAGGTGCAGCGCCATCGGGCTGACGTGCAGCAGCACCCGGCAGTAGCTGGCGCCGCTGTGGTGGATGACGTTGGACACCGCCTCGCGCAGCACGCGCGTCAGGTGCGCGGCGGTGCGCATGGGCAGCGGCGCCACGCGGCCCGACTGCTGGGCATCCCAGTCGGTCTGCACGCCAGCGGCGGCCAGGCGCGCCACGGTTTCGGCGCGCCAGTCGGCCAGCACATCGGCCACCGGCACCGGTTGGGCTTTCAGGTGGCGCACCGACAGGCGCATTTCCTCCAGGGCTTCGCGCGCCAGCCGGCTCACGTCGGTCCCGGCGCCGTTCTGGTCGCCCGCGTGCACCAGCGACAACAGTTTGGCCCCCAGGTCGTCGTGCAGGTCGTCGGCGATGCGCTGGCGCTCTTCGCTGGCGCCGCGTACGTACGCTTCGCGGGCATGGATGATCTGCGCCGCCAGCACCGACAGCCGGATCGCCAGCCGCCGGTCGCTGCGGGCGAACAGGGGCCGGCCGCGGTCGCGCGGGCCCAGTTGCACGCCCGGCAGGCCCGCCACCGGCGGCACCCACAGGGCCCGGCCACCGTTCAACACGGTGGTGACGCGCGGCGGCTGCACGCCCTCCATCATGCGCACGCGCCCCTCGAAAGTGCCTTCCAGCAAGGCGATCCACAGGGGCGCCCGGTCCTCCGGCGCGGTCAGGCCCAGCGCCAGGATGGCACTGGTCAGCTCGCGCTGCGTCTGCCCGCGCCGCAAGATGCCGCGGCCCCAGATCCGCCGCGTCAGCAGCACCTAGCCCAGGCCCAGGCCCAGCACCGCCACCAGCCTGGCCAGCTCGTCGCTGAACCAGTCGCTCGCCTGCAGCAGCCGGTAGCACAGCAGGATGGCGACGCCGGCGCCCCAGGTCAGCAGCACCTGCCGTGTCCAGTCGTCCAGCTCGAACACCCGCACCTCGCGGTGCGTGATGGCACGGGTGGCCACGGCAACCACCATCAGCCCATACAGCCAGGCCTGCGACAGCGGCGGCGCGAACCCCAGCAGCAGCGCCCCCTCGCGCAGGCCGAACAGACAGAACGCGGCCGGAATCCAGATCACCGCCTGGGTGCGCGCCTCGTCACGCGCCACGGAATCGCCCCCCTTCTGGGCACGCCACTGCCGCAAGGCCTGCACCGAAATCACCGCCACGCTGGTCAGCAGCATGGCGCGGCTGGCCCAGTCGGGCGACGGCAGCCACCACAGGGCGTCGGCCAGCGCCCACAGCAGGAACAGGCCGGCCACCGACCAGGCCCGCCAGCCGCCCATCTCGGGCAGGGGCGTCGGATAGTGCGAGACGATGCCCGCCACGGCCAGCGCGGCCAGCAGGCTGCCCGCATGCTGCAGCACCACCAGGGCGTGGAACAGGGGCGACGGCAGCGCCAGCTCGCGCGCGCCGAACACCGCCACGCTGGCCAGCACCAGCGAGATCGCCACGGCGCCCACGGCGGCGCGCGGAGCGGCCGGCTGCGGCGGATACACGGTGATCACCCAGCCGGCCATCAGCATGATGGCCAGCTGCAGCACCATCAGGCTCCAGAACGCCGACGGCAGGCTGAACAGCGGCCGTGATCGCGCCGGCCGCAACATCAGCTCCTCTTCGGCGACGGCCTGCGGCGTCGTCACCCGCAGCCGCACCCGTTCGCCGTCCAGCAGGCGCGCCAGCCGGTCCTGGCGCTCGTAAAAACGCCCCCACTCGGCATAGCTGGGCAACTCGTCGGGGTTGGCCTGCAGATCGCCGGGCTGGAATGCCAGTGGCTGGGACCCATCCGGAGCCGACAGCGCCAGCAGCCGCATGCCGCCCTGCACGCCCGCCGCCGCCGCCGGGCTGCCTGGCGCCACGTCGATCACCTGCACCTGCCCGTCATGCGCCGCCAGCGTCACGCCGGTCCACGGCCGGCCGGTGGCCAGCACCAGCGCCAGCGTGGCCAGCAGAATGGCCCACAGGGCCGCCAGCAAGATGGCATGGCGGTACAGCCAATGCGCCGCCCGCGCCGGCCGCTCGTCATCCAGCACGTCCAGCGGCACGCGCCAGCTCGGCGGCGGCACCTCGGGCTCGGCGTGCAGGGCGCCGGGCAGGGTCGGCGGCAGGTCCGACTCGGTATAGAGCGCGCTCGGCAGGGTGGGCGAGGGTTCGGTCGGATTCACGGCCAGGATGGGAGACAATCCACGCGTGATTCTGCGCCATACCTTCACCCCGCCCAACAACACCCGGCTGGCCCACCTGTGCGGCCCGATGGACGAGCACCTGCGCACCATCGAGGCCGGCCTGCAGGTGGCCATCGCGCACCGGCACGAGCAGTTCAAGATCGACGGTGCCCGCAAGCCCGCCGAGCGCGCCCTGACGGTGCTGCAGGCGCTGTACGAGCTGGCCGACCGCCCGATCAAGACCGAGACGGTGCAGCTGATGCTGGCCGGCGACGGCGAGCCGCTGGGCGAGGACGCGGGCGCCGGGCCACGCCTGGTCACGCGCCGCGGCGACCTGAAGGCGCGCACGCCCAACCAGGGCGCCTACCTGGAGCACATCGCCGCGCACGACATCACCTTCGGCATCGGCCCGGCCGGCACCGGCAAGACCTACCTGGCGGTGGCCTGCGCGGTCGACGCGCTGGAGCGCCAGTCGGTGCAGCGCATCGTGCTGACGCGCCCGGCCGTGGAGGCCGGCGAGCGCCTGGGCTTTCTGCCCGGCGATCTGACGCAGAAGGTCGACCCTTACCTGCGCCCGCTGTACGACGCGCTGTACGACCTGATGGGGTTCGATCGCGTGGCCAAGGCCTTCGAGCGCGCCCAGCTGGAGATCGCGCCGCTGGCCTTCATGCGCGGGCGCACGCTGAACCACGCCTTCGTCATCCTGGACGAGGCGCAGAACACCACGCCCGAGCAGATGAAGATGTTCCTGACCCGCATCGGCTTCGGCAGCAAGTGCGTGGTCACCGGCGACGTCAGCCAGATCGACCTGCCCAAGGGCGCCACCAGCGGCCTGGTGGACGCCGAGCGCGTGCTGCGCCGCGTCAAGGGCCTGGCCTTCACGCGCTTCACCAGCGCCGACGTGGTGCGCCACCCGCTGGTGGCGCGCATCGTCGACGCCTACGACGCCGCCGGGCGACCCGGCAGGACCGCCAAGGACTCCTGATTCAATAGCTGCTGGCGCACGTCCCGCCTGCGTCAGCAGCTGATTTCTTGTGCAACCCATGCCCCAGCCGCCCCTGAGCCTGTCGCTGCAGTTCGTCCGTGGGCCCGACATGGCGCCGCACCGCGCCGCCCTGCCGCGCCACCACGTGCGCCGCTGGCTGCGCGCGGCACTCGGCGCCGACGTGCAGGCGGCCGAGATCACCGTGCGCGTGGTCGACGCCGAAGAAGGCCAGCAACTGAACCGCGACTACCGCCACAAGGACCACGCCACCAACGTGCTGACCTTCGACTACAGCGGCGCCCCCCTGCTCGCCGCCGACCTGGTGCTGTGCGCCCCGGTGGTGACGCGCGAGGCACTGGCGCTGGGCAAGCCCCTGGCCGAGCACTACGCCCACCTGCTGGTGCACGGCGCGCTGCACGCCCAGGGCTGGGACCACGAGACCAGCGAAGCGGACGCCGAGGCCATGGAAGCGCGCGAAACCGCGCTGCTGGCGCGGCTGGGCTTTGCCGACCCGTACGCGAAGTGACGGCCACGCCCCAGATTACTACTGATTCAATAGCTGCCGGCGCTTGTCCAGCGGGCGCCGATGGCCGATAAGACCCTCAGCCACGCTTTCACACCCAAGCCCTGGGCGGCGCCTACCGCAACCGCGCCTTCACGCTCTTGCCCTTGACCCGGCCGGCGTTGAGGCGGGCGCAGGCCTCGCTGGCGATGGCGCGCTCGACCGCCACGTAGGTGGAAAAGTCGTTCACGGCGATCTTGCCGATCTGCTCGCGCGCGTA
>CAUJJP010000015.1 GCA_963205525.1 Pseudomonadota bacterium | reverse complement strand
CCGGGCGATGATGCGCATCGGCGCGCCGCAGCAGGTGCAGCGCATGGGCTGCGCGCGCGGGGTGGGCAGCGCTGGCGGCGCGGCCTTGAACACCAGCAGCCTCAGCAGGCTGGCGAAGCTGCGTGCGCAGGGGTTGAGCAGTTGCGGGTGTTGCGGGTGTTGCGGGTGACGTGGCCGACGGCGGCGGCATCGGCCTGGTCGCCAGCTTCGTGCCCACGTAGCAGACCATGCCGGCCGAGTTCCCACCCGGCACCGTGCTGCACACGGCACTCGCCGAAGATGCACTCGCCGCCCTGCAAGCGGGCGACGGCGCCAGGCACGACCGCCTGGCCGCGGAGGCTGCACAAGGACTCGCCGAGCGCGGCTGCCGCCTCATCGCCCTGTCCCAGTTCAGCCTCGCCCGCGCCCGCGATGCCGTTGCTGCCGCCACCGGCCTGCCGGTGCCGACGACGGTGGACAGCGCGGTGGCACTGCTGCGCAGCCGGCTGGGGTGATGGGCGCCGACTGCCGGTGAGCGTGCTCGGCGCGGATGCTGCGGCCGGCCGTGCTTCTCAGCTGCAGGGCGATCGGGTGTGCAGACCCGATGGCGGGCCGGACGCGGTCCGGCCCGGATCTAGGTTCAGCCCAGCGCCGCGAACGCGCGTTCGGTGATCTCTTCCACGCTCCCGAGGCCGCTGATCTTGGCGCAGCGTGGTGCGGCGGCGTCGCCGCTGGCGGCCCAGGTGGCGTAGTAGTCCACCAGGGGGCGGGTCTGCTGGTGATAGACCTGCAGCCGCTTGCGTACCGTCTCCTCCTTGTCGTCGTCGCGCTGCACCAGCGGCTCGCCGCTGAGGTCGTCGACGCCGGCCACCTTGGGCGGATTGAACTTGACGTGGTAGCTGCGTCCGCTGGCCGGGTGCGACAGGCGCCCGCTCATGCGCTCGACGATGGCGGCGTCGGGCACGTCGATCTCCAGCACCAGGTCGAGCTTGACGCCTGCGCTCTTCATCGCCTCGGCCTGCGGGATGGTGCGCGGAAAGCCGTCGAACAGAAAGCCCTTGGCGCAGTCGGGCTGCGTGATGCGTTCCTTCACGAGGCCGATGATGATGTCGTCGCTCACCAGACCGCCGCTGTCCATCACCTTCTTGGCCGCCACGCCGAGCGCGCTGCCGGCCTTCACCGCGGCGCGCAGCATGTCGCCGGTGGAAATCTGCGGAATGCCGTACTTCTGGCAGATCATGGCCGCCTGCGTGCCTTTGCCGGCGCCGGGCGCGCCCAACAGGATCAATCTCATCTCGCTCCTCGGGTGGTGGGTCTCGGTCGGGCCGGATCGGTGCCGTCTGCGGCGATGCGGACCGCTGTGCGGCGTGCCTGGCACGCAGGCCCGGCGGGGCAGAATATCACGCGCATTCCTGCGTCCGGCTGACAGGCAAGCGACGTCGCGGCCCGCAGTTCAGCCGGCCGATGCCCACAGCGCACGCACGCGCGCCAGGTCCTGCGCGGTGTCGACACCGGCGGCCGGGGCCTGCGCGGCCAGGTGCACGGCGATGCGTTCGCCGTGCCAGAGCACGCGCAACTGCTCCAGCGCCTCCAGCTGCTCCAGCGCCGCCGCTGGCAGCGAGGGGAATCGACGCAGGAAGCCGGCCCGGTAGGCGTACAGCCCGATGTGGCGCAGCGGGGCCGGTTGTGGCAGCACGCCCGCGCCGTCGCGCCAGCAGGGGATGGGGGCGCGGCTGAAGTACAGGGCCCGGCTCTGGGCGTCGCACACCAGCTTGACGATGTTCGGGTTGCGGAAGTCCTCGGCGGTGTCGATCGGATGCGCGACGGTGGCCACTGCGCAGTCCATGCGTGCGACCAGCAGCGCGGCGCATTCGCGCACCAGCGCGGGGTCCAGCAGCGGCTCGTCGCCTTGCACGTTGACGACGATGTCTTCGCCGTCCAGGCCGAGCTTCACGCAGGCCTCGGCCAGGCGGTCGCTGCCGCTGGCATGGTCGGCGCGTGTGAGCAGCGCCTGCACGCCGTGTGCAGCGCAGGCGTCGGCGATGCGCTGCGCGTCGGTGGCGACGACCACCCGCAGCGCGCCCGCGCCGGCCATGCGCTCGGCCACACGCACGATCATGGGCTTGCCGGCGATGTCGGCCAGCGGCTTGTCTGGCAGCCGGGTCGAGGCCAGCCGCGCCGGGATCAGGATGCTGAAGTCCATCCGCGTGCTCAGGCACCGGGGGATTCGGCGTCCGGGTCGAAGCTGCGTGCCTCGGCCTCCAGCATGACCGGGATGCCGTCGCGGATCGGGAAGGCCAGCCGGTCGGCGCGGCAGGCCAGTTCGGCAGGGCGCTGGGACGCGTCACGCAGCAGGTTCAGCGGCCCTTTGCAAAGCGGGCAGACGAGCAGTTGCAGCAGTCGGTGGTCCATGGTGGTCAGCGCAGCGGTGGGGGTCGGCGTAGGGCGTCGAGCGCGGTCAGCAGCTCGGCCAGCAGGGCAGGCGGGAGGCGAAAGTCTAGACCGACCACCCACACCGCCGTGGCGCCTATACGCGCCGGATCGAGTTTGGCAGCGTCCTTCTCGGTGCACAGCACGGTCGGGGTGCCGGCCGGCCAGGGCAGCGAGTCGAGGTCGGCGTGGTCGGGCAGCGCCTGGCCCGCGACGCGCAGGCCGGCGGCGCGCAGCATCGCGAAGAATCGCTCGGGGGCGGCGATGCCGGCGATCGCGTGCAGCGGCGTCGCGGTCTGCGCCAGGGCAGCGAGTGCGCTCGCGTCCATCGTCGCGCCGTCGCGCCAGGCCGCCAGCGGCAGCGCCCCGGCAAGGGCGCGCGTGGCCAGCGCCCCCGCCAGGGGTGTGCTCGGGGCGCTCGCGTTGTAGAGCACCCAGGTCTGCGCTGGCAGGCGTGGCGGCAAGCGCTGGCGCAAGGGTCCGGCCGGCAGCAGGGCGCCGTTGCCGGCGCCGCGCTCGTCGAACACCCACAGCGCCAGGTCGCGCGCCAGCGCGTGGTGCTGCAGGCCGTCGTCGCTCACCAGCACATCGACCTCGGGGTGCGCCGCCAGCAGCGCGGCGGCGGCATCGGCCCGGCGTTCGCCCACCGCCAGCGCGACGCCGGTGCGCCGGCGGATCAGCCAGGGCTCGTCGCCCAGGGTGGCAGCGTCGTCGGCGTGGCTGGCGACCCGGGTGCCCTGGCTGCGCCGGCCGTGGCCGCGCGAGACCACACCCGGCCGCCAGCCCGCGGCCTGCAGGGCCTGCACGAGGGCGATCACGGTCGGCGTCTTGCCGGCACCACCGGCGACCAGGTTGCCGACCACCAGGACCGGGCAGGGCGCGCGCCAGGGCCGGCGCCAACCGAGCCGCCAGGGCAGGGCGATCAGGTGAGCGAGCGCCGCGTAGACCAGCGCCAGCGGGCGCAGCGACCAGGGCGCCGGGGCGTGTCGGTACCAGATGCCGACGAGGCGGCGCTCCAGTGCGGCGCGGGCGCCCAAGCTCAGGACGGGCCGCCGGGCTGGGCGGCGAAGGTCAGGCGTAGCAGCCCGGCGCGCCGTGCCGCGTCGAGCACGTTGATCACCGACTGGTGCGCCGCCAGCGCGTCGGCCGAGATGATGACCATCGCGTCGTGGTTCTTCCCTGCGGCTGCGGCCAGCGCTGCGGCCAGCGGCTCCACGCCCCGGCCTTGCACCAGTTCGCCGCGCACGCTGTAGCGGCCGTCGGCGGAGACCGCGACCACGATCTCGCCCGGACGTTCGGCCAGCTTGTCGGCGTCGGCGGTCGGCAGCCTGACCTGCAGCTCGGTGAAGCGCGAGAAGGTCGACGACAGCATGAGGAAGATCAGGATCACCAGCAGCACGTCGATGAAGGGGATCAGGTTGATCTCCGGCTCCTCCGGGCGCTGGCGGCGGAAGTTCATGCGCCGTGCCCCCCGCGCACCGTGAATCGCATCAGGTGCGGCAGCAGCCGCGCGGCGGCGAGTTCCATCGAGAGCTGAAAGGCGTCCACCAGGCCGCGGAAGTAGCGGTAGAACATCAGCGCCGGGATCGCGATGATGAGGCCGAAGGCGGTGTTGTACAGGGCGATCGAGATGCCGTGCGCGAGCTGCTGCGGGTTGGCCGTGCCGTCCGGGCCCTGCGAGCCGAAGATCTCGATCATCCCGATCACGGTGCCGAACAGGCCCAGCAGCGGCGCCGCCGCGGCGATCGTTCCCAGGGTGTTCAGATAGCGCTCGGTGCGGTGCACCGCCTCGCGGCCGGCGTTCTCGATCGCCTGGCGCAGCGCGTCCTCGCTGATGCGCGGCTCGGCGATCACGCTGCGCAGGCCGGCGGCGAGCACCGAGCCCAGCACCGAGCTCTCGGCGAGCTTGTTCACCACCTCGGCCGAGGGCAGGCTGCTGCGGGTGACGCCCAGCACCTCGTCGACCAGCGTGGGCGGCGCCACGCGCGAGCGGCGCAGCTGGTACAGCCGCTCCATGATCAAGGCCAGCGCGACGATGGAACACACGATCAGCAGCCAGATCGGCCAGCCGGCGGCTTGTATGATGAAGAACAAGGGTCGGGTTCCGTTTGCTGCGCGGGACGCCGGGCATTATGGACGATGCCCCCGGCCGGTCCCGGGTCCTGCGGACCTGCGGCGTCCCCTCTGATTTCCCGCCCTCCCTGACGATGAACCACACCGCCGGCCGCGCGCCCTGGGACGTGAGCGCGCTGCTGCTGGCGCTGGGCGATGCGCTGTCGGCGCGCTTCGGTGCCCTCGCGGTGCGCGGCGAGCTCAGCGGCTTCACGCGCGCCGCGAGCGGGCACTGCTACTTCACCCTCAAGGACGCGCAAGGCCAGGCCGCCAGCCTGCGCTGCGCCATGTTCCGGCGCGCGGCCTCCATGCTGGACTTCGCGCCCGCCGATGGCCAGCAGGTCGAGCTGCGCGGCCGGCTTGCGGTCTACGAGCCGCGCGGCGAGCTGCAGTTCGTCGCCGAGGCCATGCAGCGTGCCGGTGCCGGCAGCCTGTACGAGCAGTTCCTGCGCCTGCGCGACCGATTGCAGGCCGCCGGCCTGTTCGATACCGCGCGCAAGCGCCCCATCGCCGCCCACCCGCGCGCGGTCGGCATCGTCACCTCGCCGCAGGCGGCGGCGCTGCGCGACGTGCTGGCCGCCTTTGCGCGCCGCGCACCCCACGTGCCGCTGCTGCTGTACCCGGCGCCGGTGCAGGGGGCCGAAGCACCGGCCTTGCTGGTGCGCGCGCTGGCCACGGCGGCGGCCCGGCGCGAGGTCGACACCCTGCTGCTGGTGCGTGGCGGCGGATCGCTGGAGGACTTGTGGGCCTTCAACGACGAGGCGCTGGTGCGTGCCGTGGCGGCGAGCCCGATTCCGGTCGTCTGCGGCGTCGGCCACGAGAGCGACAGCAGCCTGTGCGACCTGGCGGCCGACCTGCGTGCACCGACTCCCACCGCAGCCGCCGAACTGGCCTGTACGGCGCGCGACGAGTTGCTGGCCGGCCTGCGCACGCAGGCGCTGGCGCTGCAGCGCGGCGCAGCGCGGCGGCTGCAGACCCAGGCCCAGCGCCTGGACCTGGCGGCGCTGCGGCTGGCCAGGCCGGCGGCGGGCCTGGCGCGCCACCGGCAGCGGCTGTTTGCGTCAGCGCAGGCGCTTCACTCGACGCTGCGGCGGCGCCTGGACCAGACCGGCGCCGCGCTGCCGCTGCGCGCCGAACGCCTGCGCCATGCGCAGGCGGCGCTGCTGCGCGTGCAGCACGAGCGCCTGGACGGCCACGCGCTGCGCCTGCAGGCGCTGGATCCGCAGGCCGTGCTCAGGCGTGGCTATGCCTGGGTCGAGTCGGCCCAGGGCCAGCCCGTCACGCGCGCCGCCGACCTGGCGCCGGGCGACACCGTGCAAGGGGTCTGGTCCGACGGCCGGGCGAACCTGCAGGTGCAGGGCTTGATGCCGGATCCGGCGGCGGCGGCGCGGGGCCCGGCGGAGGACCGGGGCCCCGGTCGGGGGCCGGCATCCCAGCACCACAAAGGGTCTGGGCGTATTGCCTAGAATCAACAAAACCCCACCGGAGGAACCCAGATGGAACACACCCTGCCCGCCCTGCCTTACGCCCTGGACGCACTGGCGCCGCACTACAGCCGCGAGACGCTGGAGTACCACCACGGCAAGCACCACAACGCCTACGTGGTGAACCTGAACAACCTGCAAAAGGGCACCGAGTTCGAATCGCTGTCGCTGGAGGAGATCGTGCGCAAGGCCAGCGGCGGCATCTACAACAACGCGGCGCAGATCTGGAACCACAGCTTCTTCTGGCACTGCATGAAGCCGGCCGGCGGCGGCGAGCCCAAGGGCGCGCTGGCGGCTGCGATCAACGCCAAGTGGGGTGGCCTGGCGGCCTTCCGCGAGGCCTTCGTGAAGTCGGCGGTCGGCAACTTCGGTTCCGGCTGGACCTGGCTGGTGAAGAAGGCCGACGGATCGGTGGACATCGTCAACACCGGCGCCGCCGGCACGCCGCTGACCACGGCGGACAAGGCGCTGCTGACGGTGGACGTGTGGGAGCACGCCTACTACATCGACTACCGCAACCTGCGCCAGAAGTTCGTCGAGACCTTCCTCGACAAGCTGGTGAACTGGGACTTCGCCGAAGCCAACTACGCCTGACCGGCGCCGGCTGCCGGCTTCAGTTCCCGAAGGGGCGACCGCGCAGGTGGTCGCCCTTCTTCATGCCGCGCTTGGCGAACCAGCCCTGGTTCATCTCGAGTGCGTAGCGCACCGGCTCGGGCGTGCAGTGCGAGGTCTCGTCCAGCGGCTTCATGTCGGCCAGGTGCACGATGCGGCCGTCGTCGGCGACGAAGGCGATGGTCAGCGGGATCAGCGTGTTGCGCATCCAGAAGCACAGCTTGTCCGGCGTGTCGTAGACGAACAGCATGCCCTCGTTGGCGCCCATGCCGCGCCGCTGCATCATGCCGATCGCCTGCTGCGCCGGGGTGGTCGCCAGCTCGGCCTGGATCAGGTGCATGCCGGCACTGAGCGTGAGCGTGGGCAGGCGTGGCTGGGGCGCGGTCTGCGACCCGGCATGGGGAGCGGCGCTGGCCAGCGCAAGCCAGACGAAGCGCTGAATGGCCGATCTGGCGATCTTGAACGTGGACATGGCGAGGACGGCAGGGATGCACACAGCGCGCAAGCATGGCACAGCCGGGGCGGATGTCCCGGCGGCCGGCCTGCGCGCTGCCGCGTCCGCGCGTGCGAATCTCGACGCCGGTGCCGACGGCGCTGCGGCGCCGGGCGAGGTGATCGACGACCCGCTGGAGTACGCCTGCTTCTCGCGTCGGTCCGTCGGCGCCGACGGGCGACCGATCTACGAGTCGGGGCTGCAGATCGCGGGCATCACCTGTGCCGCCTGCAGCGGCATCCTGGAGGCGGCGCTGTGCAAGGTGGACGGGGTGCAGGAGGCGCGCGTGAGCGCTGCCGCGGCGCGCGCCAGCGTGCGCTGGGATCCGGCGCGCACCCGGCCCTCGGCCCTGATCGCCGCCGTCCGCGGCGCCGGCTACGAGGCCGTTCCCGACGCCGCGGCTCCTGCGCGTGAGCTGCGCCGGCGCGAGCAGCGGCGCGCGCTGTGGCGGCTGTTCGTCGCCGCCTTCTGCTCCATGCAGGTGATGATGCTGGCCACGCCCAGCTATGTGGCGGGCCCCGGCGAGTTGTCGGACGACCTGCGCCAGTTGCTGAACTGGAGCCAGTGGCTGCTCACCCTGCCGGTGCTGCTGTTCTCCGCCGGGCCCTTCTTCCGCGCCGCCTGGCGTGGCCTGAGGCAGCGCCGCATCGGCATGGACCTGCCGGTGGCGCTGGGGATCGCGACCGCGTTCGTCGGCAGCATGGGTGCCACCTTCGCGCCTGCGTCCGGCTTCGGGCGCGAGGTCTGGTACGACTCACTGACCATGTTCGTCGCCTTCCTGCTCGGGGCGCGCTGGCTCGAGCTGCGGGCGCGCCACCGCGCGCAGGCGGATCTGGAGTCGGCGCTCGCCGCCATGCCCGCCACCGCACGCCGCGAGCGCGCCGACGGCAGTGTGGAGTCGGTGAGCGTGCATCGCCTGCGCGCGGGCGACATCGTGCAGGTGCCGCACGGCGAGGCCTTTGCCGCCGACGGTCCGCTGATCGAAGGCGGCACCGAGGCCGACGAGGCGCTGCTCAGCGGCGAATCGACGCCGGTGGACAAGACAGCGGGCAGCATGTTGGTGGCGGGCAGCGTCAACCTTGGGCCGCCGGTGCGCATGCGCGTGCTGCGCGCCGGCGCCGACACCCGCCAGCAGGCCATCGTGGCCTTGATGCGCGAGGCCATGACCCAGCGTCCGGCGGCGCTGGCGCTGGCAGACCGCTGGGCCGGCCCCTTCTTGTGGGCGGTGCTGCTGCTGGCGACCGGCGCCGCGCTGGCCTGGAGCCAGATCGACCCTGCGCGCGCGCTGCCGGTGGCGGTGGCGGTGCTGGTGGTGACCTGCCCCTGCGCGCTTTCGCTCGCCGCCCCCGCGGCCTGGGTGGCGACGGCCGGCGGCATGGCCAGGCGCGGCGTGCTGCTGCAGCGACTGGATGCGATCGAGCCGCTGGCGCGCGCGGACCGCCTGTTCGTCGACAAGACCGGCACCTTGACCGACGAGGGCTGCGCGGCGGCTTCCCTGCAGATGCTGGATCTCGACCTCGATCCAGCGCTGGCACAGGCGGCGGCGCTGGCGCTTGCGTCGCGCTCCACCCACCCCTTGAGCGCCGCCCTGGCGGGCACGCTGGCGGTGACGCCGCTGGCGCTGACCCAGGTCGAGGAACGGCCGGGATCCGGCCTGCAGGGGCGGGACCTGCAAGGCCGCTGCTGGCAGCTGGGATCGGCGGCGTGGCTGGCGCCCAGCCAACCGCTGCCCGATGAGGCGCGCGCCGTGCTTGTCCTGGATGGGCGGGTGGTGGCGGCGCTGCTGCGCCCGGAAAGTCTGCGCGCAGATGCCGCGCCTGCCATCGCCGCCCTGGCCGCACAGGGCTTGCCAGCCACCTTGCTGTCGGGCGACCGCGCCAGCCGCGTGCAGCCGCTGGCGCAGCGCCTGGGCATTGCGGCGGCGCACGCCGACGCCTCGCCGCAGGACAAGGTGGACGCGGTGGCGGCGGCGCAGGCGGCCGGGCACTGCGTGCTGATGGTGGGCGACGGCGTGAACGACGCGCCGGTGCTGGCGCGCGCCGACGTCTCGCTGGCGATGGGGCAGGGCGCGCTGGTCGCCCGTGCGCAGGCCGATGCGGTGGTGGTCTCGGGCCGCTGGGCCGACGTGCTGCGTGCGCGTGCCAGTGCCCGGCGCGCGCTGCGCATCGTGCGCCAGAATCTCGCCTGGGCCCTGGCCTACAACGCGCTCGGCATCCCGCTGGCGGTGGTCGGCTGGCTGCCGCCCTGGGCCGCCGGCCTGGGCATGGCGCTGAGTTCGCTCACCGTGATCCTGAACGCCACGCGCGCGGCGCGCGCCCCGCGCGCCTGAGCGGCCTCGAAGATGGAAATCCTGTACCTGCTGATCCCGATGTCGGTGCTGCTGGTGCTGGCCATCATCGCCGTCTTCGGCTGGGCGCTGTGGCGCGGCCAGTTCGAGGATCTGGACGACGAGGCCGAACGCATACTCGATTCACGACTGGACGGCGGCGACGAGGCTCAAAGCTGAGTAAGTCGACCGACAGAACAATCCCCTACTATTGACGAAGTTTTCCTCGAGGAGAGGTCCGATGTCCGACAAGAACGTGGGCGCAGCAGCCCCGATGTACAGCGATACGGTGGTGCGCTGGTTCGCGCTTGCCTCCGTGCTCTGGGGCGTGGTGGGCATGCTGGTGGGCGTGATCATCGCCGCCCAGCTCACCTGGCCGGAGCTGAACTTCGGCATTCCCTGGCTGAGCTACGGCCGGCTGCGCCCGCTGCACACCAACGCGGTGATCTTCGCCTTCGGCGGCAGCGCGTTGTTTGCCACCAGCTACCACGTCGTGCAGCGCACCAACCAGACCCCGCTGTTCATGCAGGGGCTGGCCAAGTTCACCTTCTGGGGCTGGCAGGCGGTGATCGTGTCGGCCGCCATCACGCTGCCCATGGGGCTGACGCAAAGCCGCGAGTACGCCGAACTGATCTGGCCGATCGACCTCCTGATCGCCGCCGTCTGGGTGTCCTACGCGGTGGTGTTCTTCGGCACCATAGGCATCCGCCGGGTGCGCCACATCTACGTCGCGAACTGGTTCTTCGGTTCCTTCATCATCGCGGTGGCGCTGCTGCATATCTTCAACAACATCCAGATCCCGACCAGCCTGACGCACTCCTATTCGGTCTACGCCGGGGTGCAGGACGCGATGGTGCAGTGGTGGTACGGCCACAACGCGGTGGGCTTCTTCCTCACCACCGGCTTCCTGGGGATGATGTACTACTACATCCCCAAGCAGGCCGAGCGCCCGGTCTACAGCTACCGGCTGTCCATCGTCCACTTCTGGGCGCTGATCTTCACCTACATGTGGGCCGGCCCGCACCACCTGCACTACACCGCGCTGCCGGACTGGGCGCAGAGCGTGGGCATGGTGTTCAGCCTGGTGCTGCTGGCGCCGAGCTGGGGCGGCATGATCAACGGCATCATGACCTTGAGCGGGGCCTGGCACAAACTGCGTGACGACCCGATCCTGAAGTTCCTCATCGTCAGCCTGTCCTTCTACGGCATGTCGACCTTCGAGGGGCCGATGATGTCGATCAAGACCGTCAACGCGCTGAGCCACTACACCGACTGGACGGTCGGCCACGTGCACAGCGGCGCCCTGGGCTGGGTGGGGCTGATCACCATGGGCTCGCTGTACCACCTCATCCCGCGCATGTACGGGCGCAAGGAGATGCACAGCAAGCGCGCAATCGAGCTGCACTTCTGGATCGCCACCATCGGCATCGTGCTGTACATCGCCGCGATGTGGATCGCCGGCGTCATGCAAGGCCTGATGTGGCGCGCCGTGAATCCGGACGGCACCCTGGTCTACAGCTTCGTCGAAAGCGTGAAGGCGACCTTCCCCTTCTACGTGATACGCCTGCTTGGCGGCCTGCTGTACCTCAGCGGCATGCTGGTGATGGCCTGGAACGTGGTGATGACGATCAAGAGCAGCAAGCCTGCGCTGGTGCCGGTGCCCATGGCCCGCGCCCACGCCTGAGGCGGCAGGAGAACAACACATGGCCAATCACAGCCCCGCCCGCGGTCACGAGAAGATCGAGACCAGCAACTTCCTGCTCATCGTGCTGACCCTGGTCGCGGTGGCGATCGGCGGCATCGTCGAGATCGTGCCGCTGTTCTTCCAGCGCAGCACCACCCAGCCGGCCGAGGGCGTCAAGCCCTACACCGCGCTGCAGCTCGCCGGGCGCGACATCTACATCCGCGAGGGTTGCTACAACTGCCACTCGCAGATGGTGCGCCCCTTCCGTGCCGAGACGCTGCGCTACGGCCCCTATTCCAAGGCCGGCGAGTTCGTCTACGACCACCCCTTCCAGTGGGGCAGCAAGCGCACCGGCCCCGACCTGCACCGCGTGGGAGGGCGCTACAGCGACGAGTGGCACCGCGTGCACCTGACCAACCCGCGCGACGTGGTGCCCGAGTCCAACATGCCGGCCTACCCCTGGCTCGCCAAGGCCAGCGTCGACCCGGCGGTGATGGCGCCGCGCATGAGCGCGCTGCGCAAGCTCGGCGTTCCCTACAGCGACGCCGAGATCGCGGGTGCGGCCGAGGAGGTCAAGGGCCGTACCGAGCTGGAGGCGGTGATCGCCTACCTGCAGGGTCTGGGCCTGGCGCGCTGAACACGGGAGCAACGCATGGACGTGAACGATCTGCGCAGCGCGGTCACCGTGGTCAGCCTGCTGCTCTTCCTGGCCATCGTCGGCTGGGTGTATGCACGCGGCCGCAAGGCCGCATTCGATGAAGCGGCGCGCCTGCCGTTCGAAGAGGAGGGCCAGACCCTTCCGGCGGCGAGCAACCAAGGGAGGGTGTCTTGAGCGACTTCTTCAACAGCGGCTGGTCGATCTTCATCGCCGCCGTCACCAGCATCGGCCTGCTGGGCTGCCTGGCGCTGCTGATCATCGCCAGCCGGCGCAAGGTGATGGCCAGCAACAACACCACCGGCCACGTCTGGGACGAGGACCTGGTCGAGCTGAACAACCCGCTGCCGCGCTGGTGGATGTGGCTGTTCGTGATGACGGTGGCCTTCGCTGCCATCTACCTGGCGCTGTACCCGGGGCTGGGCAGCCGCGAAGGCACGCTGGGCTGGACCAGCACCGGCCAATGGGAGGCCGAGCAGGCCAAGGCCAAGGCGGCAATGGAGCCCATCTATGCCCGGTTCGCGGCGATGAAGGCCGAGGATCTGGCGCGCGACGCCGACGCCATGGGCATAGGCCAGCGCCTGTTCATCAACCACTGCGCCCAGTGCCACGGCTCGGACGCGCGCGGCAGCAAGGGATTCCCCAACCTGAGCGACGACGACTGGCTGTGGGGCGGCACGCCGGAGCTGATCGAGGAGACCATCACCGGCGGCCGCCAGGGCATCATGACCCCGATGGCCGAGGCGCTGGGCAGCGGCGAGGCGGTGCGCAACGTCGCCCACTACGTGCTGAGCCTGTCGGGCAGCGCGCACAACCCGGTCTACGCCCAGCTCGGCAAGGACCAGTTCGCGCTCTGTGCCGCCTGCCACGGCGCCGACGGCAAGGGCACCCAGGCTCTGGGGGCGCCCAACCTGACCGACAAGATCTGGCTCCACGGCTGGGGCGAGAACGCGATCGCGGCCATGATCCACAACGGCAAGACCAACGTCATGCCGGCGCAGGACAAGCTGCTCACCAAGGAGCAGATCCACGTCCTGGCCGCCTACGTGTGGCAGCTCTCGCGAGCCGCCAAGCCTTGAGGCCGAGCTCGCCATGAATGCCGCCACGCCCGGGCCCGAGGTCCGGGCGGCGCCGCATGACAGCGATGTCGTCGGCGGCGCCGGCGGCGCCGACGCCGCCGTCGAGATGGTGTCGCTGTATCAGAAGCAAAAGGGCCCCTCGTCATTTCGTGTGGAACCCAACAGTCAGAATCGCGGGTCGTCGTCGAGCCCGGGGGGAATGTGGGCAGGCTGCATTTGAGCCTGTCCACATGTCCACCGGGCGGCTGCCAGGAGCATGGAATTGAGCGTTGAAGTGGAGGCGCTGTTCACCAGCGCGCTGGGTCTGCAGGCACCGTGGGTGGTGCG
>CAUJJP010000014.1 GCA_963205525.1 Pseudomonadota bacterium | reverse complement strand
CACGTCTTCCGCGATCTGCGTGCCGTCGAACAAGCCCTCACGAAAGGCCTTCAAGCATTGGAAGCCAACCCGAAGCGAACCCAGTCAATGACGGGGTTCAAATGGATTACATCTATATCGTTGAACGCAACTTAGTATGAGACCTCGCCAGCCGCCACCGCCAGCACCAGCGCCACCGCCAGCCCGCTGGCCAGCCTGAGGGTGAGCGCATTACGATGGCCGCCGCTTCTCGAGGGAGGACGGCGATGGTCGAACTGGCGGGCGCCAGCCCCCTGCTGCGCGAGCTGGCCGCGCGTGGGGTGCGCCACACCTACCGCCGCGGCCGGCTGCTGATCGCCGAAGGCGAGCCGGGCGACACGATCTACATCATCCTCAGCGGGCGGCTGCGCGCCTTCGCGCACGATCCGCAGTCCGACCGCGAGATCACCTTCGGCAGCTATGGCCCCGGCGAGTACGTCGGCGAGATGAGCCTGGACGGCGGCCCGCGCTCGGCCAGCGTGGAGGTGCAGCAGCGCTGCGAGGTGGCCCTCGTCACCCGCGCCACCCTCACCGCCTTCATCGGCGAGCAGCCGGCGTTCGCCTTCGAGCTCCTGACCAAGCTGATCGCGCGCGCCCGCACCGCCACCCTCAGCGCGCGCCAGCTCGCGCTCAACGACTGCTACGGCCGGCTGCGCAGCGCGCTCGAGGCGCTGGCCGAGCCTGCCGAGGCGGGCGCGGCGGCCGGTGCGGCCGACGTGGCCGAGGGCGCCCGCCTGATCCGCAGCCCGCCCACGCACCTGGCCTTGTCGCAGCAGATCGGCTGCACGCGGCCCATGGTGACCCGGCTGCTGGGCACGCTCACGCGCCAGGGCTGTCTGCAGCGCAGCGGCCGCCACTGGCGGCTGACGCGCCCGCTGCCGGTGCGCTGGTAGGCCGTCGCGGCGAGCGGCGCTGCCTGCGCGTCACTCCTCGTTGCAGCCCAGGCTTTGCAGCAAGGCGGTGTCCACCGGCGCCTTGGCCAGCACCGCGAGGCAGGATTTCACCTTCTGCTTCACGAGCTGGAGCTTCAAGTCCTGCGCCGCGGCTTCCCCCTTCGACGCATCGCGGGCCTGGAAGCCCTCGAACACCGCGCCCGCGGCCGCGAAGTAGGCGCGCAGCAGCGCCGCCGGCAACTTGAGCAGGGCCACCGCCTCGCCTTCCACGTCTTCCACCAGGCTTTGCGGCTCGCCGGCGACGAAGCCCGAGGTCACGCTGGACTGGGCGAACAGCGTGCGCGCATAGGGCAGGAAGCGCGTCGGCGAACGGGTCGGCGAGAGCACGATGGCCGTGGCATGGAGTCCGAAGGCCGCGGCCGGCTCGACCCGGACCTCGAACGGACGGCTCTGGCGGTAGTAGACCCCGGCCTGGGCGTCTGCGCCTGCTGGGCCCACGGTGGCCACCTGAGCTGCAGCGGCGGCAGCCAGCGCACCCGCGGGCACGGGCGCCAGCTCGCGCACCACGACCTTCATCGCGCTGCCGCAGATGGGGGTCGTGAACTCGCCGTTGACGAAGCGATAGGGATCCGGCGGACATTTCGCAGCTGCAATTTGCGCGTCCTCCGCGTGGCTGCGTAGCGGAATCCGGAACGCGTGCGCGCCGGCCAGCGCGCAGGGGTTGGTGCCCGGGGCGGGTGTCGCGAGCGCCTTCGTCCCGACCTTTCCGGCCTCCTCGGCGATGGCATTGAACGCCTCGAGCAGCTTTGGGGTGTGGGAGGCGTCGGCCTTGTTCAGCAGGCCGTCCACGCTCACGCCGAGGTCGATCTTGCTGTTGCCGATCAGGCTGCGCTGCAGTTGCAGCACGTAGGCGCTGCCGGTGTCCGCGTAGGCGCTGCCAGGGGCGATGTCCACGCGTTCCACGCGCGCTGTGCCAGCGTCGTACTTCACGTTCACGGTGACCAGGATGTCGCGCCGCGGCAGGTGGTAGACCAAGCCCTGGGTGATCGCCGGGGCGTCGGCCGGGAGCGGCTCCGAACTCAGGCTGGCGCAGCCGGCCAGCAGCGCCGCGGCCAGGGCGACCAGGGGCAAGGCCGGCGTCGGGCCGCGATGGGCGGGTGATTTCATCGACAGTCCTCCTTCTTGACGAAGCCAGAGTCGGGCAGGGCGCGCCAAGGCTTGCGCGCGCGCGCCTGCAGCCTCAACATCGTCGCGCAGATGGCGTGCAGGCGCCAGCGCCCGGACGGCGGGACACGCGGCCGTCGCAGCACCGGAGGGAGCCCCCATGACCCCTGTCCCGCAAACCGCGGCCGCCCGTGTGTTCCGTCTGGCCGGGCCGGCGCTGCTGTGCGCCCTCGCCGCCTGCTCGCTGCCCCCCGGCGAGCCTGCGCCGTCCGCAGCGGCCGCAGCGCCTGCCAGCCCTGCGGCGGCAAACGCCGCCGAAGAACCGATCTCGGCCAACCGGATGCTGGCCCGGGCCTGTCGCAGGGAGGCCGAGAAGACGCCGATCGGCTCCACCGACCCCTGCGCACTCACGGCCAAGGACTGCGAGGTCCTCGAGGAGATCGACGACAGCACCGACAAGGCCTTCGAACAGGCCCTGGATCCTGGCCTCGTGGCGCGCTGGCTGGGACTGCCGCTGGCACCCATGGGCGTCGCATCATCCGGCTGGAACTTCAAGCCGGTCTGCGATCAGCGGGAGTGCCGGATCCCGGTCGTGGTGCAGCCCAAGACCGGGACCATGAAGCGCTGCGAGGCCGTGCTGCCCTATCTGCGCTACTGCGTGCGGCCGGTGCAGGGCGACCCCGGCCAGAAGCCGCAGGAGCTCGTCTTCTTCCTCGCGCGCGAGGATGGCAGGGGCGGCCTGGTCGCCCTCACGCCGCTGGACGGGTTCGAGTTCGTGCCAAAGCAGAAGGGCCCGCCGCCCTACCACCAGGCCGACGTGGTCGGTGTCGACCTGCACGAGGACGCCGGGCCGTTCGGCCGCAGGCCGATGGCCAAGCCCTACTTCGATCCCGTCGGACCTTCGGCCGACCGCCTGTCGTTCACCTGGCGGCTCACGGCGCAGACCAAGAACACGCTGGGGCCGATCGGCCGCATCCACGACGGCGTGCTCAGCGCGGCCTTCGTGCGCCCGGAGGGCAGCACCGCGGTCGGCGACATCTGCCGCCCGCGCGACCCCATCATCGTCAACACCGCGAACTGAGCGTCGAGCTTAGCCAAGCGGCGACCGCTGCCCTCATCTCAAGGAAACGCCGGGCCGTCCCAAGTTTCCTTGACCCCCACGGGGGGCCGAGCCCGGACGAATCACAGTCCACTGCGGACTGTGATTCGCCTGGCGAGGGCCATCGGGCTTGCAAGCCCGATGGCGGGCTGGGCGCAG
>CAUJJP010000013.1 GCA_963205525.1 Pseudomonadota bacterium | reverse complement strand
CAGCGACGGTCATCCTGAAGTCACCGTACGATTCCAACATTCAGATCAAATTCTCGACGCAGGAGCGGGCGTGTCACAGACACTCTTCAATCAACTCAGCCTCGTAAGTTCACTTCTGGCCGGGTTCGCCTTCACATTTCTTGGAAGTCTGCTCGCATCGACGGCGCAGTCTCGGGCATACGCCTGGGTCTTTGTCAGTGCGCTACTCGCTGCGCTGGCGCTGATGGTGGCTGCCGTATCAAGTGTCTTTGCTGGCATCGTGCTCGAAGGGAAGTCGGTCGCTGATCCACGGCTCATGTCTCTTCATCAGCTTGCATCGCAGGCCTTCCTTGTCGGTACCGTTTGCCTCGTGCTGGCGGCCGGCGCTTCCGGCTGGCTTCGAAGCAAGCGCCTTGGAGTTCTGTCCGCGGCATCGGCAGCCGCCACTCTTGTAGCGGTTGTCTCCATACTTGCGCCGTTCTTGAGGTTCAGTGAGGCCTAACCAAATACCGTTAACTTAGGCACCAAACCACGCGTTTGCCCTGATGCTTCCAGTCGTGGCGACCGACCCCTTTCGGCCCAGGGCACGACACACGCGCAGGCTCTCAAGAAGACGCCGGGCCGCCCCAAGTTTTCTTGACCCCCTCGGGGGGGCCGAGCCCGGACGGATCACAGTCCACTGCGGACTGTGATTCGCCTGGCGAGGGCCATCGGTCCTGCAAGCCCGCTGGCGGGCCGGGCGCAGCCCGGCCCTGGGGGCGCTCTCAAGCGCAAACGCTCGGTACGCAAACTTGACGGTATTGGGGTCCGGATGGCGGCACGGGTGCCCAGGGCAGGGCGCGGCCGCGCCCTGCCTCAGGGTCGCAGGCGCTCCTCCTCGAACATGGCGCGGCCTGCGTCGGCCAGCTTGTCCAGGGCGCGGCAAAGGACCTGCAGCTCCTTGGCCGTGAGGCAGGCGAGCTGGCGCTCCTGGCGCCGCACCGCCTCGCCGAACATGCGCCGGTACAGCGTGCGGCCCTCGGTGGTGAGCGAGAGCTGCACGCTGCGGCCGTCCTTCTTGTCGGCCTCGCTGCGCACCAGGCCGCGCGTCACCAGGCTGGACACGGTGCGGCTGGCCTGGGCGAGCTGGATGTCCACCTCCACCGCCAGCCGTGCCAGCGGCAGCGGGGCATCGGCGTAGAGGTTGCCCATCAGCCGCCACTCGACCGCCGTGACCTTGTGGGTGCGCAGAAAGCTCAGGTAGGTGGGCTTGGTGCAGTAGTAGCTCGCCTTCACGAGCCGGAACGACATCAGGTCGCGAAAGGTCTTGGGCGCCTCGGCAGGCGGCGGCGCATCGTGGGTGACGGCGCTGGCCTTGGAAACGGGGCGGACACCGGCGTCGGGCGCTGGTTCGGCGCTGTCCGGCGTGCGCCGGCGGGTCGTCGTCTTGCGGGCTGGCATGGGGTGGACGGTGGCTGTGATGGCCCCGGATTGTCGCTGCCTGCGCCAGCCGGGCGCGGCCGGCGCATGCAGTGACAATGCCCGCCATGGGAGAGGGACCACAAGCCGGCCTGATCGTCTTGCAGGGCAACCGCCTGGAGCTGCTGGCGCAGGCGGTCTTTGCCTGGGTGGCGCGCCAGCCGCTGGCGCCGCTGGAGCAGGAGGTCGTGCTCGTGCAGAGCAACGGCATGGCCGAGTGGTTCAAGATGGCGCAGGCCCAGGCGCATGGCATCTGCGCCGCCACCCGGGTCGAGCTGCCGGCGCGCTTCGTCTGGCGCGCCTGGCGGGCTGTGCTCGGCCGTGCTGCGCTGCCCGCCGCCTCGCCCTTCGACAAGCTGGCGCTGTGCTGGCGCCTGATGCGGCTGCTGCCCGAACTCAGCGGGCAACCCGGCTTCGAGCCGTTGGCGGCTTTCCTGGAAGGCGGTGACGCTGGCCGGCGCCTGCAGCTGGCGCAGCGCCTGGCCGACCTGCTGGACCAGTATCAGGTCTACCGCGCCGACTGGCTGCAGGACTGGGAACAGGGGCGCGACGTCCTGCGCCGCGCCGCACATGCCGCCCATGCCGCACATTCCGATGAGCCCGCCGAGCTGCCGGCGCAGCAGCGCTGGCAGCCGGCGCTGTGGCGCGCCCTGCTGGCCGACATGACGCCCGCGCAGCGCCTGCTTTCGCGCTCGGCGCTGCAGCAGCGCTTCCTCGAGGCCTTGTCGCAGAGCTCGGCGCAGCAGGGCTTTGCCGGCCTGCCGCGGCGCATCGTCGTCTTCGGCAGCACCCACGTGCCGCTGCAGACGCTGGAGGCGATCACCGCGCTGGCTGGGCACTGCCAGGTGCTGATGGCGGTGCCCAACCCCTGCCGCTACCACTGGGCCGACATCATCGATGGCCGCGAGCTGCTGCGCCTGCAGCACCGGCGCCAGCCCTTGCGCGGCGGGCGCGAGCTGGCGGCCTTGCCGCTGTCGCAGATGCACGCCCACGGCCATCCCCTGCTGGCCGCCTGGGGGCGCCAGAGCCGCGACTTCGTGCGCCAGCTCGACGCCTTCGACGAGGCCCAGGCCGCGCGCCGGCAGCAGCCGCTGCCCAAGGTCGACCTGTTCGACGAGACCCCGCCCACCAGCTTGCTGCAGCAGGTGCAGGCTGCGGTGCGCGACCTGCTGCCGCTGGCCGAGCTCCCGCGCCAGGCGGTGCCGGCGAGCGACCGTTCGATCGTCTTCCACCTCGCCCACAGCGCGCAGCGCGAGGTCGAGATCCTGCACGACCAGTTGCTGGCGCTGCTGGCGCAGCCGCCGGGCGGGCAGCCGCTGGCGCCGCGCGACATCGTCGTCATGGTGCCCGACATCGAGGTCTTCGGCGCCGCCATCCGTTCCGTGTTCGGGCAGTATCCGCGCGGCGACCCGCGCCACATCCCCTGGGGCATCGCCGACCAGAAGGAGCGCGGCAACGAGCCGCTGCTGGTGGCGCTGGAGTACCTGCTGCAGCTGCCGCAGCAGCGGCTGGCCGCGAGCGAGCTGCGCGCGCTGCTGGAGGTGCCGGCGATCGCGCGCCGCTTCGGCGTGGCGGCGGACGACGTGCCGACGATCGCGCAGTGGCTGGACGGCGCCGGCGTTCGCTGGGGGCTGGACGCGGCGCACCGCGACAGCCTAGGCCTGGGCGCAGCCGGCGCGCAGAACACCTGGGACTTCGGGCTGCAGCGCATGCTGCTGGGCTACGCCTGCGGCGAGCTGGAGGCGGCGCCGGGCTTTGCCGGCATCGAACCCTATGCCGAGGTGGCGGGGCTGGCGGCGGCGCTGGCCGGGTCGCTGGCCGAGCTGGTGCAGACCCTGACCCACTGGCGCGACGAGGTCGATGCGTCGCCCCCGCCCACGCCCACGCAATGGGCGCCGCGCCTGCGTCGCCTGCTGGCCGAGGTCTTCAGCGCCAGCGACGACGCCGATCGCGCCCTGCTGCAGGCGCTGGACGACGCCCTCGCGGCCTGGCTGCAGGCCTGCGAGGCCGCCGGATTCGACGAGCCGACGCCGCTGGCGGTGCTGCACGAGGCCTGGCTGGAGGCGCTGGAGGCGCCCGAGCTGACGCGCCGTTTCCAGGCCGGCGGGGTGACCTTCTGCACCCTGCTGCCGCTGCGTGCGATTCCCTACCCGGTGCTGTGCCTGCTCGGCATGAACGACGGCGCCTACCCGCGGCGCGCCGTCCGCAGCGATTTCGACCTCATGGCAGGCCAGGCCGGGCAGGCTGGGCAGGCCAGGCCGGGCGACCGCTCGCGCCGCGACGACGACCGCCAGCTCATGCTGGACGCCCTGCTGTCGGCGCGCCGCGTGCTCTACCTCAGCTGGGCCGGACGCAGTGCGCGCGACAACCAGCCGCAGCCGCCCTCGGTCCTGGTCGCGCAGCTGCGCGACTACCTGGCCAGCGGCTGGGGCCCGCAGGTGCTGGCCGAGCGCAGCACCGAGCACCCGCTACAGCCTTTCAGCCGCCGCTACTTCGAGCCCGCTGCGGCCGGCGGGCACCTGTTCACCCATGCCAGCGAATGGCGCACGGCGCACACCGAGCGCGCGCGCCCCGCCCTGGACGCCGCGCGGTGCGCCAAGGGCAGCGAAGCCGGGGCAGACGCGCGCGGCACACGCCCGTTCACGCTCGGCGCGCTGGCGGCCTTTCTGCGCAACCCGGTGCAGGCCTTCTACCGCCAGCGACTGCAGGTGGAGTTCGACGCCAGCGCGCCAGGGCAGGAGGACGAGGAGGCTTTCGGCGTCGCCACGCTGGAGCGCTGGCGGCTCGCCGACGAGGTCTTGCGCGCTTGCCGCGCCTGGACCCAAGCGCCGGCGCCGCAGCAGCTGCAGGCGTTCTTGCAGCAGCAGCTCGAACGGCTGCGCCGCAGCGGTCGCCTGCCGCTGGCCGGTCCGGGTCGGCGCGCGCAGGCGGATCTGGCGCAGGCCCTGCTGCCGGTGCTGGGCGCCTGGCGGGAGGTGCTGGACGCGCATCCGCTGGCGTGTGACAAGCAGCCTCTGCGCTGGTCCTGCCCGCAGGATTCTTCGCTGGTGCTGGACGACTGGCTCACCGGGCTGCGCGCGCCCTCGGCGCTGGCGCCAGCGGTCTGGCTGGAGCTGCAGTCGGGCAAGCTGACGACGAAGAAGGGCGCGCCGCGCCCCGATCGCCTGCTGGCGGCCTGGCTGCGCGCGCTGGCATCGGCCGCCTGCGCGGACGGCATGGGGGACGGCACGGCGGAGGGCATGGCGGACGACGCCACGGACCAGACCGCGGACGCCGGCGTGGTCGGCATCGTGGTAGGCGCGGACGCGCTGCTGCGCGTGCGCGCACCGCTCGACGCCGCTGCCACCCTGCAGGACCTGCTGCGGGCCTGCCGCGAAGGCCTGGGCGGCGACCGTCCGTGGCCGACGGCGCTCAGGACCGGCCTCGCCTGGCTGGACGATCCGGCCAGCGCGCGCGCCGTCTACGAAGGCCAGACGCACAGCCCGGTGGCGGGCGAGGGCGAGGAGGCCTGCCTCGCACGCAGCCACCCCGACTTCGCGAGCCTGCAGGCCGAGCCCGGTTTCGAGGCCGCGACCCGGCGCCTGTACCAGCCCTACCAGGCCTGGCTGGCGCAGCAGGTGGAGATCGACCGACACGCCGCTGCCGGGCCGCAGGCGGAGGACATGAATGACTGAGGCGCCAGACCCGATTCAGCCGTCTCAGCCACTGTCCATGCGCCTGCCGCTGGCGCTGCCGCTGCAGGGCAGCCAGCTCATCGAGGCCAGCGCCGGTACCGGCAAGACCTGGACCATCGCCGCGCTCTACCTGCGGTTGGTGCTGGGCCACGGCTGCGCGCCGCGCAGCCCGGGCGAGATCCTGGTGATGACCTTCACGCGCGCGGCCACGCGCGAGCTGTCGGACCGCATCCGCGGCCGGCTGGTGCAGGCCGCGGCCTGCCTGCGCGACGAGCCCGCACCGGCGGACGACCCCTTCGACCCCTTCCTGCATGCGCTGCGCGATGCCTGCGCGCCCGGGCCGGCGCGCGAAGAAGCCGCCTGGCGCGCCGCGCTGGCCGCCGAGGCGATGGACGAAGCCGCGGTCCACACCATAGACGCCTGGTGCCAGCGCATGCTGCGCGAGCACGCCTTCGACAGCGGCTGCCTGTTCGACGAGGAGCTGCAGGCACAGGAGACGGCGCTGCGCGCGCAGGCGCTGCGCGACTACTGGCGCCAGCAGGTCTACCCGCTGGACGGCGCGGCGCTGGACGCCGTGCTCGCACGCTGGCCGGATGTCGACGCCCTGGCGCGCGACCTGAAGGACCTGCACGACAAGCCGCTGCCCGCGCACGCCGGCCAGGGCACGCTGGCGGACGCACTGCAGCGCGGCGCACAGCAACGCGAACAGGCGCTGGCGGCCTTGAAGGCAGGCTGGGCGCAGCGCGCGGACGAGATGCGGGACTGGCTGCTGGCCCAGTGGATACGCAAGGACTGCGCGCTCGACAAGAAGAAGCTCGGCCAGGCCAAGGGCGAGCAGTGGCTGCAGGCGCTGAAGGACTGGGCCCTGGACCCGGCGCAAGAATTGCCGCAGCTGGGCAGCGCCGGCCCCGAGCGCCTGACGCCGGCGGGCATCTGCGGCGCGCTCAAGCCCGGCGCGACGGTCGATCTGCCGGCGGTGTTCGAGGCCTTTGCTTGCCTGATGGAGGCGCTGGCGGCCTTGCCCGACCCCGGCCAGGCGCTGCGCCTGCATGCCGCCGCCGGGGTGGCCGCGCGCATGCAGCAGATCAAGTCGGCGGCCGGCCGCTACGGCTTCGCCGACATGCTGCAGCGGCTGGACGCGGCGCTGGACGAAGCCCAGCACGGCGAACGCGCACAGCGCCTGCGCCAGCGCATCCTGCAGCAGTACCCGGTGGCACTGATCGACGAGTTCCAGGACACCTCGCCGCTGCAGCTGCGCATCTTCGACCGCCTGTACCGCATCGCCGAGGACGCGCCCGAGCGCTGCCTGCTGCTGATCGGCGACCCCAAGCAGGCGATCTACGGCTTTCGCGGCGCCGACATCTACAGTTACCTGCAGGCGCGCCGCGCCACCGCCGGCCGCCACCACGCGCTGGACACCAACCACCGCTCGACGGCGGCGCTGGTGAACGCGGTCAACGGCTTGTTCGCGCGCGCCCAGCAGCGCCCGGGCGAGGGCGCGTTCATGTTCGGCGCCGGCCGCACATCGGACCTGCCGTTTGCGCCGGTGCGAGCACGCGGCCGGCCCGAGCGCCTGTGCAGCGGTGGGCAGGCAATGCCGGCGCTGACCCTGGTCGTCGACGAGGCGCTGCGCCACAAGGACGACAGCCTCGGCCGCTACGCCGCGCTGTGCGCGCAGCGCATCGTCGAGCTGCTTGCCGACCCGCAGGCCGGCTTCGCCGAGGAGGGCAGACCGTTTCGGCGCCTGTGTCCGGCCGACATCGCGGTGCTGGTGCGCAACCGCCACGAGGCGCAGGCGGTGCGCCAGCAGATGCGCGCGCGCGGGCTGGCCAGCGTCTACCTGTCGGACAAGGATCTGGTCTGGGTCACGCCGCAGGCGCGGGATCTGCTTTACCTGCTGCAGGCGGTGGCGGCACCGCGCGACGCGCGGCGGGCGCGCGCGGCGCTGGCCAGCGCGCTGCTGGGCTACACCGTACCCGAGCTGCTGGCGCTGGCGGGTGACGAGCGCCTGTTCGACCAGATGTGCGAGCGCCTGCAGCAGCTGCAGCAGATATGGAGCGCGCAGGGTGTGCTCGCGATGCTGCGCCGCGCGCTGTTCGTCTTCGACCTGCCGGCGCGCTGGCTGGCGCGCGACGAGGACAGGCAGGACGGCGAACGCGCGCTGACCAACGTCTTGCAGCTCGCCGAGCTGCTGCAGGCAGCGTCGGCGCAGGTGCAGGGCGAGCAGGCGCTGATCCGCTGGCTGGCGCAGCAGATCGCCGAGGGAGAGCAGGGCGTGAACGAAGGCGACGAGGCCGTCATGCGCCTGGAAAGCGACGCCGACCTGGTGCAGGTGGTGACGGTGCACAAGTCCAAGGGCCTGGAGTACCCGGTCGTCATGCTGCCCTTCGCCGCCCACTTCCGCGAGCTTGGCGGCGGCAGCGCCAAAAACACCGCCTGGCTGCTGCCCGACCCCGAGCGCCCCGGCGCGCAGCAGCTCGTGCTGGCACCGAACGCGCAGCAGCAGGCGGTCGCCGAGCGCGAACGCCAGCGCGAGGAACTGCGGCTGCTGTACGTCGCCCTCACGCGCGCGCGACACGCGCTGTGGGTCGGCGTTTCGGCCCTCGTCGTCGGCCAGAAGCGCGACTGCGTCTGGCAGCGCAGCGCGATCGGCTACCTCTTGTCGGGCGCTGGCGAAGCGCCTCCCGGGCCTCCGCTGGACGACGTGCAGGCCTATGCCGATGCGAACCCCGGCGTGCGCGTGCAGCGCCTGGCCGCGGACGCCGAGCTGCCGCCGCCCACCCGGCTGGCGCCGTCGACGGCGCAGGCCGGGCAGGCTGGGCAGGATGGGGAGGCTGGGCAGGCTGGGGAAGCGGCGCTGGCGCCGCCCGCCGTCTACAGCGCCGCCTTCGACCGCCAGTGGGCGATAGGCAGCTACTCCGCGCTGCTGCGTGACCGTGGCGCGCCCGGCGCGCGTGCGGCGCGCACCCTGCGCGAGGATGAGCCAGGTGAGCCCGGTGAGCCCGGTGAATCCGGTGAACCTGCCGACACCGGCGCGGTGCTGGCGATCGCTGCGGCCTCTGGCGCGGCAGCCGCGGCCGCCGCGCCAGATGCAGCAGCCCCCTGGCACCGCTTCCCGCGCGGTGCGCTGGCGGGCAACTTCCTGCATGGGCAGCTCGAGTGGCTGGCTGGCGAGGGTTTCCAGCTCGACGCCTCGCCCGCCTTGCAGCAGGCGCTGGCGGCGCGCTGCGAGCGCCAGGGCCATGGCGCGCGCGCCGACGAGATCGTGCACTGGTTGCGCCGCGTCTGCAGCCGCGTGCTGCCAGGGCCGCAGGTGGCGCTTTCGGCGCTCGCCGGCACGCTGCCCGAGATGGAGTTCTGGTTCCCGGTCGTCGGCCTGGCGGCGGGCGAGGTGGACCGCCTGTGTCGCCTGCACATCCTGCCCGGCCGGCCGCGGCCGGCCTTGCCGCAGCGCGCCCTGGTGGGCATGCTGATGGGCTTTGCCGACCTGGTGTTCGAGCACCAGGGCCGCTGCTGGGTGCTGGACTACAAATCGAATGCGCTCGGCGGGAACGACGCCGACTACACGCCGCAGGCGATGGCGCAGGCCATGCTGGAGCACCGCTACGACGTCCAGGCCGCGATCTACCTGCTCGCCCTGCACCGCCTGCTGCGCGCCCGGCGTGGCCCGGCCTACGCGCCTGCGCAGGAGCTCGGCGGTGCGCTCTACCTCTTCCTGCGCGGCATCGAAACGCCCGGCGCCGGCAGCTTCGTGCTCGACGCGCCGCTGGCCCTGCTCGACGCCCTCGACACCCTGCTCGCACCCGTGGGCGGCGCCGGAGCCGACGCATGAGCGCGCCGGGCCGCCCCAAGCGCTCATACCGCAGCCCTTCAAGGGCGGAGGTTGCCTTATGAGCGCGGCGCAGATGCTGCAGCGGCTCGAGCGCTGGCGCGCTGCCGGCTGGCTGCGCGCCCTGGACCTCGCCCTCGCGCGCTTCCTCCACCGCCTGGATCCCGAGGCGCCGGCCAGCCTGCTGCTGGCCAGCGCGCTGCTGGCGCAACTGGAAGGGCAGGGCCACAGCGCCTTGCCGCTGGGCGCGGGCGCTGCCGCGCTGCAGGAACTGCTGGACTGGCCGCCGGTCGGCGCCGCCGAGCTCGCTTCCTGTTGGGCCGAGATCGCGGCGGGTGCGGTCGCGCACGCGCCGCCGCCGGGCTGGGCCGAACGGGCGCTGATCGAGATCGACCCCGCGGATGAGACCGGCGCCTCGCCGCTGGTCTGCGCCCGCGGCCTGCTGTACCTGCGGCGCTACTGGCGCTACGAGTCGCGCGTGGCCGCGCAGCTGGCAGCGCGTGCGACGGCGGCGGCCGAAGACACCGTCGTCGACACGGCACGCGCACGCCGCCTGCTCGACGCCTTGTTTGCGCCGCCGATCGGCGCGCCAGGTGGCGCACCAAGCGGCAAACCAGGCAGCACAGCAAGCGGCACACCAAGCGGCGCCGCCATCGACCGGCAGAAGCTGGCCTGCGCGCTCGCGCTGCGCAGCCGCCTGAGCGTGGTCACTGGCGGCCCCGGCACCGGCAAGACCTATACCGCGGCGCGTCTGCTCGTGCTGCTGCAGTCCTTGCATGGCGGCGCGCAGCCGCTGCGCGTGGCCCTGGCCGCGCCCACCGGCAAGGCCGCGGCGCGCCTGCGCGAATCCATCCTGAAGGCGCTGCACGAGTTGCGCACGCGTGCCGACCCGGCGCTGGCCGTCGGCGCCTGGGCCGACGAACTGCCGCCCGCGCGCACCCTGCACGCGCTGCTGGGCACGCAGCCGGGGACGCGGCGCATGCGCCACCACGCGGCGCAGCCGCTGGAGCTGGACCTCCTGATCGTCGACGAGGCGTCCATGCTGCACCTGGAGATGATGGCGCAGCTGCTGGACGCGCTCGCGCCGACGGCGCGCCTGGTGCTGCTGGGCGACAAGGACCAGCTCGCGTCGGTGGAAGCCGGCTCCGTGATGGGCGCCCTGTGCGCCGCCGATTCCACCCCCGCCGCCGGCTACCGGCCCGCGACCGCGCAATGGCTGCGCGAGGTCTGCGGGCAGGCCTTGCCGCCAGCGCTGCAGGGCAGCGGCTCGGCGCTGGCCCAGCAGACCGTGGTCTTGCGCGCCAGCCATCGCTTCGAGGGCCCGATCGGCCAGCTCGCGCAGGCGATCCAGCACGCCGATCCAGCGACGGCGCTGGCGCTGCTGCAGGCCGACGCACGGGGACCGGTGGCGCTGCGCCGGCTCGCCAGCGCACAGGATCTGATCGCGCTGGCAATCGAAGGCCGGCCCGTCGCAGGCGGTGTGGCGGGTGTGGCGGGTGTGACGGGTGTGGTGGGTGGCTACCGTGCCTACCTGGACCAGCTCGCGCGGCGCCCGGCCTCGGCTCAGGACTTCGAGCCCTGGGCGCGTGCCGTGCTGCGCAGCTTCGACGGCTTTCGTGTCCTGAGCGCGCTGCGCGAAGGGCCGTGGGGTGTGGCGGGGCTGAACGCCGCCATCGAGCGCGCGCTCGCCGACAGCGGCGCGCTGGCGCGCCGTGGCGAGTGGTACGAAGGCCGCCCGGTGATGGTCCTGCGCAACGACGCCGCGCTCGGCGTCTACAACGGTGACGTCGGCATCGTCCTGCGCGGCCCGGCAGGAGACGCCGCGCTGCGCTGCTTTTTCGCCGACGGCGAGGCGCTGCGCGCAGTCTCGGTGACGCGCCTGTCCGAGGTCCAGACCGCGTTCGCGATGACGGTGCACAAGAGCCAGGGCTCGGAGTTCGCCCACGTGCTGCTCGTGCTGCCGCCCGCCGAGATGGCGGTGCTGACGCGCGAGCTCGTCTACACCGGCGTCACGCGCGCACGCCAGGCCTTCACCCTCGCCGGCATGGACATCGGCCCGTTCGCACACGCCATCCAGCGACCGACGCGGCGCGTGAGCGGCCTGCACGCCCTGCTGCACGGCGCCGACGCCAGTGCGCCGCAGGCGCCGCCAGGCGCAGGCTGGACGCCGCCCGGCGCGCAGGGCTAGCATGCGCGAGCCTTCCGGCCGGCGCCGCGGTGGCCCTGGGCGGTGGCGATCGACGTCGCCCAGTGCGCTGGGGAATGTGGCATCGCAACTGGATGCCTCTCGCACCGAGGTGCCCGAGGCCGGGGCCAGCACCTCCGAGGAGATCGACTTGCCTGCATCCACCACCCCCGCGACCCGCGGCCGCGCCGTTGCGTCCCTCACCGTCCTGCTCGGCGCCTCGCTCACCGCCTTGCTCGCTGCCTGTGCCCAGACGCCGGCATCCGTCGCCGACGCGCCGGGCTGCCTGAGCGACGCCCAGGTCGCGAGCTGGATCTCCGACTACGACGCGCGCCGCCCGGCGGCCAATCCGCCCGAGGACACGACGATGGCCGCTGCTGCCTGCACGCGCGCCAAGCTGCAGCAGCGCCTGGCCGTGCAAAGCGGGCCGCTGGCGGGCTACAAGGCCGGGCTCACCAACCCGGCAGTGCAAATGCGCTTCAACACCGACCAGCCGGTGTGGGGTGCGCTGTATCGGTCCATGCTGCTGAGCGATGGCTCGAGCGTGGACGCCGCCTTTGCCGCCCGCCCGCTGTACGAGGCCGATCTGCTGGTGCGCGTGAAGGACGCTGGCATCAACCGTGCCACCAGCGCCGCCGAGGTCCTGGCCCACGTCGACCAGATCCTGCCCTTCATCGAGCTGCCCGACCTGATGGTGCAGGCGCCGCCCAAGCTCAACGGTGCCGGTGTGAGCGCGATCAACGTCGGTGCCCGCCTGGGCATCGTCGGTGCGCCGCTGGCGGTGCCCGCCGATGCCGCAGGCCAGGCCAGGCTGCTGGGTGAGCTGCGCGACATGGACGTGAGCCTGGTCGATGCCCAGGGCAAGCGCCTGGGCGGTGGCAAGGGCAGCGATGTGCTGGGCCAGCCGCTGAACGCCGTGGTCTGGCTGGCGGGCGCACTGCGCGCCCAGGGCCTGGCCCTGCAACCTGGCCAGCTCGTCAGCCTGGGCTCGTTTTCGGCCCTGCTGCCGCCCAGGCCGGGCCTGCAGGTGACGGCGCGCTACGAGGGGGTGAGTGGCCTGCAGCCGGTGACGGTGGAATTCCGCTGACGCTCCCGCGCCGGATGACACTGGTGCTGCTCCTGCGGGGAGCCGACGGCGGCTCCTGCCGACCCATTGAAGCACGGCTGGGTGCCGGGCCAGCGCCTTGGCACGCTGCTGGCCTGCCCGGAGGGACTCGAACCCCCGACCTGCTGCTTAGAAGGCAGCTGCTCTATCCGGTTGAGCTACGGGCAGTGGAGAAATTGTAGAAGTTGGGCAGGTCGGCTCGGATCCCGGTCGGGCCGCCCGACGGCGGGCGCAGCGGCATGGCTACACTCGGGCCGTTGCCGGCCAAGACCGATCGGTGCTCGCCGATCGATTCACCCCCATGCTCGACGGATTCAAGCGCCTGTTCACACGCGCCACCGGCAGCGGCGAAGGCTGGCCGGAGATGGCCGACTGGGCGCGTGCGCGCCAGTACGGCTTCCGCCCGGTGCGCGGCGAGTCCAGCGGCTTCGTGGTGGAGGGTCGGCTCGGTGCCCAGCCCTGGCGGCTGGAGTGGGGGCCTTCGCAGCGGCCCTACATCGAGGGCAGCGAGCTGCGCATCCGCACCGAAACCGGCCTGCCCGCGGACCTGCAGGTGCTGGTGCTGGACCGGCTGCTGCAGGCGACGCTGGAGAAGGCGGTGTTCGAGCAGTACGTCGAGAGCGTGCAGACGCGCATCGACGAGCAGACGCCGCCGGAGATGCGCTGGCTGGTGATGTACCCCAAGCTCGGGCCGAGCGAGCTCGGCGCGCTGCGCGAGCGATTTGCCGGCGTGGCGCAGGCCAAGCCATGGCTGCTGCAATGGCTGGACGGACCGCTGACCAGCGCGCTGCTGGCGGCCCCGGTGGTGACCGGGCAGGCCCTGGTGCTGATGATCTCGCGCGGCCGGCACGCTGCGCTGCCTCGCCGAGCAGCGACCGTGCAAGGTCATGGAAGAACACGGCGGGCGACTCCGTGCGCAGATTTGCCGCGATGCCGCTGTGTGCGGCGATCCCCGCGCGCAGCCACTTTGCCATGCCGGTGTTCGCTACCACGATGCGTTCGGCGACCAGCGGTGGAAGCGGCGCTGCTGCAAGCAG
>CAUJJP010000012.1 GCA_963205525.1 Pseudomonadota bacterium | reverse complement strand
CACGTCTTCCGCGATCTGCGTGCCGTCGAACAAGCCCTCACGAAAGGCCTTCAAGCATTGGAAGCCAACCCGAAGCGAACCCAGTCAATGACGGGGTTCAAATGGATTACATCTATATCGTTGAACGCAACTTAGTATGAGGCGCCTGCCACGCGCCGGCCGGCGCCTCGGTCGGCGCCTCGGCCGCAGGCCGGCCGGCGCCCCGGCCACGCGCCGGGACCGCGTTCACTCGGCGCCGGCGATGAAGAACTTGATCACGCCCTTGGCGACGAAGCCCAGCAGCCCCAGGCCCAGCACCAGCAAGAGGATGAAGGTGCCGAAGCGCCCGGCCTTGGACTCGCGTGCGAGCTGCAGCACGATGAAGACCATGTAGAGCATGAAGGCGCCGACGCCAAAGGTCAGCCCGAACCAGGCGATCTGCTCCTCGCTGTAGCCGAACATGCTCAGGGCCCGGCGGGCGGCTCGACGAGGTCGCGCCAGGCGTGCCAGCTCGCGTGCGCCAGCCAGGGCAGGATGACGATCAGCCCGGCCAGAGCGGTGGCCATGCCCAGCAGGCTCAGCGCCACGATCAGCGCCGCCCACAGCGCCAGCGGCGCCGGGTTCTCCAGCACCGCGCGCCAGCTCGTGTAGACCGCCACCGGCAGCGCCTCGTCGCGGTCCAGCAGCATGGGCAGCGCCACCACCGTGCTGGCGAACAGGGGTGCGGCCAGCACCGCCCCCAGCAGCAGCCAGGCCTCGAACAGCCAGCCGCTGCCGAGCACCACCACGCGCACGAAGTCCGCCGGCCCGCGCACGGGCTCCGGCGCGAAGCCGACGATGAGCGCCGCCGAGCTCAGCACCCAGCCGCTGCCGGCCAGGGCCAGCAGCAGGCCGAAGGCCACCAGCCGCCCGCGGCGCGGGTGCCAGGCGGCCCAGACCACGCGCCAGCGCGCCGGCTCACCGCGCTCCAGTGCACGGCTGAGCGCATACATGCCGGTCACGCTCAGCGGCGCCACGAGCAGGAAGCCGCTGAAGGCGCCGGCCACGAGCCAGAAGTGCTGGCGCGCGAGCACGAACAGCAGGCCGCCGAACAAGGCCGCCGCCAGGCCGTGCAGCAGGCCGGGGCCGGGGCAGCGCGCGAAGTCCTGCGCGCCGCGTTCCAGCCAGCGCAGCGGCTGGCCGAGCGGGACGCGACGCACGCGGTAGCGGCGCACGCTGGCGACGGCGTTCGGGTCGGGTCGGGTCATCGTGGGTCCAGCCGGCGCACGCGAATTCAGCCCCCGCTGCGCAGCTGCTGCGCCGCCTGCGCCAACGCGGCCGGCCCACCATCGGCCAGCGCCAGCGGCTCGCTGTGCCCCAGGGTGGCGAAGTGGCGGCGCATGGAGCGCTCGTACAGCGGGTCGTAGTGCTCGCGCATCAGGCGCTCGAACAGCGCCGGCCACTCGCCCGCGTGGGCCAGCGCCTGCCACTGGCGCACGCGCTCGCGGCCCTGCAGCTCGACCAGGGCCTCGAGCAGGCGGCAAAAGCCCGCCACGTCGTCGGCGAAGAAGGCGTAGTCCTGCAGCAGCAGCGCCACCCTCGCATCCAGCGCCATCTCCAGGCGCCGTACGCGGCCGTGCGCGCGCATGTGCGCGAGCAGGGGCTCGGGCACGCGCAGGCTGCCGATGCGCGCGCTCTCGCTTTCCACGTAGACCGGCCGTGCGGCATCGAAGGCGCGCAGCGCCTGCCAGATGCGGGTGTCGAAGGCCTTCTGGCTCGGCTGCGGCTGGCCGGGCAGGGCGCCCAGCACCGAGCCGCGGTGCTGCGCCAGGGCCTCCAGGTCCAGCACCTGCTCGCCGCCGGCCGCCAGCGTCTGCAGCAGGCGCGTCTTGCCGCTGCCGGTGCGCCCGGCCAGGACGGTGAAGGCGAGCGCCTGCGGCAGCGTCTGCAACTGCTCGCGCACCAGAGCGCGGAAGGCCTTGTAGCCGCCTTGCAGCTGGCCGGTGCGAAAGCCGATCTGCGAGAGGAACCAGGCCAGGCTGCCCGAGCGCTGGCCGCCGCGCCAGCAGTAGACCAGCGGCCGCCACTCGCGCGGCTTGTCGGCGACGAAGGCGTCCAGGTGGTCGGCGATGCGGCGCGCCACCAGGGCAGCGCCGATGCGGCGTGCCTTCAGCGTCGATTCCTGGGTGTAGACGGTGCCGACGATGCGGCGCTCCTCGTCGTCCAGCACCGGCCAGCTGAGCGCGCCGGGCAGCCTGTCCTCGGCGTACTCCGAGGGCGAGCGGGCGTCTATCACCGCGTCCCAGGCGGCGGGATCGGCGGCGTAGTCGTGGGCGCTGACCGGCTTCAGGCTCATCGCGCAGGGGTGGGGTGTGGCCTCATGCCGGCGTCGCCACCGCGTCCAGCAGCTCGGTCTCGATCTGCAGCTGGGTGCGGGCGTGCTGCAGCGCGGCGCCGTCGACGAGGAAGGTGTCCTCCACCCGTTCGCCCAGGGTGCTGATCTTGGCCAGCTGCAGGTTGATGCGGTGCTCGGCGAACACGCGCGCGATCGCGTACAGCAGGCCGGAGCGGTCGCTGGCGCTGATCGTCAGCAGCCAGCGCTGGGCGCGCTCGTCGGGCAGCAGCGACACGCGCGGCGTGACCGGGAAGGAGCGCACGCGCCGCGAGAGCCGGCGCCGGCTCGGCGTGGGCAGCGGCCCGGGCGCCTGCAGGGCCGCCGCGAGCTGGGTTTCCACCAGCGCGACGAGGTCGCGGTAGGCGCCCGGGCCGTGCTCGCTCAGGTGCAGGCTCTCGACGTGGAAGGTGTCCAGCGCATAGCCCTTGGAGGTGGTGTGCACGCGCGCGTCCAGGATGCTGAAGCCGGCGCCGTCGAAGTAGCCGCAGATGCGGGCAAACAGCTCCGGCGCGTCGGGCGCGTAGACCAGCACCTGCAGCCCTTCGCCGATCGCCGCCGGCCGCGCGCAGACCACCGGCCGCGCCGCCTCCAGGTAGCGCCCGAGCGAGCGCGCGTGCCAGGCGATGTCGGCCGCGTCGTGGCGCGCGAAGTAGCGCGTGTCCAGGGTCGCCCACAGCGGCAGCTCGACCCCCGGGCGCTGCGAGCGCAGCGCCAGGCGGCGCCGCGCCTCGGCCTTGCGCGCCTCGATCTCGGCCTGCTGGTTGGGCTGGGCACCGCCCAGGGCGCGCAGCGTGAGCTGGAACAGGTCCAGCAGCAGCTTGCCCTTCCAGGCGTTCCAGACCTTGGGCCCGGTGCCGCGGATGTCGGCCACCGTCAGCAGGTGCAGCCCGATCAGGCGCCGCGGCGTTCCGACCAGGGCCGCGAAGCGGGCGATGACCTCGGGGTCGGACAAGTCCTCCTTCTGCGCCACCAGGCTCATCTGCAGGTGGTGGCGGACCAGGAACTCGCACAGCGCGGCGTCCTCGCCGCCGACGCCATGGTCGCGGCAGAAGCGCCGCACGTCCTTCGCGCCGAGCTCGCTGTGGTCGCCGCCGCGGCCCTTGGCGACGTCGTGGAAGAGGGCGGCGATGTACAGCAGCCAGGGCTTGTCCCAGTCGGCCGCGAGCTGCGAGCACAGCGGGTACTCGTGCGCGTGCTCGGGGATGAAGAAGCGGCGCACGTTGCGCAGCACCATCAGGATGTGCTGGTCCACCGTGTAGGCGTGGAACAGGTCGTGCTGCATGCGCCCGACGATGCGCCGGAACACCCACAGGTAGCGGCCCAGCACCGAGGTCTGGTTCATGAGCCGGAACACGTGGGTGATGCCCTGCGGCTGGCGCAGGATGGCCATGAAGGTCTCGCGGTTCACCGGGTCGCGGCGAAAGTGCGTGTCCATCAGCTCGCGCGCGTTGTACAGCGCGCGCAGGGTGCGCGCCGACAAGCCCTTGATGCCGGGCGTCTGCTCGTAGACCAGGAAGGTCTCCAGGATGGCGTGCCGGTCGCGCGCGTACAAGTCGTCCTGCGCCACCTCCAGCATGCCGCCGCGGTCGAAGAAGCGGGCGTTGATGCGCCGCATCGGCGCGTCTTCCGAGCCCAGCACCTTCTCCTCGATGCCCAGCATCAGGATCTGGTTGAGCTGCGTGACCGCCTTCGCCGCCCAGTAGTAGCGGTGCATCAGCGCCTCGGAGTTGCGCTGGCCGCGCTGCGGCTTGAGGCCGAAGCTGTTCGCCACCGCGGTCTGGAGGTCGAACACCAGCCGGTCCTCGCGCCGCCCGGCGATCAGGTGCAAGCGGGCCCGGATCAGCTTGAGCAGGCCTTCGTTGCGCTGCAGCTGGCGCACCTCGAAGGCGCTGATCAGACCCTTGGCGGCGAGTTCGCTCCAGGTGTTGCCCAACCCGGCGCCGCGCGCGACCCAGATCACCACCTGCAGGTCGCGCAGGCCGCCCGGGCTTTCCTTGCAGTTGGGCTCCAGCGCGTAGGGTGTTCCCTCGTACTTGAGGTGGCGCTGGCGCATCTCCAGCGTCTTGGCGCGCAGGAAGGCGCGCGCGTCCAGCGCCGCCGTGCCGGCACGCGCGAGTGCGGCATAGGTGGTGCGCTGGCCGCAGACCAGGCGCGACTCCAGCAGCGCGGTCTGCACGGTGACGTCGCGCGCCGCCTCCTGCAGGCATTCCTCGGCGGTGCGCACCGCGCTGCCGATCTCCAGTCCGAGGTCCCAGCAGGCGCTGACGAAGGACTCGACCGCCGCCCGCTCGGCCGCGCTCGGCGCCTGCGCCAGCAGCACCAGCACGTCGACGTCGGAGTAGGGGAAGAGCTCGCCGCGCCCGTAGCCGCCCACCGCCACCAGCGCCGCGCCCGCCGGCAGCCCGGCCTGCGCCCACAGTGCGCCCAGGGTGGCGTCCACGTGCCGGGTCAGGCCGCGCAGCAGGGTCTGGGCGGCGGTGATCGTCGGCCTGGCCTGGCGGAAGCTCTCCAGCAGCGCGGCCTTGCCGTCGCGCGTGCTCGCGCGCAGCGCGGTCAGCATCGCCGCGGGCAGCTCGGCCACGGGGTGGGCCTCAGGGCGCGGCGAGGGCGCCGGCGGGGGCCGCGAAGGCGGGTGCCGGCGCGCAACCGGGCGACAGGGTCAGCACCTCGTAGCCGGTTTCGGTGACGAGCACGGTGTGCTCCCACTGCGCCGACAAGGAGCGGTCGCGGGTGACGATGGTCCAGCCGTCGCCGAGCTCGCGGATCTCGCGCCGGCCGGCGTTGATCATCGGCTCGATGGTGAAGATCATGCCCGGCGCCAGTTCCTCCAGCGTGCCCGGGCGGCCGTAGTGCAGCACCTGCGGCTCCTCGTGGAAGCGCCGGCCGATGCCGTGGCCGCAGAACTCGCGCACGACCGAGAAGCCGGCGTCCTCGGTGAAGGTCTGGATGGCGTGGCCGATGTCGCCCAGGCGTGCCCCCGGGCGCACCCTGACGATGCCCTTCCACATCGCCTCGTAGGTGATCTGGCACAGGCGCCTGGCCTGGATCGAGCCCTCGCCGACGATGAACATGCGGCTCGTGTCACCGTGCCAGCCGTCCTTGATGACGGTGATGTCGATGTTGACGATGTCGCCGTTCTTCAGCGGCCGGTCGTTCGGGATGCCGTGGCAGACCTGGTGGTTGACCGAGGTGCAGCACGACGCCGGATAGGCCGGATAGCCCGGCGGCTGGTAACCCAGGGTGGCCGGCACCGTGCCCTGCACGTTCACCATGTGATCGTGCGCCGCCTTGTCCAGTTGCGCCGTCGTCACGCCCGCCACCACCTGCGGCGCCAGCACGTCCAGCACCTCGGCCGCGAGCCGGCAGGCGATGCGCATGGATTCGATTTCGGCGGCGGTCTTGGGCGTGATCGTCATGCGCCGGGATTATCCCACCGGCCTCGTAAAATGCCGGGTTCCCCCCGATGGCGGCTGGCGCGATGGCATACGAGATCCTGAGCTTCGAGGGCGGCAACGCCTGGTCGGACTTTCGCGCACGCGCGCTGCTGGGCAGGCTGCAGGCGGTCTGTCCGCGCATCACCGGGGTCGCGGCGCGCCACGTCCACCTGGTGGCGCTGGACGGCGCCGCCAGCACGGCGCTGCAGGACCGGCTGGCCGCCTTGCTGCGCTACGGGCCGCCCTGCGATGCCCCGCCGGACGGCGAGGTCGTGCTCGTGCTGCCGCGCCTGGGCACCGTCTCGCCCTGGGCCAGCAAGGCGACCGACATCGCGCGCAACTGCCTGGGCGCCGACGGCGCCGTGCTGCACCGCATCGAGCGCATCACCGAGATCCGCCTGAAGCTGAAAACCGGCCTGCTCGGCGCCGCGAAACCGCTGGACGCCCAGGAGCGCGCCGCGGTCGCGGCGCTGCTGCACGACCGCATGACCGAGAGCGTGGCCTTCACGCGCGACCAGGCGCTGCAGCTGTTCGCGCCGCAGCCGGCACCGCCGCTGGCGCACATCGACGTCCTGGGCGGCGGGCGAAGCGCGCTGGTGGCGGCGAACGCCGAGTTCGGCCTCGCGCTGTCGGACGACGAGATCGACTACCTCGCCGAGGCCTTCCAGGCGCTGGGGCGCAACCCGAGCGACGTCGAGCTGATGATGTTCGCGCAGGCCAACAGCGAGCACTGCCGGCACAAGATCTTCAACGCCGAGTTCGTGATCGACGGCCAGCCGCAGCCGCGCTCCATGTTCGGCATGATCCGCCACACCGAGCAGACCAGCCCGCAGCACACGGTGGTCGCCTACAGCGACAACGCGGCGGTGATGGCGGGCGGGCCGGCCGAGCGCTGGCTGCCGCAGGGCTTCACCAACGCCCCTGCCTATGGCGCGCGCGCGGCCCAGGTGCAGGTGCTGATGAAGGTGGAGACGCACAACCACCCGACCGCGATCAGCCCCTTCCCGGGCGCCGCCACCGGTGCCGGCGGCGAGATCCGCGACGAGGGCGCGACCGGCCGCGGCGCCCGTCCCAAGGCCGGACTGACCGGCTACTCGGTGTCCAACCTGCACCTGCCGGGCACCGACGAGCGCTGGGAGCGCGACCCGGTCGGTCGCCCGGCGCACATCGCCAGCGCCTTGCAGATCATGACCGAGGGGCCGCTGGGCGGCGCGGCCTTCAACAACGAGTTCGGCCGCCCCAACCTGGGCGGCTACTTCCGCGTCTTCGAGCAGACCGTGGCCGGGGTGCGGCGCGGCTACCACAAGCCCATCATGATCGCCGGCGGGCTGGGCAGCATAGACGCCGGCCAGACGCACAAGAAGGTGTTCGGCGCCGGCACCCTGCTGATCCAGCTCGGCGGGCCGGGCATGCGCATCGGCATGGGCGGCGGGGCGGCGAGCTCGATGGCGGCCGGCGCCAACAGCGCGGCGCTGGACTTCGACAGCGTGCAGCGCGGCAATCCCGAGATCCAGCGCCGCGCGCAGGAGGTCATCAACCACTGCTGGGCCCTGGGCGAGGCGAACCCGGTGCTCGCCATCCACGAAGTCGGCGCGGGCGGCCTGTCCAACGCCTTCCCGGAACTGGCCGACGGCGCCGGCCGCGGCGCACGTTTCGACCTGCGGCGGGTGCCGCTGGAGGAGACCGGCCTGGCGCCGCGCGAGATCTGGTGCAACGAGAGCCAGGAGCGCTACGTGATCGCGCTCGACCCGGCCGGGCTGCCGCTGTTCGAGGCCATGTGCGCGCGCGAGCGCTGCCCGTTCGCGGTCGTCGGCAGCGCCACCGAGGCGACCGAGCTGGTGGTCGAGGACGGCCCCGGCGGCGAGCGTGTGATCGACATGCCGATGCCGCTGCTGCTGGGCAAGCCGCCCAAGATGCGGCGCGAGGTGCAGCGCGTGGCGCGCCAGCAGGCGTGGCTGGAGCTGGACGGCGTCAAGCTGGCCGAGGTGGCGCTGGCCGTGCTGCGCCATCCGACGGTGGCGAGCAAACGTTTCCTGGTCACCATCGGCGACCGCACGGTCGGCGGCCTGAACCACCGCGACCCCATGGTCGGCCCCTGGCAGGTGCCGGTGGCCGACGTCGCCGTCACCCTGGCCGACCACGTCGGCTTCCGTGGCGAGGCCATGTGCATGGGCGAGCGCACGCCGCTGGCGGCGCTGGACGCGCCGGCCTCGGGGCGGATGGCGGTCGGCGAGGCGATCACCAACCTGCTGGCGGCGCCGATCGAGCTCGATCGCGTCAAGCTCAGCGCCAACTGGATGGCCGCCTGCGGTGAGCCGGGCGAGGATGCGGCGCTGTTCGACACCGTGCGCGCGGTGGGCATGGAGCTGTGCCCGGCGCTGGGCATAGGCATCCCGGTGGGCAAGGACTCGCTGTCCATGCGCAGCCAGTGGCGCGACGGCGATCAGGACCGCAAGGTGGTGGCGCCGGTGTCGCTCATCGTGAGCGCCTTCGCCAGCCTCGACGACGTGCGCGGCACCCTGACGCCGCAGCTGCAGCCCGGCCAGACCTCGCTGCTGCTGGTCGACCTGGGCGGCGGACGCAACCGGCTCGCCGGCTCCATGCTGGCGCAGGTGCTGGGCCAGTTCGGCAGCGCCGAGCACGACGGCGTGCCCGACCTCGACGACCCGGCGCTGCTGAAGGCGCTGGTGGCGGCGGTCAACGAGCTGCGGGCGCGCCATCTGCTGCTGGCCTACCACGACCGCAGCGACGGCGGCCTGTGGGCGGCGGCCTGCGAGATGGCGTTCGCCGGCCGCATCGGGCTGAGCCTGAACGTCGACATCCTGGTCACCGAAGGCGACGGCATCCGCGACAGCCGGGCCGACCACGGCGACTCCAAGAACTGGGCCAGCCAGGTCGGCGCCCGGCGCGACGAGCTGACCCTGCGCGCGCTGTTCAGCGAGGAGCTGGGCGCGCTGCTGCAGGTGCGGCGCAGCGACCGCGACAGCGCGCTCGCGGTGCTGCGCGCGCACGGCCTCGGGGCGCACAGCCACGTCGTCGGCAGCACCAACGAGCGCTCGGTGGTCGAGGTCTGGCGCGACACGCGCTGCCAGTTCAGCGCCGCGCTGGGGGATCTGCTGGCGGCCTGGGACGAGGTGAGCTGGCGCATCGCCCGCGCGCGCGACAACCCCGAGGACGCCGACGCCGAGCACGCGCTGGCGAGCGACGCCGCGGCGCCGGGGCTGCACCTGCGGCTCGGCTTCGACGCCGACGAGGACATCGCCGCGCCCTACATCGCCAGCGGCGTGCGACCCAAGCTCGCCATCCTGCGCGAGCAGGGCGTGAACTCGCACGTCGAGACCAGCCGCGCCTTCGACCTCGCCGGCTTCCAGACCCACGACCTCCACATGTCCGACCTCCAGGCCGGCCGTGCGCGGCTGGACCAGTTCGTCGGTTTCGTCGCCTGCGGCGGCTTCAGCTACGGCGACACCCTGGGCGCGGGCGAGGGTTGGGCGCGCTCCATCCTCTTCAACCCGCGGCTGGCGGAGCAGTTCGCCGCCTTCTTCGCGCGCCGCGACAGCTTCGCGCTCGGCATCTGCAACGGCTGCCAGATGATGGCCGCCCTCGGCCCCCTCATTCCCGGCGCCGCCGACTGGCCGCACTTCGTGCGCAACCGCAGCGAGCAGTTCGAGGCCAGGCTGGCGATGGTCGAGCTGCTGGACAGCCCCAGCCTGTTCTTCGCCGGCATGGCCGGCAGCCGGATCCCGATCGCGGTGGCGCACGGCGAGGGCCGGGCCGACTTCTCGCAGCGCGGCGACGCGGCCAAGGTCTTGCGCGCCGCGCGCTGGGTCGACGGCCAGGGCCAGCCGACCGACACCTACCCCGCGAACCCGAACGGCAGCCCGGCCGGCCTCACCGCCGTGACCACCGCCGACGGCCGCTTCACGGCCATGATGCCGCACCCCGAGCGCGTGTTCCGCAACGTGCTGCTGAGCTGGACGCCGGGCGACATCAGTGCGCCCAGCCCCTGGATGCGCATGTTCCGCAACGCGCGGCGCTGGGTCGGCTGACGCATCGGCGCGGCTCCGCGCCGCGGGCCCGGCCCAGAGCGCCGCTGCTTGCGCTCAGCGGCGGCGGCGGGCGGCAGCCAGCGCGCCCAGGCCCGCCAGCCACAGCAGGGCCGTGGTCGGCTCAGGGACCGGTGCGCTGTATTCCACGAGGTAGCCGTTCATAAAGCCGACGCTGCTCGGTCCGCCGTGGTCGTTCCACAGACCGAGGCCACCCCAGTTGATGTGGACGTAGTTTTCGCCGCCGCAGCAGTTGTTCGGCTCGCCCGAGTTCCAGTTCGTGTAGCTGAAGGCCTGCCCGGCCTCGGGCCCGGCACGCCAGGTCCAGTCGTTGACCGCCGCGCCGTCGTCCGAGCCGCCCAGCCAGGCCAACTGACCACCTGACAGGGTGGCGACGAAGCTGTTCTCGCCGGCCGAGGTCACGGTGGCCAGGTGGCCCTGCTGCCCCATCCAGTGGTTGGCGGCCGCCAGGTCGAAGGCTTCGGTGGCCGTCACCGCCGTGCTGACGAACTCGTACCAGTGCCCATTGCCACCGTCGCCTGGGGCCCACTGTGTCGGGACAGCCTGCGCCCCGCTGGTACCCGCCACCAGGATCAGGGCGATCATCGTCGATCGGATCATCTCGACCTCCTGTGCAAAGAACTCCATCTCGCAGGAGGGATATTGGGCGTGTCGCACAGGGCTTGCAAGTCTCCGCTGCCCTTTAGACGGGGGGTGTCGACGGGACAGAATCAGGGCCAAGACCTGCCGGTGTGAACTACCAGCGGCTGCGCAGGGTCAGCCAGGCGCTGCGCGGCGGTTCGGCGTGCAGGTACAGAGGCGACTTCTCGGTCGGCTGCAAGTCGGTCAGGTTGTCCACCGCGAGCGCGATCACGAGGTCGGCGCGCGGCTTCCAGGCCAGCCGCAGCCCCAGCTGGGCGAGGTCGGGTCCGCGTTGCGGCGGTGCGCCGGCAGCGAGGGCGGCCAGCCACTGGCCGCTGCTGTAGTCCAGCCGCAGGCCGGCCTCCCAGGCAGCGCCGGCCCAGTCCAGGCGCGCACCGAGGGCGTGGCGCGGGCGCTGCCGCAGGGGCTCGCCGTCGCCGTTGCGGGCGTCCAGCCAGGTCCAGCTCAGCTGGGTCTGCCAGCCGCCGCCCAGGCGCTCGGCCCAGGCCGCTTCCAGCCCGCGCAGGCGCGCGCGTTCCAGGTTCTCGTAGACATAGGTGCCGATGCCGGGCACCGGTCCCGGGCGCACCAGGCGCAGCTCGATGAGGTCGCGCACGCGCTGGTCGAACAGCATGAGCTCGATCTCGCGCCCGCCGCCGGCCCAGGTCGCGCCGAGTTCCAGGGCGTCGCTGGTCTCGGGCGCCAGATCGGCATTGCCGATCACGGTGTTCGGGCCCTCGCGGCGCTCGCCGGGGACGATCTGCTTGAGGTTGGGCGCCTTGAAGCCGTGGCTGTAGCCGCCCTTGACGGTCCAGCCGCCACCGGCCCGCCACAGCAGGTAGGCGCGCGGGCTCCAGGCCTCGCCGAAGCGCTGGTGATCGTCGTGGCGCAGGCCGGCGGTGAGCTCCAGTGCCGGGCTCAGCGCGGTCTCGCCCTGGACGAAGAGGGCGCGCTGGCGCGCCATCGACTCGCCGCCCGGCAGTCCGGGGTCGCGCAGCGTCTCGTTGCGTGCCTCGAAGCCGGCGGTCAGGGCCAAGGCGCCGAGCTGCTGGCGCCACTGGCCGTCCAGCACGAGGTCGCTCAGGCGCTGCGCCGGGTTGGGCGCCACGCCGGCGGTGCGGGTGTTGAGGACGTCGAGCTCGGAGCGGTAGAGCTGCAGCAGGCTGCTGGCGTCGCCCGCGGCCGGCCAGTCGGCTTCCCAGGCCAGGGCGCTGTGCCGGCGCTCCAGGCGGTGATCGTTGCGGTACCAGCGGCGCGCGCCGCTGCGCTCGCGGGCATCGGCCCAGCGGTCCTCGCGCCCTTCGCGGTGTTCCAGCGACACGCGCTGTCCGCGCGCCGGCGTGCCGTCCAGCAGCAGCCAGGCGTCGCTCTTGTCCTGGCCTTCGAGCACCGACAGGCGCGGCTCGTCGGCCGCGGCCAGGGCGTCGCGTCGGCTCGTCGCCGCCCCCGCGCGCAGCGCCCAGCCGGCACCCAGCGGGCCGCCGACGTGGGCCGCTGCACGGTGGCCGTCGCCGCCGCGCCCGCCGTCCGCCCAGAGGCCTTGCACGCGCGCGCCGCCGCTCCAGCGCTCGCCCGGCCGGCGCGTGATGACGTTCACCACGCCGCCCATGGCCTCCGCGCCGTAGAGCACCGACAGCGGCCCGCGCACGACCTCGATGCGCTCGATGTCGTCGACCGCGATCCAGTCGTACTGGAAATCCGAGTGGCCGACGATGCCGTCGCTGGCGCTCACACGCCGGCCGTCGACCAGGAACAGCGTGTGCTTGCTGTCCATGCCGCGCAGGCTGATGACGCGCCGACCGCCGATCGACCGCCCCTGCAGCGACAGCCCGGCCTCGCCGCGCAGGGCATCGAGCAGGTCGTCGGCGCCGGCACGCGCGATGTCCTCCTGCGTCACCACCGTCATCGCCGCCGGTGCGTCCAGCGCCGGCATGAGGTGACGTGAGGCGGTGACGACGACGGTCTGCCCCTGCGCTGCCTGCTGCGTCTGCGCCGCCGCCAGCGCCGGAGTCAGGCAGCTGCCGAGCACGGCCAGCAGGGCGGCGCCGTGGCGCCTGGCGCCAAACAAGGCCATCCGGCCGGGATTGCTTCTCATGGCCGCCAGCGTCCCATGGCAGCCCCTGCGGGAGCCTTGAACTGCTTCGGGTTTCCCCGGGAAACCGCGCTAGGATGCCTGCCCGACTTGCGACCCATCAAATCCCCGTTGTCAACGCGCCTAAGCCGGCCGCGAATTGAACCAGTTCAAGGATTATGGTCTTTGCGCGCTGCAGCATGGTCGCCATGCCGTCGGGCATTCGCTTCTATAACCAGCCTAGAGGAGGTGCCATGAAGGCACTCGAACGCATGATCAAGTGGGTCCCCCTGGCCGCCATGCTGGCCGTGACCTCGGTGGCCGCCCAGACCAAGGACGAGAAGGCGATCACGGACGTCGAGAAGAAGTACCAGGCCGGCTCCTCGCCGCTGGCGACCGAGCCGATGTACCAGGCGACCAACCCGAAGGCGCCGCCGATGACGCAGGCGGAGTTCGAGAAGGCGCGCAAGATCTACTTCGAGCGCTGCGCCGGCTGCCACGGCGTGCTGCGCAAGGGCGCGACCGGCAAGCCGCTGACGCCCGACGTCACCCAGCCCAACGGCACCGACTACCTCAAGGTCTTCATCGCCTACGGCTCGCCGGCCGGGATGCCGAACTGGCAGACCAGCGGTGAACTCAGCGAGGCCGAGGTCGACCTCATGGCGCGCTACATCCAGCACGACGCGCCCACCCCGCCGGAATGGGGCCTGGCCGACATGAAGTCGACCTGGAAGGTCGTGGTGCCGCCGGAGAAGCGTCCCAAGAAGAAGGAAAACAACTACAACATCGCCAACATCTTCAGCACCACGCTGCGCGATGCGGGCGAGATCGCCCTCATCGACGGCGACTCCAAGAAGATCATCAGCATCATCAAGACCGGCTACGCGGTGCACATCTCGCGCATGTCGGCCTCGGGGCGCTACCTGTTCGTGATCGGGCGTGACGCCAAGATCAACATGATCGACCTGTGGATGGCGCAGCCGGAGACGGTGGCCGAGATCCGCATCGGCCTGGAAGCGCGTAGCGTCGACACCAGCAAGTTCAAGGGCTTCGAGGACAAGCTGGCGATCGCCGGCGCCTACTGGCCGCCGCAGTTCGTCATCATGGACGGCGCGACCCTGGAGCCCAAGCGCATCGTCAGCACGCGCGGCGTGACCGTGGACACGCAGGACTTCCACCCCGAGCCGCGCGTGGCCGCCATCGTCGCCAGCCACTACAAGCCCGAGTTCATCGTCAACGTGAAGGAAACCGGCAAGTCGCTGCTGGTCGACTACACCAACCTGAACGCGCTCAAGATCACCGAGATCGGTTCCGCCCGCTTCCTGCACGACGGCGGCTGGGACATGAGCAAGCGCTACTTCATGGTGGCGGCCAACAACAGCAACAAGATCGCCGCCATCGACGCCAAGGAAGGCAAGCTGCAGGCGCTGGTGGACGTGGGCAAGATCCCGCACCCGGGGCGTGGCGCCAACTTCAAGCACCCGAAGTACGGTCCGGTGTGGGCGACCAGCCACCTCGGCGACGAGACCATCGCCCTCGTCAGCACCGACCCCAAGCGCAAGGACGGCTTCACCATGGTGCAGCAGATCAAGGCGCAGGGCGGGGGTTCGTTGTTCATCAAGACGCACCCGAAGTCCAACCACCTGTACGTCGACACGCCGCTGAACCCGGATTCGGCGGTCTCGCAGTCGGTGGCGGTGTTCGACACCCGCAACCTGGAGAAGGGCTTCACCGTGCTGCCGATCGCCGAGTGGGCAGGGCTGAAGGACGATGGCGCCAAGCGCGTCGTGCAGCCCGAGTACAACAAGGCGGGTGACGAGGTCTGGTTCTCGGTCTGGTCGGCCAAGAACAAGGAGAGCGCGCTCGTGGTCGTCGACGACAAGACGCTCAAGCTCAAGGCCGTGATTAAGGACCCGCGCCTGATCACGCCGACCGGCCACTTCAACGTCCACAACACCCAGCACGACGTGTACTGAGGCACGCGCGCCGAACCCGGAGACTGCCATGCACAAGATCCACACCCTCGCCGCGGTCGCGGCCCTCGGCCTGGGCCTCAGCGCCCCGGCGCTGGCCAACCCGGAGGCCATCCTCAAGGCGTCCGGCTGCCTGGCCTGCCACGTCAAGGACAAGAAGCTGATCGGCCCTTCCTACAAGGACGTGGCGGCCAAGTACAAGGGCCAGGCCGATGCGGTGGCCAACCTGTCCAAGAAGGTGCGCGAGGGCGGCAAGGGCGTCTGGGGCCCGGTCCCGATGTCGCCCAACCCGGCGTCCAAGATCTCGGATGCGGATCTGAAGACCTCGGTGGAGTGGATCCTCACCCAGTGAGGGGCGACCCGTCCGGCGCCGCGGCGCCGGACGTCAGTCTGTGCGATGCCCTGCTGCGCCCGCGGCAGGGCGTTTTCATTTGTGCGTCTGCTCCTTGCGCCATGGTGGGCCTCAGCGATGCGGCGCCGTGATCTGTTGCCCGCGCTGGCGACGCTGCCGCTGGCGACCGCGTCCGCGCCGGCACACCCATGCGACGAGGCAGCGACGTTTGCGCCGGTCCTGATCCACACCGCACAGCACGCCTGGTGGCTTGGGCCCTGCGGCGCCCAGCGTCTGGGTCTGCAGGCGCTGGCGGTGGCGGACGGGCTGTGGAGCATGGATGCCGGGTCCGTGCAGCGCTGGCCGCAGCCCGGTGCCACCCTCGGGCCCGCGACGCTGAGGGTGGAACTGGATGGATCCCTGCATGGGCTGACCGCCAGCCATGATGGTGCCCACGTCCTGCTCGCACATGGTCGCAGCCTGAGCCTGCTGGACCGCCGCGGGCAGTTGCTGCGGCGCTGGGCGGCACCGGATCGCAGCGCCGATCCGACCCCGCCGCAGGTGATCGGTGCCCTCCCGCGCCGGCGCAGCCTTCTCGCCGCCTGGCCGGCGCAACGCGAGATTTGGGAGATCCAGCTCGACCCGCAGGCGCCGCCGATCTACGACGGGCTGGTGCACGACTGGCGCATGGGCGAGGCCTTGCCGACGCCCGGCCATCTGGGCGTGCGCCGGATCCGGCTCGACGCGCCGATGCCGGATCTGTGCGTCGTCGATCCGCAGGCGAGCTGGGTCGCCGGCCGCAGCGCAGCCGGGGTGCATGTGGTGCACCTGGACGTGCGGCGGCAGATTCTTCTGCTGCCGCTGGCGGGCGCCGATCCGATGCACTCGCTGGTCGTACCCGGGCCGCATTGGTGGCTGCCGCTGGGGCGCTGGCTGCATGCGGTGGACATCGGCCGCTGGCGCGTGTCCGCTGGCGTCGAGATGCCGGCGCCGGTGCACGCGATGGCGCGGTTGCCGGGCCGCGTCCTGGCCTGGGTGGGTGATGGTCTGCGGCTGTGGCAGGCCGAGCGTTGGCGGGCGTTGCCGCTGCACGGCCTGCGCGCCATTGCTGCCGATGCGGCGCGCGACCAGTGGCTGGTCGCCGACGAGACGGCGCTGTGGAGGCTTGATGGGGAAGGGCGGGCGCTGGCGTCGTGCGCCAGTGAACTGGCGGCGCAGGCGACGGCAATCTCGGCCTGGCCGGGGAAGGCCTGAGCGCGCCGCCCGCAGGCGCGCTAGAGCTCAGGCCTGGTATTCGGCCAGGCGGCGCACGTCGAGGATGCGGATGTCGCGCTTGTCCACGACGATGAGCGAGGCTGCCTCCAGCTCGCGCAGCACGCGCGAGAAGTACTCCGGCGTCAGCGACAGGCGAGAGGCCACCGTGGCCTTGCTCACCGGCAGCGAGACGGTCACGGTGCCGGCGCCACCCTCGTCGGGTTCCTGGTCGCGCAGCAGGTAGCCGATCACGCGCTGGACCCCGCTTTGCAGCGAATAGGCCTGCACGTCGCGCACCAGGCCGTGCAGGCGGCGCGACAGGCCGGCGAGCAGGCGCAGCGCGAAACGATCGTCGCGCCGGATGCCGTCTATGACCACGTGGCGCTGCACCGACAGCAGCAACGAATCGGACAAGGCCTGCGCGTTGACCACGCTCGGGCGGCCGAGAAACATCAGCGCCTCGGCGAAGCTGCCGCCCGGCGGGATGATCTCGATCACCTTCTCCTGCCCGGCGGGTGACAGGCCGAACAGCTTGACCTGTCCGGTGACGACGACATGGAAGGCGTCGCAGCTGTCACCCATGTGCAGCACCATCTCGCCGCGCTCGAAGCGCCGCATCTGGCAGCCGGCGGCCAGGCGCTCGAGCTCCTCCGGGCCCAGATCCGCGAACAACGGCAGCCGCCCCAGGAAGCGCGGGACGTCGAACGTGCGGGTGTCGAGCATGGCTGGGCTGGCGGCGGATGCTGGCGAGTGTCAGACTCTGATCGTAGCGCCACTTTGATGGCTATCAATCCCGGCTGGCCGCCCCGGCCGGCGCCCCGGCAGGCGCCCCGGCAGGCGCCCCGGCCGGCGCCCCACCCGGCAGCCCCGCCGAGGCCCGCAAGCCCAGCAGGAGGGCAAAGCCGCAGGCCCCCAGCATGGCGTGCAGCCACACCGGAGGCGTCGCCGCCGCAGCCGCCACGCTGGCGGCGCCGGACAGCGCCTGCAAGGCGACGATGAGCAGCAGGGCGCGTGCGACGCCCGCCTGTGGACCGTGGCGCTGCTGCCAGGCGCGCCAGCCCGCGAGCGGCAGGGCCAGCACCGCCAGCAAGACGTGCAGCGGCGAAGCCGACGCCAGCACCCCGGCGCCCGACAAGGCGCCGAGCGCCGCCTGCAGCAGGTACAGCCCGACTGCCACCGAAGCCAGCCGTGGCGGTCCCGAATGCCTCACCTGGGCCGCGCCCCCACTCATGGCGGGTGCGCGCGTCAGCCGCCAGGCCAGCGCCAGCATCAACCAGCCGCCGAGCTGGTTGCCCAGCAGCACGGCGTTGGCGCGTGAGCCGCCGCCGGCCACACCCAGCGCGGCCAGCCCCAGCCCCAGCGCCAGCAGCGCGATCGCCGCCCGGCGGTGATGCGCCAGCGGCCACGCCAGCCAGGCCAGCAGCGCCGCCGCGGGCAGCAGCGCCGAGGCCGCCACCCGATGCACGCTGCGCGCCGCAGCGACCCCGGCCAAGGGAGGGGACAGGTCAGCTGTCGCGTGCTGGCGACACTCGGGCCAGGCACTGCACGCGGGATGCGGCTGCGCCAGCCGTATCCACGCGCTGGCGGCGACGACGGCAAACATCAGGCAGCTGCAGGCCCAGGCCAGGCTGCGCAGCCTGCGGGTACGGGTGGAGAAATCCATGTGGGTGGGGTCTGCGGGGCGGCAGCTTTGCCGCGATCCGGGCTGGCTGCGGCGGCGGTGACAGGGCGGTTCGGCCCGATGCTAAGCGCTGCCGTCACTGTCGCATTCTTGAACTGGGTCAAGTCATATGCGATGGGCGCTCACCAGAATGTCCTACCATGCCGGTCGGATGCCGTTGGCATGCGCGCCCGCTTGCGACACGAACCGAGAGGAGAGCCTAGATGAGCCACCACGACGACGACGAGACCGCTCCGGTCCCCTTTCTGCAGCGCTTGCTCGACAGCCCGTTCAAGCTGCTGTTCCTGGGCGTCATGATCCCCATGGTTGTCTACAACCTGTGGGGCGTCCTCGAGATCCTGGCCCTGCCGGTCGCCAAGTGAACCGGCGCCCAACGATTCCGACTGCAAAGGACTGAACGATGAGCGCCATTCTTCCGCCGACCGACCGCCTGTGGATCAGGCATCCGATCGATCGCGTCGAGGGCACCTGGATCGCGATTGCGCTGACCTGGTGTCTGATTCTCTTCTTCATGATGGTAGGCTGGCACATCTGGGGTGACCAGAACCTGTCGACCGAGACCTATCGCACGACGCCCGAGAAGTACAGCGCCGACACCCAGGCGATGGTCGACAAGTGGACCGTGCGCAAGGAAACCGACCAGGAGATCCCGGTCGTCGCGCCGCCGCCGGGCAGCGATGTCTACATGCTGGCCCGCCTGTGGAGCTTCTATCCGATCCTCGAGCTGGAAAAGGGCAAGACCTACCGTCTGCACCTCTCGGCGCTGGACTACAACCACGGCTTCTCGCTGCAGCCGGCCAACATCAACATCCAGATGGTGCCGGGCTTCGAGCACGTGCTGACCGTGACGCCCAACCAGTCGGGCCAGTATTCCATCGTGTGCAACGAGTTCTGCGGCATCGGCCATCACGGCATGGTCGGCCGCCTGTACGTCAAGTGAGGGGGGAACGATGAGCGTGACTACCACTTATCGGACCTGCCCGCGCTCCGGGCTGCAGTTCGAGAACCAGGCCGAGACGCTGATCAAGGCGAACGCCTTCGTCGGCGTGGTCTGGCTGCTGATCGGCGGCCTGCTGGCCATCGGCGTCGTGCTGACGCGCTGGCCGGCGGTGCACTGGCTGGAGGCCGACACCTTCTACATGGTGCTCACGGCCCACGGCATCGACATGCTGATCTTCTGGATCATCTTCTTCGAGATCGCGGTCCTTTACTTCGCGTCATCGACCTTGTTGCGATGCCGATTGGCGACACCCAAGATCGCCTGGCTCGCCTTCGTGCTGATGATCGTCGGCTCGGTGATGAACAACGTCGCGGTCTTCCAGGGCGGCTCGAGCGTCATGATGACCTCGTACGTGCCCATGATGGCCGAGCCGAACTTCTACCTCGGCATCATCTTGTTCGCGGTCGGCGCGCTGATCGCCTGCTTCGTGTTCTTCGGCACCCTGGTGGTGGCCAAGCGCGAGAAGACCTATGAAGGCTCGGTGCCGCTGGTCACCTTCGGTGCCCTGACGGCGGCCATCATCGCCGTCTTCACCCTGCTGTCGGGCGCGATCATCATCGTTCCGGCCTGGCTGATGTCGCTCGGCCTGATGGAAGTCGACCCGCTCATCTACCGCACCGTGTGGTGGGCGCTGGGTCACAGCTCGCAGCAGATCAACGTCGCCGCGCACATCTCGATCTGGTACCTGGTGGCCGCCGTCGCCTTCGGTGCCAAGCCGATGAGCGAGCGCGTCAGCCGCACCGCCTTCCTGCTCTACATCCTGTTCCTGCAGCTCGCGAGCGCCCACCACCTGCTGGCCGACCCGGGTCTGTCCACCGGCTGGAAGGTCGTCAACACCAGCTACTTCATGTACTTCGCGGTGCTGGCGTCGATGCTGCACGGCCTGACGATCCCCGGCGCGATGGAAGTCGCCCAGCGTCAGAAGGGCTACACCAAGGGCCTGTTCGAGTGGCTGCGCAAGGCACCCTGGGGCAACCCGACCTTCGCCGGCGTGTTCATCTCCATCGTCGGTTTCGGCTTCCTGGGCGGCATCACCGGCGTGATGATGGGCACCGAGCAGCTGAACATGATCATCCACAACACGATCTACGTGCCGGGGCACTTCCACGCCACCGTGGTGATCGGGACGACGCTGACCTTCATGGCGCTGACCTACTACCTCATCCCGGTGCTGTTCCGCCGCGAGATGATCGCCCCCAACATGGCGCGCTGGCAGGTCTACATCTTCGGTCTGTCGATGTACGCCTTCACGCTCGTGATGATGGGTGCGGGTACGCTGGGCGTGTCGCGCCGCCACTGGGACATGGCCTTCCAGGGCAACGCGCTGGCCTATGAGTGGCCGGGTGCGGCCTACCTGATGATGGGCCTGGTCGGCATCACCGGCCTGGCGGCCATCATCGGCGGCATCATGTTCATCTACGTCACCGTGGGCTCGCTGCTGTGGGGCAAGAAGCTCGACAGCGGCAAGGTCAGCAACACCTTCACCCCGGTGGGGCGTGCGGCACCGACCGCGGCGGCACAGAGCTACGGCTCGATGGGCTTTGCCGCCCCGGGCACCTTCGTCCTCGCGATGGTGTTCCTGGTCGCCTTCATCCTCTACTACTTCATCAACTGGAAGTACCTCTCCACGCTGTGGGGGATGAGCTGATCGGCGCAGCCGCGATGCCGCAGCAGATTCGGAAGGGAACGCGATGAACACCACGACTGCACCCGGCGCCGCTGTCGCGCCGGGCTGGCGCACGGTGGCCGGCGTGTTCAAGCTGCGCATCGGCGTGCTGATCACGCTCACCGCGCTGGCCGGGCTGGCGATCACGCCCGGCCCGGCGCCGGCGGCCTGGCAGGTGCTGCTGATGGCGCTCGCGGTGCTGACCGCGTCGGCCAGCGCCGGCGCGTTCAACCAGTTCGTCGAGGCCGACAGCGACCGCACGATGAAGCGCACCCAGGGGCGCGCCTTCGCCAGCGGTGCGCTGCACGCCGGCCCGGGCTGGCTGGCGGTGATCGTCGCCCTGCTCGCGGTGGCGGTCGGCGCCACCTGGGCCTGGATCAACGCGGTGGCGGCGGGCTTCCTGTTTCTGGGCGCCTTCACCTACGCGGTGGTCTACACCGTCGGCCTGAAGCGACGCACCTGGACCAACATCGTCTTCGGCGGTCTGGCCGGCAGCTTCGCGGTGCTCACCGGCGCGGCCGCGGTCGACCCCGCGATCGGCATCCTGCCGCTGCTGCTGGCGCTGGTGCTGTTCCTGTGGACGCCGCCGCACTTCTGGGCGCTGGCGATCGCCAACCGCGACGACTACGCCGCGGCCGGCATCCCCATGCTGCCGGTGGTGTTCGGCATCGAGCGCGCGGCCCGCATCGTGTACGCCAACACGGCGCTGCTGGTGGCGGTGTCGCTGCTGCCGGTGGCTTTCGGCGCCGGCTGGGCCTATCTGGTCGCGGCGGTGGTCGGCGGTCTGCACTTCCTGCGTCACAGCAGGGCGCTGGCACGCGACCCTCAACGCGCCACGGCGATGAAGGCCTTCTTCGCCTCCATGGTCCAGCTCGCGCTGCTGGTGGCCGGGGTGGTGGTCGATGCCATGCTGCATTGAGGGCTGGCGCGGCGGCTGGCGTGCCGTCGCTGCCGCCTTGGCGCTCACGCTGGCCGGCGCCCTGCCGGCCGCGGCCGAGGGCGTGCCCAAGCTCGACGAACGACAGGCCATCACCGACAGCCAGGCCGTGATCGGCACCGTCCCGCCCGACTTCCGCCTGCTCGACGGGCGCGAGCGGCCGGTGGACCTCTCGCAGTATCGCGGCAAGCCGCTGCTGGTGAGCTTCATCTACACCGGCTGCTTCACCGTCTGCCCGACGCAGACGCGCGCCCTGCACGACGCCGTGCGCGGGCTGGACCGCATGCTGGGCCCGCACCAGTTCAACGTCGTCAGCATCGGCTTCAACCAGCCCATCGACTCGCCGCTGGCGATGCGCGCCTTCGCCGCCCAGCAACGGGTGGACTACGAGAACTGGCGCTTCCTGAGCCCCGCCGCGACCGACGTGGCGGCGATGACGCGTGCCTACGGCTTCAGCTATGTGCGCACGCCGGCCGGCTTCGACCACGTGGTCGGCGTCACCGTGCTGGACGCCGAGGGTCGCATCCACAGCCAGGTCTACGGCGACCGCCTGAGCACCGAGGCACTGGGCGTGCCGCTGCGCCGCTTGCTGCTGTTCGCGCCCATCGCCGACAGCGGCCCGAGCCTGGACAACCTGATCGACCGCGTGCGCATCCTGTGCACGGTCTACGACGCCGACACCGGCGAGTACCGCTACGACTGGAAGCTAATCTTCGAGATCCTCGGCGGCCTCGTGTTCTTCATCACCATGGCCGTCTACCTGGGCCATGAGTGGCGGGCGCAGCGCAGGCAGCGTTCCGCCCCGCCGACGCCCGCGCAGGCACCGGGCTGATCGCGCCCCCGAGTCGCCCCGTGCCGCAGTCCGCGGCGCTCCGGATGTCCAGCACCACGCCACCGTCTGCGCGCGCGCTCGCGCTTTGGCGCCGCCTGGAGCAGGGCCTGGACCTCGCCTTCGGCGCGCGTGCGAATCCGCTGCGCCAGCTGGGAGCCCTGGGCTTCCTGGTGCTGTGGGTGCTGGTGGTGTCCGGGATCTGGCTGTACGCCGTCTTCGACACCGCGGTCGGCGGTGCCTATGCCTCCATCGAGGCCTTGTCGCGCGCGCCCTGGTCGCCCGGCGGCCTGATGCGCAGCCTGCACCGCTACGCCACCGACGCGCTCATCGTCTTCACCGCGCTGCACCTGTTGCGCGAGGCCTTGCTCGGGCGCTGGCGCGGTTTTCGCCGTTTCTCCTGGTTGACCGGGGTGGCCCTGCTGCCCCTGCTGGCGGTGAGCGCGATCGGCGGCTTCTGGCTCAACTGGGATCGCCTGGGCCAGTACTCGGCCATCGCCACCGCCGAGTGGCTGGACGTGCTGCCGATGTTCGCGCAGCCGCTGGCGCGCAACTTCCTGGGCGTGGGGGCGGTCAGCGACCGCCTGTTCTCGCTCTTCATCTTCGTCCACCTGGGGGTGCCGCTGCTGTTCGTGTTCGGGCTGTGGTTCCACATCCAGCGCATCACGGCGGCGGCGGTGTTCCCGGCGCGACGGCTGGCCATCGGCACCCTGCTCACCTTGCTTGCGCTGGCGCTGCTGCTGCCGGTGCGTGGCCAGGGTCCGGCCGACCTGGCGCTGGCCCCGACGGCGCTGCGGCTGGACTGGTTCGCGCTCGCCCTGCACCCCTTGACGGATCAGCTGGGCGGACCCGCCGTCTGGGGCCTGCTGCTGCTCGCGCTGGCCACCCTGCTGGTGCCGGCGCTGTGGCCGGCCCGCAGGCCGCCGGTGGCGGTGGTCGATGCCGCCAACTGCAACGGCTGCCGGCGCTGCTTCGCCGACTGCCCGTATGCCGCCATCACCATGGCGCCGCACCCGAGCGGCCGGCCGGGACGCGAGATCGCGGTCGTCGACGCCGACCTGTGCGCGAGCTGCGGCATCTGCGCCGGTGCCTGCCCCTCGTCGACCCCGTTCCGGCGCATGCAGGCGCTGGTGACCGGCATCGACATGCCGCAGCTGCCGGTGGACGCCTTGCGCCAGCGCCTGCGCGACGGTGTGGCGGGGCTTGCCGGTGCGCAGCCGGTGGTGGTGTTCAGCTGTGCCGAGGGCGCCTCGGCGCAGGCCCTGGCGGGCGACGGGGTGCTGGTCCTGCCCCTGCTGTGCAGCGGCCAGCTGCCGCCTTCCTTCGTCGAGTACGCGCTGCGCGACGGTGCCGCAGGCGTGCTCGTCGCCAGCTGCCGCGAGACCGGCTGTGCCTACCGGCTGGGGGCGCGCTGGACCGCGGACCGGCTGCGCGGCGCACGCGAGCCGCACCTGCGCAGCCATGTGCCGCCCGGGCGCGTGATGACGGTGCAGGCGGATGCCGGCGAGGGCGCGGTCCTGCTGGACGCGCTTGCTGCACTGCGGCGAAACTTGACCCAGATCAGGGACTGATCCGTGTATCATGTAAAGATATATCATGGTTGAATCTTTTAAGAGAGCAGCCAGCGAGGGCTGGCGGGCGTGGATCGGGCAGGGCCTGCTCTACGCGCTGTTCGCGATCGTGATCGGTGCCTTCTCGCACTGGCCGGTCTATCGCCACCTGCCGGCCGACGCCGCCTTGATCAAGCTCAGCATGGTGGTGACGGGCAAGCCGGTCGGCGAGTGCCGGGAACAGACGCCCGAAGAGCTGGCCAAGCTGCCACCGAACATGCGCGCACCCAAGAAGTGCCCGCGCGAGCGCTCGCCCGTGGTGGTCGAGCTCGACGTCGACGGCCGTGCCGTGGCGCGCACCGTGGCGCCGCCCTCGGGCCTCAAGCGCGACGGCTCCTCGGCGGTCTACACCCGGCTCGAACTGCCGGCCGGCGAGCGCCTGCTGCAGGTGCGCATGCGCGACGACGCGCGCAGCACCGGCTTCAACTACACCCTGGACAAGCGCGTCACGCTCGCGCCGGCGCAGGTCCTGGTGATCGATTTCGACGCCGAGAACGGCGCCATCAAGCTCCAATGAATACCGCTGCCAACCCCGCGCTGGCGCCGCTGGCGTCGGCCGCCGAAGTCGCCCCCCCGCCCTCCGCGCCCGCGGCCTACCTGCTGCCGCTGCAGTCGACACGCCAGGCGCTGGCGCGCGGCTGGCTGTGGCTGGCGATGGCGGCCCTGGTCGGATCCGGCCTGTTCTCCATCCTGCTCGTGCTGGCGCGCACGCCGGGCGTGAACGCCGTGTTGCCGGGGGTGGACTTCTTCCGCACCGCGCTCGTCGTGCACGTGGACCTCTCGGTGCTGGTCTGGTTCTTCGCCATCGCCGGCATGCTGTGGAGCCTGGACCTGCGCCCGCGCCTGGAGGGCCTGGGCTGGTTCGCGCTCGGCATCGCGGCCGGCGGCACCCTGCTGATGGCGACCGCGCCCTTCGTCTGGCCGGGGATGCCGGTGATGGCCAACTACGTGCCCGTCATCGAGTCGCCGCTGTTCCTGGCCGGACTGGCGGCCTTCGGCTTCGCCAGCGTGCTGCTGGTGGCACAGACCCTGGCCACGCCGCCGGACCTGCGCCAGCTCGACGGCGCGGCGGCGCTGCGCGGCGGGCTCTACGCCGCTGCGCTGGCGGCCGCGGTGGCGGCGATCGCCTTCGTCTGGTCGCTGATCGAGGTGCCGACCACGCTCGATCGCCGCACCTACTGGGAGATCCTGTTCTGGGGCGGCGGCCACGCCCTGCAGTTCACCTGGACCCTGCTGATGCTGGTCGGCTGGCTGTGGCTGGCGCACGCCTGCGGTGCCCGTGTGGGACTGAGTGCGCGTGTCACGCTGCTGCTGTTCCTGATCGCGCTGGCGGCGGTGTTCGTCACCCCCTATGCCTACTTCGCGCACCCGGTGCTGTCGGTGGAGCACCGCGACCTGAACACCCTGGGCATGCGACTGGGCGGCGGCCTGGCCATCCTGCCGGTGGCGCTGGCGGTGCTGCTGGCGATGTTCAGGCAGATCCGGGCGGGCGATTGCGCACCGGCGGCACGCCCGCTGCGCGCGGCGCTGGCGAGCTCGATGCTGCTCTTCGTGGCCGGCGGCGTGATCGGCACCCTCATCGACGGCTGCAACGTCAAGAGCCCGGCCCACTACCACGGCTGCATCGTCGGCGTCACGCTGGCGCTGATGGGACTGGTCTACCACCTGCTGCCGCGCCTGGGCTACGCCACCCCGCAGGGGCGGCTGGCGGTCGTCCAGCCCTGGCTGTACGCGGTGGGGCAGTTGATGCACATCACCGGCCTGGTCTGGTCCGGCGGCTACGGCGTGCAACGCAAGGTCGCGGGCGCCGAGCAGGTGCTGCGCAGCAGCGGCGAGGTGTTCGGGATGGGCTTGATGGGTGCCGGCGGCGCCATCGCCATCGTCGGCGGGCTCTTGTTCGTCGTCGTCGTCGGGCGCGCGATGCGCCGCGGAGAGCGTTGAGATGGCATTCGGCCCCAAGAAACTCGTCCGTCATGGCTTCATGGCGGTGGAGGCACTGTTCAACCGTGCTTTCGGCGACAAGCTCAACCCCTACTACCACCTGGGCGCGCTGACCTTCTTCCTGTTCTGGATCGTCTGCGGCACCGGCCTGTACCTGTACGCCTTCTTCGACACCAGCGTCGTGGGTGCCTACCGTTCGGTGAACGCGCTCACCCACGAGCAGTGGTTTGCCGGCGGCATCGTGCGCAGCGTGCACCGCTACGCGTCGGACGCGATGGTGGTCACCATGGTGCTGCACCTGCTGCGCTACTGGGCCTTCGACCGCATGCGGGGTTTCCGCTGGTTCTCCTGGATGACCGGCATCGTGCTGCTGTGGCTGGTGCTGGCGGCCGGCGTGAACGGCTACATGCTGCCCTGGGACAAGCTGGCGCAGTTCGTCACCCAGGCCAGCTTCGAGTGGTTCGACTGGCTGCCCATGTTCGGCGGCACCCTGATCCGCAACTTCATCTACGACGCCCACGTCAGCGACCGCCTGTTCTCGCTGCTGGTGTTCATCCACATCGGGGTGCCGCTGGTGACGCTGCTGCTGATGTGGGTGCACGTGCAGCGGGTGCCGAAGGCGACCACCAACCCGCCGCGCCCGATCGCGATCAGCGTCGGCGTGATGCTGGTCGTGATGGCGCTCGTGCAGCCCGTGCTCAGCCAGGGCGGGCCGGCGCACATGGCGCAGGCGCCGGTGACCCTGTCCTTCGACTGGTTCCTGCTCGCGCTGTACCCGCTGGTCTACGCGTGGCCGATCGGTGGCGTCTGGGCGCTCGTGCTCGGCGGCACCGCGCTGCTGGTGCTGGCGCCCTGGCTGCCGCCCAAGCGTGCCGGCAGCGGGCACCGCCTGACCGTGCACCCGGGGCCGCACGCGGTGCCGGCGCGTGCCAGCGAGACCCTGCTGGACGCCGGCCTGCGCGCCGGGCTGGCGCTGCCCTACGACTGCCGCTCCGGTGGCTGCGGGGTGTGCGTGTGCACCGTGCTGCACGGCAGCGTGGACCACGGCCCCTACCAGCCGGCGGCGCTGACCGAGGCCATGCGCGCCCGCGGCCAGACCCTGATGTGCTGCGCCACCGCGCTGGACGATGTGGAGTTCGAGGTCGACGTGCCCAGCCTGGTGGAGGGCAACGGTGCCCCGCAGCGCCTGCGCGCCCGCGTGCAGCGCATGCAGCGCCTGGCGGACGACGTGATGCTTGTCTCGCTCGCCCTGGCCGACGACCAGCCGCTGGCCTTTGCCGCCGGCCAGTACATCAACATCATCCTGGAAGACGGGGCCAAGCGCGCGTTCTCGTTCGCGAACGCGCCGGGCGAGTCGCGCAGCATCGAACTGCACGTGCGCCTGGTGGCGGGCGGGCGCTTCACCAGCCACGTCTTCGAGCGCATGCGCGAGGGCGACGAGGTCCAGTTCGAGGGGCCGGTGGGCCGCTTCACGCTGCGCGACGGCGAGCGCCCGATCCTGTTCATCGCTGGCGCGACCGGCTTCGCGCCGATCAAGAGCATCGTCGAGGACGCCTTCAAGCGCGGGATCAAGCGCCCGATGTGGCTGTACTGGGGGGTGCGCCAGCGCAGCGACCTCTACATGGCCGAGCTCGCCGAGCGCTGGGCGGCCGAGCACGCGCAGTTCCACTTCGTGCCGGTGCTCTCGGACGCCGAGGCTGACCGTGGCTGGGGCGGCCGGCGCGGGCTGGTGCACGAGGCCTTGCTCGCCGACCACCCCGACCTGAGCGGCTTCGAGGTCTACGCCTGCGGGTCGACGCGGATGGTGGAGACGGCGGTGCCGGACTTCATCGCCCACGGCCTGCCTGAGAACTTCTGCTACTCCGACGCCTTCGTGCCGACCGCGGCGCCTGCGGCACCTGCTGCGCCTGCGGCTGCCGCGGCGTCCTGAGCGCCCCCAGGACCGGGCTGCGCCCAGCCCGCCCCCCGCGGGGGTCAAGGAAACTTGGGACGGCCCGGCGTTTCCTTGAGAGGCTCGGGCGGCTGCAGGTAGGCCTGCGCCGCTTGCCGCAGGTCGGGCGGCAGCGCCACGGCGTGGTGGCTGTCCAGGTCGGTGCTCACCAGCACCTGGTGGAAGGCGCAGCGCAGCTGCCCGGCGCCGCTGGCGCGCGTGTCCAGCGCGATCGAGCGCGTGCCCAGGTGCCGCACGCCCAGGCTCCACACCAGCTCATCGCCGAAGCGGCTGATGGCGCGAAAGTCCGCCTCCAGCCGCACCGTCGGCAAGCCGGTGCGGCGCGCACCGACGAGCTCGGCATAGGGCACGCCCAGGCCCTCGCTCACCCAGTCCTCGACCAGGTCGTTGAGCATCACCAGGTACTGCGGGAAGAAGACGATCCCCGCCGGGTCGCAATGCGCGAATCGCACCCGGCGCCGACGCTCGAAGCGCAGCCCGGCTGGCGGCGGCATCCGGCTCACGGCGCCGCCACCGGCATCGTCACCCGCAGCCGGCCCAGCAGGCCGTGCAGGGTGCTGCGCTCGGCCGCGTTCAGGCCGCCCAGGAGCTCGATCACCCAGCCCTCGTGGACCGCGGCCATGCGCTCGAAGGCGGTGCGCCCGGCCGGTGTCAGGCGCAGCACGAAGGCGCGCCGGTCGCCGGGCGCGGTCTCGCGCAGCACGAAGCCGTCGCGTTCGAGCTGGTCGGTGAGGCCGGTGATGCTGCCGCCGGTGACCATCAGGTGGCGCGACAACTCGTTCATGCGCAGGCCCTGCGGGTGCCGGTGCAGCTGCGCCAGGTAGTCGAAGCGCGGCAGCGTGATGCCGAACTGCATGCGCAGCCGGCGCCGGATCTCGGTCTCGACCTGGGTCGCGGTGGCCAGCAGGCGCAGCCACAGCTTGAGCGAGGCGTGGTCGCCCTCCGCCGCACGCGTCTCGTGGCCGGCGTCCAGCCGACCCTCCAGGCCCTGCACCAATCGCAGTGGCTTGATCACATCACCTCCCCGCCGCTCACCGACAGACATTGTCCGTGCACCGCGGCCGCGCCCTCGCTGCACAGCCAGGCCACGGTCGCCGCCACCTCGTCGGGTTGTACCAGCCGACCCTGAGGGTTGTGACGGGTGAACTCGGCCAGGATCTGATCCGCGTCACGTCCGGTGCGCGCCACCAGCTGCTGCACGCTGCGGTGCACGATGTCGGTGTCGGTGTAGCCGGGGCAGACCGCGTTCACGGTGATGCCGTGCCTGGCCACCTCCAGCGCCAGCGAGCGCGTCAGCCCGACCACGCCGTGCTTGGCCGCCGCGTAGGCGCTGCAATAGGCGTAGCCGCGCTGGCCGGCGGTGCTGGCGACGTTGACGATGCGTCCGCTGCCGGCAGCCAGCATGTCCGGCAAGGCCGCCCGCATGCACAGGAAGCTGCCGCTCAGGTTGACCGCCAGCATCTGCGCCCAAAGGGCGTCGTCGGTCTGGTGCAAGGGCGCGGTGGCGGCCTGGCCGGCGTTGTTCACCAGCACCTGCACCGGGCCGAAGTGCGCGCGCGCGGTGGCGAAGCAGTCCGTCACCGCAAGTGCGTCGGCGACGTCGCAGGCGAGGGCCAGGGTCGGTACCGGCAGGCTGGCGGCAAAGCCCTGCAGGGCAGCGAGATCGCGCCCGAGCAGGGTCAGGCGCATGCCGTCGGACGCCAGCGCCCGCGCGATGGCGGCACCGATGCCGCGCCCGCCGCCGGTGATCAACGCATGGCGTGCGGGGTTCGTCATGATCCGGCGGCGGCGCGGGCGCGCGCGAACAGGGCTTCCATCTGCGGCTTGGCGCTGAGGTAGGTCCTGGGCCAGGCGATCGGCGTCCAGCCGATCCGGGCCGCCTCGGTCAGCGTCCAGGCCGGGTTCGCCAGGTGCGGGCGCGCCACCGCGCAGAGGTCGGCGCGTCCGCTGGCGATGATGCTGTTGACGTGGTCGGCCTCGCTGATGGCGCCTACCGCGATCGTCGCGATGCCGGCTTCTTGGCGGATGCGGTCGGCGAACGGCGTCTGGTACATGCGGCCGTAGCTCGGCTGCTGCTGCGCGCTCACCTGACCCGAGCTGCAGTCGATGAGGTCGGCGCCCGCGGCTTTGAAGGCGCGCGCGATCTGCACCGCATCGGCCGGCGTGATGCCGCCCTCGACCCAGTCGTGCGCAGAGATGCGCACCGAGGTCGGCAGCTGCTGCGGCCAGGCCGCACGCACGGCGGCGAAGACCTCCAGCGGGAAGCGCAGCCGGTTCGCCAGCGTGCCGCCGTATTCGTCATCACGCCGGTTCGTGAGCGGCGAGATGAAGGCCGACAGCAGGTAGCCGTGCGCGCAGTGCAGCTCCAGCCAGTCGAAGCCGGCCTGCGCGGCGCGCCGCGTGGCGGCGACGAAGTCCTCGCGCACGCGGTCCATGTCGGCGCGCGTCATCGCGCGCGGAAGTGCACCGTCCTCCAGGTAGGGGACGGCGCTGGCCGAGATCAGCGGCCAGTTGCCCTGCGCCAGCGCGCGGTCGGCACCGGTGTGTTCCCAGGGCGCGTTGGTCGAACCCTTGGGCCCGGCGTGGCCGAGCTGGACCGCGATCTTGGCGTCGGTCTCGCTGTGCACCCAATCGACGATGCGCGCCCAGGCGTCGCGCTGGGCGTCGTTCCACAGCCCCGGGCAGCCGGGGGTGATGCGCGCATCGGCGCTCGGGCAGGTCATTTCGGCGACCACCAGCGCCGCGCCGCCCATCGCGCGTGCGCCCAGGTGAACCAGGTGGTAGCTGCCGGGCACGCCGTCGACGCAGCGGTACTGCGCCATCGGGCTGACGACGACGCGGTTCTTCAGCGCCACACTGCGCACCTGCCAGGGGGTGAACATGGGCGGCACCGCCAGCGCGGCGTCGGGCAGGCCGGCGCGCTGGGCCAGCCAGCGCTCGTAGCCCTCCAGCCAGGTCTTGTCGCGCAGGCGCAGGTTCTCGTGGCTGATGCGCTGGCTGCGCGTGAGCAGGCTGTACATGAACTGCTCGGGCTCCAGGCTGTCGCAGTAGCGCTGGCCGCAGACCTCGAACCACTCCATCGCGTTCCAGGCCGCGTTCTGCAGCCGCAGCACGTCGATGCGGCGCAGCTCCTGGTAGCGCGCCAGCACCTGCGGGATGTGGGCCGCCGAGTCGCCGTGCTGCTTGAACAGGCGCGTGAGCTCGATCGCGTCCTCGATCGCGAGCTTGGTGCCGGAGCCGATCGCGAAGTGCGCGGTGTGCACCGCATCGCCCATCAGCACCACATGGCTGCGCCCGTTGTGCAGCGACCACTGCTCGCAGGCCACGCGCTGGAAGTTGAGCCAGGCGCTGCCGCGCAGGTGGCGCGCATTGCTCAGCAGTTTCTCGCCCTGCAGGTTGGCGGCGAACAGGCGTTCGCAGAAGGCGATCGAGTCGTCCACGCTGGCCGCATCCAGGCCGTGTGCGCGCCACACCGACTCCGGGCACTCGACGATGAAGGTCGAGGTATCGGCATCGAACTTGTAGATGTGGGCCTGAAACCAGCCGTGCTCGGTCTTCTCGAACAGGAAGGTGAAGGCGTCGTAGAGCTTCCTGGTGCCGAGCCAGATGTAGCGGTTGGGCCGTGTCACGATGTCGGGCCGGAACACCGCCGCGTGCCGGCTGCGCACGCGCGAGTTGATGCCGTCGCTGGCGATCACGAGGTCTGCGTCGGGGTAGTCGGCGTCGCTGTCGACCTCGGTCTCGAACACCAGCTCGACGCCGAGCTGCTCGCAGCGCGACTGCAGGATGTTGAGCAGCTTCTTGCGCCCGATGCCGACGAAGCCGTGGCCGCCGCTGCGCAGCCTGCGGCCCGTGAAGTGGACCGCGATGTCGTCCCCGTGGTTGAATGCGTCCTCGATCTCGGTGGCGGTGGCGGGGTCCCACTCGCGCATGCCGTCCATCGTCGCGTCGGAGAACACCACGCCCCAGCCGAAGGTGTCGTAGGGCCGGTTGCGCTCGACGACCCGGATCTCGTGCGCCGGGTCGAGCTGCTTCATGAGCAGTGCGAAGTACAGCCCGGCCGGGCCGCCGCCTATGCAGACGATCTTCATGTGAGTCTCTCCTGTGCCTGCGAGATACTTTAAACCTAAAGCAACTGCTGTCAAGCGACGCGTGTCCTCGCGTGGCGCCCGCACCTGCGCGATGCGTCGTTGGCCGGCTGCTGCCGATGCGCCAGCGCCTGGCCCGGTGCGCCGCCGATGTGGCCCGCGGGCTGCAGCTGCTGCTGCCGGGCGTGTGCAAACTGCGAAAAACGCTGCACGGCAGCGCTGCAGCGCTTCAAAAGAGGCCTGAAGTGCCTAGAATCCGCGTGCCTGCAGATGCAGGATGCAAACCATCACAAGGAACAGACACCCATGGCAACTGCGAAGAAGGCGGCTGCGCCCGCCAAGAAGGCCGCGGCCCCCGCCGCGAAGAAGGCAGCGCCCGCCAAGAAGGCCGCCGCTGCACCGAAGGCCGCAGTGAAGGCTGCGGCCAAGGCAGCGCCGAAGGCGATCAAGACCGCGTTCAACAAGACCAGTCTGGCGGCCCATCTGGCCGAGCTGGCGGCGGTCGAGGTCAAGCACGTGAAGGCGGTCCTGGCTTCGTTGGAGCAGACCATCGCCGCGTCGCTGAGCAAGAAGGGCCTGGGCTCGTTCACCATGCCCGGGCTGTTCAAGGTCAACGTCAACCACGTGCCGGCGAAGAAGGCGCGCAAGGGCATCGACCCCTTCACCAAGCAGGAGCGCACCTTCGCCGCCAAGCCGGCGAGCGTGAAGGTGAAGGTCCGCCCGATGAAGAAGCTCAAGGACGCTGCCTCCAGCTGACGCGCTTGTCCCGCTTGACCAGCTTGTCGAGCTGATCAGGCCGAGCCCGCCGCATGCGGGCTCTCCAGCGCACAAGGGCCACCTCGCGGTGGCCCTTGGTCTTTCTGCGGCCCGCAACGCCGCGTGCGGGCCCGGCGCCGGTGTCAGCTGTTGCTGCCGGCGCGCACCTCGTTGATCGTCGTCAGCCCGGCGAGCACCTTCTCGATGCCGTCCTGGCGCAGCGTGCGCAGGCCTTCGCCCATCGCGGTGGCGAGGATCTCCTCGGCGCGGGCGCCGGTCTGGATCTGGCGCTTGATGGTGCGCGAGACGCTGAGCAGCTCGTGCAGTGCGGCGCGGCCCTTGAAGCCGCTGTGCTCGCAGGTGCTGCAGCCGCCGGCGTGGTACATGCGCAGCCGGCCGTCCTGGCCGTGGCGCGCCGTCCAGTCGGCGATCAGTGCGTCTTGATCCGGGCGCACCTGGGCGTCGGGCCAGGCGTGCAGCCAGTCCTGTGCCAGCTCGTCGATCTCGGCGTCGCTGGCGGGGCGCGACTTCAGGCATTTGCTGCACAGGCGGCGCACCAGGCGCTGCGCGATCACGGCGAGCAGCGAGTCGGCGAAGTTGAACGGGTCCATGCCCATGTCCAGCAGCCGGGTGACGGTCTCGGCGGCGCTGTTGGTGTGCAGGGTGGACAGTACCAGGTGGCCGGTGAGCGAGGCCTCGATCGCGGTCTGCGCGGTCTCCTGGTCGCGGATCTCGCCGACCATGATGACGTCGGGATCGGCGCGCAGGAAGGCGCGCAAGGCCTTGGCGAAGGTCCAGTCGATGCGCGGGTTGACCTGCACCTGGCGCAGCCCGGCCTGGGTGATCTCCACCGGGTCCTCGGCGGTCCAGATCTTGCGCTCCGGGGTGTTGATGTCGGCCAGCGCGGAGTGCAGGGTGGTGGTCTTGCCGGAGCCGGTGGGGCCGACGCACAGGACCATGCCGTAGGGCCGCTGCATGGCCGCCTTCAGGCCCTTGAGGTTGGCCTCGCTGAGCGAGAGCTGGTCCAGCGGCAGCGGCTTGGCGGAGCTGAGCAGGCGCAGCACCGCGTCTTCCAGGTTGTTCTGGGTCGGGATGGTCGCCAGCCGCAGCTCCAGCTTGGAACCGGCGTGGAACTTGCCGAACGCGATCTTGCCGTCCTGCGGCTTGCGGCGCTCGGAGATGTCGAGCTCGCACATGATCTTCAGGCGCGCGATGATGGCCGAGCGATGGGTGTAGGGCAGCTCCAGATAGGGGCGCAGCTGGCCGTCCTTGCGGAAGCGAATGCGCACCTTGTCGCGGCTGCCTGCGCACTCGATGTGGATGTCCGACACCGACTGGGCCTGCGCCTCCAGGATCATCTTGTTGATCAGGCGAACGAGCGAGTTGTCGCTTTGCGCGACCTGTGCCTCCTCGACCTCCACCGGCGTACGGCCCTCGTCCTGCAGTTCCAGCGAGGCCGCCAGCTCGTGCGCATCCAGGGCATCGACCGTCGGCGAGCCGCTGCTGCCGGCCAGCCCCTCGGCGGGGACCCAGGCCACGCTGTCGCTGCGCTCGTAGGCGCGCTCGATGGCGGCAGCCACCTCCAGCGGGTCGGCCAGGGCGGGCACGACCTTGGTCTGGGTCACGAACTCGATCTCGTCGATCGCGTCACGCCGCCCCGGGTCGTCGATCGCCAGCACCAGGCGGCCGCCGCGCAGCATCAGCGGCACCACCTGGCGTCGCCTGGCCAGCGCGGCGGGCAGCAGGGCGACGGCGTCGGCCTCGAAGGCAAAGGCCTTGAGGTCGATCATCGGGTAGCCCATCTTGCGCGCGAGCGCGATCTGCAGATCGTGGCGCGAGACGACGCCGGAGCGCACCAGAAGCTCGCCGAGCGGGATGCCGCGCTCCTCGCGCTGGCGCTGCAGGGCGTCGGCGAGCTGGGCCTCGCTCACATAGCCCATCGCGACCAGGGCCTCGCCGATGCGCACCATGGGCATGCGGCCCTGTTGCGCCAGCGCCTCGTCGAGCTGTTCGGCGGTGACGATCTTGTGCAGCAGCAGCACGTCGCCGATGCGGCGTGCGCGCAGCTCGCTTTGCACCTCCAGCGCGTCGTCGAGCGCGCCCGGGGTGGTGGCCTCGAACTCGAGCAGCACCTCGCCCAGCCGGGGGCCGATCTCGACCTCGGTGTAGGCCTGGCGCGGGATGAAGATGCGCCGCACGCTGCCGATGGCGTCCACCGGCTCGAACAGGAAGAGACCGCAGGCCTCCTCCACGGAACCGACGGTGCTGCCTTCGAGCGGGCTGCCTTCGAGCATGTGCACGCGGTAGGGCAGTTCGGGGCGCTCGTTCAGCGGATGCCCGGGCTCTGTGCAGGGCGTGCCCGGCAGCGGCGCCAGCGGCTTGGCCAGGGTCAGGCGGCGGAACTGGCTCAGGCGCAGGGTGAGGGGCTCGCGCATGTTGGGCGCCAGCAAGCGGATGCTCTGGCCGACGGCGTCAAAGGCCACCAGATGCCCGGGCATGGACTTGCCATTCGTGCCTTCGACCACGCACAGGTCGGAGACCAGCGGCGGCATGGGCTGCGGGTAGCAGGCCAGCGCGGGCGTGGGCCAGGCGAAGGCGCCTGCCGGTGCCCTGGACGAGGGAAGATCCTCGCGCGGGGTGAGGCTCAGGGGCGGCTGCGAGAGGTCGGACATGGTGCTGGGGCTCCCCCCGGCGGGCGCAGACGCCCCGGGTAGCGGAGATCCTATGGCGGGCGCTGCGGCCGCCATCGGGGGAACAGGCGGCGCCCGACGGTCCTGTTCCGCGCCGGCCGGCGTGCCCCGTCTGCGGCTGGGCGCCTGGCGGCCGGTCGGTGCCATCATCGGCGCTGCTGCCGCGGTGCCGCGCGCCGCAGCGGCCAGACCGCCCCTCCCACCTCCTGCACCACGCTCAGCCCATGGCCCACCCCGACACCCCCCGCTGGCAGTTCTGGATCGACCGCGGCGGCACCTTCACCGACCTCGTCGGCCGCGCCCCCGACGGCGTGCTGCACACCCTGAAGCTGCTGTCCGACAACCCCGAGCAGTACGCCGACGCGGCGGTGGAGGGCATGCGCCGCCTGCTCGGGCTGGCGCCCGGCGCGCCGATCACGCCGCAGCAGGTCGAGTGCGTGAAGATGGGCACCACGGTGGCGACCAACGCCTTGCTGGAGCGCAAGGGCGAGCCGACCCTGCTCATCACCACGCAGGGCTTCCGCGACGCCTTGCGCATCGCCTACCAGGCGCGGCCGCGCCTGTTCGACCGCCGCATCGTGCTGCCGGAGCTGCTGTACCGGCGCGTCGTGGAGGCGGTGGAGCGCATGGACGCCCGGGGCGAGGTGGTCGAGCCGCTGGACGAGGAACACCTGCGCGAGCGGCTGTGGGCGGCTTTCGACGCCGGCCTGCGCGCCTGCGCCATCGTCTTCATGCACGGCTGGCGCAATGGCGTGCACGAGGCGGCGGCGGCGCGCATCGCGCGCGAGAGCGGCTTCACCCAGGTCAGCGTCAGCCACCAGGTGAGCCCCTTGATCAAGCTGGTCTCGCGCGGCGACACGACGGTGGTCGACGCCTACCTGAGCCCCATCCTGCGCCGCTACGTCGACCAGGTGGCGGCGCAGATGCCGGGCGTGCGCCTGTTCTTCATGCAAAGCAGCGGCGGCCTGACCGAGGCGCAGCGCTTCCAGGGCAAGGACGCCATCCTCTCCGGTCCGGCCGGCGGCATCGTCGGCATGGTGCGCACGGCGGCCGCCGCCGGGCACGACCGGCTGATCGGCTTCGACATGGGCGGCACCAGCACCGACGTCAGCCACTACGCCGGCGCCTACGAGCGCGCCTTCGAGACCCAGGTCGCCGGGGTGCGCATGCGCGCGCCCATGATGAGCATCCACACCGTGGCCGCCGGCGGCGGCAGCCTGCTCGCCTTCGACGGCGCGCGGCTGCGCGTGGGGCCGCAGAGCGCGGGCGCCAACCCCGGCCCGGCGAGCTACCGGCGCGGCGGCCCGCTGGCGGTGACGGACGCCAACGTCCTGCTCGGCCGCATCCAGCCCGAGTGGTTTCCTCGCGTCTTCGGCCCCGGCGCCGACCAGGCGCTGGACCGCGCGGGCGTCGCGGCCCGTTTCGAGGCGCTGGCCGCCGAGGTGCAGGCCGCGACCGGGCGTGCGCTCGGCGCCGAGGAACTCGCCGAGGGCTTCCTGCAGATCGCGGTGCAGAACATGGCCGGCGCGATCAAGCGCATCTCGGTGGCGCGCGGCTACGACGTCACGCGCTACACCTTGCAGTGCTTCGGCGGCGCCGGCGGCCAGCACGCCTGTGCGGTGGCGGATGCGCTGGGCATGGCGCGCGTCTACATCCACCCCCTGGCCGGCGTGCTCAGCGCCTACGGCATGGGACTCGCGGACCAGACCGCGATGCGCGAGGCAAGCGTCGAGCGGCTGCTGGACGAGGCCGGCCTGGCCGCGGCGCGCAGCGCGCTGCAGGCGCTGGGCGAGGCGGCGACGCAGGAGCTGCGTTCGCAGGACGTGGCTGGCGACCGCATCCGGCTGCACGAGCGGCTGCATCTGCGCTACCAGGGCACCGACACCGCGCTCGTGGTCGACGCCGCGGGCGACGTGCAGGCCTTGAAGGCGGCCTTCGAAGCCGCCTACCGGCAACGCTTCGCTTTCCTGATGCCGCAGCGCGCGCTCGTTGTCGAGGCGGTGTCGGTGGAGGCGCTGGCGCCGGGCCAGGCGCAGCCGGATGCGGCCGCAGCCGGCGTGACCGAGCACCGCCCCGAGCCCGCGACCCGGCTGCGCGTGCACTGCGGCCAGTGGCACGAGGCCGCGCTGTACGAGCGCGAGCGACTGCGGCCCGGCGCCGTCGTGGACGGCCCGGCGGTGATCGCCGAGCGCAACGCCACCACCCTGGTCGAGCCCGGCTGGCAGGCTCGGCGCGCCGCCGACGGCGCGCTGGAGCTGCAGCGCACCCGGCCGCGTCCGAAGCAGACCGCGATCGGCACCGACGCCGACCCGGTGATGCTGGAGGTCTTCAACAACCTGTTCATGAGCATCGCCGAGCAGATGGGGCTGCGGCTGCAGAACACCGCCCACTCGGTGAACATCAAGGAGCGGCTGGACTTCAGCTGCGCCCTGTTCAGCGCCGCCGGAGAGCTGATCGCCAACGCGCCGCACATGCCGGTACACCTGGGGTCCATGGGCGAGAGCATCAAGACCGTGATCGCGCGCAACCCCGCCATGCGTGCGGGCGAGGTCTACATGCTCAACGACCCCTACCACGGCGGCACCCACCTGCCCGACGTGACGGTGGTGACGCCGGTCTACCTGGAGCCGGGCGACGCGCAGCCGAGCTTCTTCGTCGCCAGCCGCGGCCACCACGCCGACGTCGGCGGCGCCACCCCGGGGTCTATGCCGCCGATGTCCAGCACCATCGACGAGGAAGGCGTGCTGTTCGACAACTTCCTGCTCGTGCGCGACGGCGAGCTGCAGGAGGCGGCGCTGCGCGAGCAGCTTGCATCCGGGCGCTGGCCGGCGCGCAACCCCGAGCAGACCATCGCCGACCTGCGGGCGCAGATCGCAGCCAACGAGAAGGGCGTGCAGGAGCTGCGCGCCATGGTGGACCAGTTCGGGCGCCAGACCGTGGCCGCCTACATGCAGCACGTGCAGGACAACGCCGAGGAGTCGGTGCGCCGCGTCATCACGGCGCTGAAGGACGGCCGCTTCGAGCTCGAGCTCGACAACGGTGCGCGCATCGTCGTCGCGCTCACGGTGGACGCGGCGGCGCGCAGCGCCAGGATCGACTTCAGCGGCACCTGCGAGCAGCTGCCGAACAACTTCAACGCCCCGAAGGCGGTCACCATGGCGGCGGTGCTCTACGTCTTCCGCACCCTGGTGGACGACGACATCCCGCTCAACGCCGGCTGCCTGAAGCCGCTGCAGGTGGTGGTGCCCGAAGGCTGCATGCTCAACCCGCGGCCACCGGCGGCGGTGGTGGCGGGCAACGTCGAGACCTCGACCTGCGTCACCAACGCCTTGTACGGCGCGCTCGGGGTCATGGCCGCCGGCCAGTGCACGATGAACAACTTCACCTTCGGCGATGCCAGCCACCAGTACTACGAGACGGTGAGCGGCGGCTCGGGCGCCGGCTGGCTGACCGATGGCAGCGGCGCGGTGGCTGGTGGCTTTGACGGCTGCTCGGTGGTTCAGACCCACATGACCAACTCGCGCCTCACCGACCCCGAAGTGCTCGAATTCCGCTTCCCGGTGCGGCTGCAGAGCTACGCCATCCGCGCCGGCTCAGGTGGCGCCGGGCGCTGGAAGGGCGGCGACGGCGGCGTGCGCCGGATCCGTTTTCTGGCGCCGATGACGGCCAGCATCCTGAGCAACGGCCGCCGGATTCCGGCCTTCGGCATCGACGGCGGCGCGCCCGGCGCCTGCGGCGTCAACCGCGTCGAGCGAGCCGACGGCCGGCGCGAGACCCTGGGCCACATCGCCCAGGTCGAGATGGGCGAGGGCGACGTCTTCGTCATCGAGACCCCGGGCGGTGGCGGTTGCGGCGCCATCCCCGAGGGGCAGGACCGATGAGGCCGCTGCTGGTCACCGGCTTCGAGCCCTTCGGCGGCGACGCCAGCAACGTCAGCGGCGACGCGGCGCGGCTGCTCGATGGCCAGACCATCGCCGGTCACGCGCTGCACGGCGCGGTCCTGCCCTGCGTGTTCGCGCAGGCGCCGCTGCGGCTGCGTGCCCTGGTCGACCGCTGGCAGCCGGCGCTGGTGCTGTGCCTGGGTCTGGCGGCTTCGCGCCGCGGCTTCCAGCCCGAGCGGGTGGCGATCAACCTGATCGACGCCCGCATCGCCGACAACGCCGGTGCCCAGCCCATAGACCAGCCGGTGGACGCGAGCGCCGCGCCGGCCTACTTCAGCAGCCTGCCGGTGAAGGCGATGGCGGCGGCGCTGCGCGCCCAGGGCCACGAGGCCGAGGTCTCGCACAGCGCCGGCACCTTCGTCTGCAACCAGGTCTTCCACGCCCTGATGGCGATGCCGGTGGCACGCGCCGGCTTCATGCACCTGGGCGGCGACCTGGATGCCGCCAGCGCCGCGGCCGGCGTGCACCTGGCGCTGGAGGTGGCGCTGGCGCAGCGCGAGGATCTCGGCAGCAGCGCCGGCCGCCTGGACTGACGCGCCCCGGCCGCGCCCGCCGCGCGGCGCCAGACCAGTGCGTTCAGTCGCCGGGCCGGAACACGATCTCTATCGATCCCGGCACCCGGCCGTCGGCGTCGCGCGGCAGCGGGCTGGCGCCGTCGACGGCGCGCAGCACCGCGTTGTCCCAGGCCGCATTGCCGCTGGCCTTGACGAGCCGGCGTGAGAGCACGGTGCCGCTGGCGGTGGCGCGCACCTCCACCACCGCTTCCAGGGTCGGCGGCAGGCGGTCGATGTCGGCCATCACGAGCCGGCTCTTGATGTGGCGTATCAGGCGCCCGGCGTAGGCCTGCGAGGGCGCGGCGTCGCGCGCGGCCTGGCCCTGGCTGCTCGGGCCGCCGCTGCCGCCGCCCGCCTGCGCCTGCAGCCGCTTCAGGTTGTCCTGGCGCAGCTTGTCCAGCCGCGCCTGCTCCTGCGCCTTTTCCTGAGCCTGAGCCTGGGCCTGTGCCTTCTGTTCGGCGCGCTGCTTGTCCTTCAGGTCGCGCTCGGCCTGCTCGGCGGCGCGCTTGGCATCGGCCGCCTTCTTGGCCTCCTCGGCGCGTCTGGCCTCGGCGGCGCGCTTGCGCTGGGCTTCCTGCTCGGCGCGTTCGCGCGCGGCGCTGCGCTCGCGCTCGAGCGCGATCTCGGCGTCCGCGTGCGCGGGCGGCGGCGGCGCGGGCTTGGGGGCGGGCGCAGGCTGCGGCGGCGTCGCGGGCGCGGCGGGCTGCGGCTGCGCGGCCGGCGCCTCGGCGCGCGGCGCCGCCACCTCGGGCAGGGCCGACCAGAGCTCGGCGCTGAACTCGACCTGGGCCTGGCGCTGCCAGCTCACGCCGAGCGCGATCGCCACCACGAGCGCCACGTGCACCAGCAACGAGAGTCCGGCGCCCGGCAGCAGGCCGCTCGCCTGGCGTGGCTGCAGCGCATCGCGGCTCGCTGCCGCGTTCACCGGCCGACCCTGGGGCGCGCAGGCCGCGCCGGATGGGCGCGCGACATGTCTACAGCGGACACGGTCTCAGCGCCCCTGCTGCACCGACAGCCCCACCCGCTGCACGCCGGCGCGCTGCAGGCTGTCCATCACGCGCACGACGGCGTCGTACTTGACGTTGCGGTCGGCGCTGATGACGACCGGCATCTGCGCGTTGCCACCCTGTCGCTGGCGCACCGCCCCCGCCAGCCGCGCCAGCGTGACCGGGCTGTCCTTGTCGGTCTCCTCGCCGCGGGTGCGCAGCCGCAGCTGCTCGTCCAGGCCGACGATGACCTCGATCACGCGCGTCTCGGCCTGCTTGGCGCGGCCGACGCTGGGCAGCTCGACGACGCCGGTGGTGATGAGCGGCGCGGTGACCATGAAGATGATGAGCAGCACCAGCATGACGTCGATGAACGGGACCATGTTGATCTCGTTGATCGTGCGCCGGCCGCGGCCACGCGAGGCGACGCCGGGCATCAGTGCCGCCCTTGCGCCCGCAGGCGTCGAGCGCGCGGGGCAGCGAATGTGAGCCTGCGCATCGTGTGCTCAGCGTGCCGGCGCCGCCGGGGTGGCGGCGTTGCGCTGCAGGATGTTGAGGAACTCGTCGACGAAGGTTTCCATCTGGATCGCGATGCGGTCGATCTCGCGCGCAAAGCGGTTGTAGGCCACCACCGCCGGGATGGCGGCGAACAGGCCGATGGCGGTCGCCACCAGCGCCTCGGCGATGCCCGGCGCCACCGTGGCCAGCGTCACCTGCTGCAGGTTGGACAGGCCGACGAAGGCGTGCATGATCCCCCAGACGGTGCCGAACAGACCGACGTAGGGGCTCACCGAGCCCACCGAGGCGAGGAAGCTGAGGTGGCTCTCCACCGTGTCGAGCTCGCGCTGCAGGCTCGCGCGCATGGCGCGTCGCGCGCCGTCGAGCTGGGCCGGGCCGTCCAGCCGGCGCTCGCGCAGCTTCAGGAACTCGCGCATGCCGCTGGCGAACAGGCGCGCCATCGGCGCGGCGTCGACGCGGCGCTCGATGTCGGTGCTCATCTCGGTCAGGCTGCGGCCGGACCAGAACTCGCGCTCGAAGTCGTCGTTGCCGCCGCGCACGCGCTTGAGGCCGAAGAGCTTGCCGAAGATCACCGTCCAGCTCGCCAGCGACACCAGCAGCAGCCCCGCCATCACGAGCTGGACGACGAAGCTGGCCTGCGTCACCAGCGAGAGGATGGACATGTCGGAATTCATGGACGAAGCGCTTGCAAGAGGGTGGAAGGGATGCGTCGCGGGCGCAGGCTGGCGGCGTCCACGCAGCCGATGCGGACCTCGGCCTCGGCCACGAGCTCGGCGCCGCGCCAGACCTGCTGGCCCAGCCGCATCGAGGCCTGGCCGGCCTCGCGCAGCTCGGCGCCGACCTCGAGCAGGTCGTCCAGCCGGCTCGGGCGCAGCAGGCGCAGCTGCAGCTCGCTGACGACGAACACCAGCCCCAGCGTCTCGCGCATGGCCTGCTGCTGCACGCCCAGCGTGCGCAGCCATTCGGTGCGCGCACGCTCGAAGAACTTGAGGTAGTTGGCGTAGTAGACGATGCCGCCGGCGTCGGTGTCTTCCCAGTACACGCGCACGGCCAGCCGGAAGGGAGGGCGTTCAATCATCGGCGGCGGGATTATGCAAGCCGCAGCCAGGGCGGCGTCCCGCAGCAGGGCCGCTGCGGGCCCGCTGGTGGGGCGACGAAGGGGTCTTCAGGGCGCCAGGACGCGCTTCCAGACCGGGCCCCACATCGGGTGACCGGCTTCGGCGCGGCTGAGGGCAAAGCCTTGATCGGCCTCGCGCGCGGCGCGGAATGCGGCCTCGCACTGCGCCTCGCGCTCGCTGGTGCAGGCGATGAAGGCCAGCAGCTTGTGCGCGCTGGCGCGGTCGCGTGCGCTCACCAGCCCGGCCGCGAGGGCGCGCTGCAGCGCCGCTTCTGCGCCCGGATACTGGCCGTAGTCGTACAGGCGGATGCCTTCCACCAGGGCGCGCTCGGCAGGGCGTTCCATCAGTTCGGCCAGCCCGACGGGCGGTGGCGGCGGCGGCGGCGGCGGGGCAGGCGGCGGCGGGGCGGCGCAGGCGGCGAGCAGCATCGCCAGCGCGGCTGCCGTCGAAAGGCGTAGTGGTCGGAGGTTCATGAACCGAAGCGGTGGCGCAAGGTGGTGGCCTGGTCGGGATCGACCATGACCTCGGTGCTGAAGGGCGGGAAGTCGCCGTTGCGCACCGTGATGCGGTGGCTGCCGGCGCTGAGGTCGAGCCGGGTCAGCGGCGGCGTCACGCCGGCGGGCCGGCCGTCGACCTCGACCTCGCCCCAGGGGCTGATCGCCAGCCTCAGGGTGCCGGTGGCGGGGGCGGTGGGCGGTGCCTGTGGCGCGGCGACGGGCTTCCTGGGGCGTGGCTTCTTTGCCGCAGGTGCTGAGGCGGGGGGCGCGGCGGGTGCTTCGGCCAGCTGCGCCACCGCGCCAGCAGGGGTGTCGGCGGCCGAGGCGGGCGGCGCCACTTCGCTGCTGCCGGCGCCGGTACCGGCGCCCGGCGACGTGTCGGCAGCGGCGCGAGCGACGTCGCTGGACGCGGGAGCAGGCCCTGCAGATGGGGCGGGCGTGGCTGCTTCGCCGTGTTTGCCGGACCGCCACCAGGTGCTGCCCGCTGCGCCCAGCGCGCCGGCCGCCAGCGCGAAGCCCGACAGCCGCAGCAGCAGCCCGCGGCGCGAACCGCCTGCCATGCCGGTGGTGCCGGCCGAAGCCGCAGGCGCGGCCGCGTCCGTCGGCGCCGCCTGCCACGGCCGCAGCGCCTGCGAGAAGGCGGCTGCGCTGTCGTAGCGATCGGCCGGCTGGCGCGCCATTGCCTTGGCCGCCACCGCGGCCAGGGCGGGGGGCACCTGCGGCTGCAGCGCGTCGGCCGGCGGCGGGTTGTGGTGCAGCACCGCGTTCGTGATCTGCTCCAGCGAGTCGCCGGCAAAGGCCTTGCGCCCCGCCAGCAGCTCGTAGAGCACGACGCCGAGCGCGTAGACGTCGGTGCGGCCGTCTATGGTGCCGCCTTGCAGCTGCTCCGGCGCCTGGTAGTGCGGCGAACCGGCGACCAGGCCTTCCAGTGGCGAAGGCCAGCTGCTGCCGGGTGTGCCCTGCGCGCCGTGGACGACGCGCGCGATGCCGAAGTCCAGCACCGTCGGCCTGTCCTTGCGGGTGAGGAAGATGTTGCCGGGCTTGATGTCGCAGTGCACCACGCCGCGTCCGTGGGCGTAGGCCAGGGCGTCGGCCACGCGGCGCACCAGTTGCGCCGCCTGGGCCGGCGTCGGTCGCCACCCGGCGGCCAGGGCCTGGCGCAGGTCGCGCCCGCGCAGGCGCTCCATCGCGATGTAGACCCCGTGCGCCGACAGCCCGGCGTCGTAGACGGTGACGATGTGCGAGTGGCTCAGGCCCGCCACCGCACGCGCCTCGGCGAGGAACAGGCGGTCCAGCGCCAGCCTCTCGCTGGCGCCGACATTGAACTGCAGTGTCTTCACCGCCACCGTGCGCGACAGCAGCGGGTCCCAGGCTTCGTGCACGCAGCCCAGGCCACCGGCGCCGAGCTGGCGCTTGAGCGCATAGCGTCCGATGTGGTCCAGCGTCGGGGCGGCCGCCAGGTCGTCGTTCGGCGGCGGCTCGCTCACCGCCTCCAGCGCGGGGGCGGGCACGGGCCAACTGCCGTCCAGCGATGGCGGCAACGATACCACCGTGGCGGCGAACTCGGAGTCGCGCCCGGCGTCCGGGTCCTTCTTGGCGTGCAATCCCACGGGGCGTGAGCTTAGGCGGGCAAAAGCCTGAGCTTGTGCCGAAAAGCGGGGCATAGCACCGCCGGTTAACCGCTTGTCACGAATCGCGCGGCGCTTGTCGGCACTGCGTCACGCGGCTTGCCGGCGCACGGTCGTGCCGGCGGCCCGGCCCGGATCAGCGGCTCGGACGCAGCGCCAGCAGGGCGGCCGCCGTCAGCAGGCCGGCCTGCGCCAGCACGCCTTCGCGGCTGGGATGCAGGCCCAGCCAGTCGACGGTGGGCAGCCAGGCCCAGGGGTGGGTGGGCAGGGCCCCGGCGAGCTGCATCTGCAGCACGCCCTTGCCCGCCAGCACCACCGACATCAGCAGCAGCAGGCTGGCGGTGCCGGCGAAGAACAGCGTCAGCGGCAGCCTGCGGCCGACGAGCTGGATCGCCGTGAACAGCAGGGCGAGCAGGGCGACCGCCGCCGCCGCACCGCCCAGCAGGGCTGGCGTCTGCCCGGGCGCCGACCCGATCAGGGCCTGGAAGAAGAGCATGGTCTCGGCGCCTTCGCGCAGCACCGCGATCAGGGCCACGCCGGCGACCAGCCACGGCGTGAGGTCGACCGCGCCCGCCATGTGCGCCTGCAGGGCGCGGTTCCAGCGTTCGGCGCTGCGGCGCGCGTACAGCCAGGCGGCCATCTGCGCCGTCATCAGCGCGGCCAGCAGCACCATCGCACCCAGCAGCAGGCCGCGCAGCGAGCCGGCGGCTGCCAGCAGGCCCGAGACCAGCCAGGCCAGCAGCGCGCTCAGCAGTACGCCGCCGGCCACACCACTCCACAGCCAGCGGCGCCGGTGCGCCTGCCCGCTGCGCTGCAAGAAGGCGGCCAGCGCCGCGACCAGCAAGATGGCCTCCCCGCCTTCGCGGGCCACGATCAGCAGCGACTGCCAGAACGCCTGCGCGCCCTGGCGCGATTGCGCCTGCTCGATCAGCGGCCGCGCCGCCTGCAGCTCGGCGCGCAGGCCCTGCCAGCTGGCGTGCAGGGCGGCGGGCGGGTGGCGCTCCAGCGCGAGCCGGATGCACTGTGCAAAGCCGTGCTCGATGCGGGTCACGCCTGCGCGGTCCTGTGCCCCCAGGCTCAGTTCCAGCCCGGCGCCCTCGAAGACGTCGAAGTACAGGCGCGAGAACTGGCTCGCGCTGCGTTCGCTGCCCGCAGCGTCGGCGCGGTAGTCGGCCACCACCGCGTCGCCCTCCTGCAGCAGGATGTCCAGCGCCTGCGCGGGCAGCAGGGCGGCAGCGCCGATGGGGGTGCAGATCAACGCCAGCAGCAAGGGCATCAGGGCGCACAGCGCCGGCAGGCGTCGCAGCCAGGCGGGGCCGGGTTTGGGCGGCGTAGAGGTCATGGGGTCATGGGGTCATGGGGTCATGGAGTTGACGGGCGAGCGCAGAGGCTTCAATCGGCGTCGCTGCGGAAGGACTGTGGTTGGAAACGCCGCATGCGGCGCAGCAGGGCGAGCTGTTCGGCCCGCCCCGGGGCGCTGGGCTGGTAGCGCAGTGCCAGCCAGTCCCGGACCAGCGCCGCCGCCGTCGCTGCCCAGGGCTCGCTGCGGGCGGCGAGTTCCGGCGCCAGCTCGGACGGGCAGCGCCCGGGCGGCAGCGCCAGGCCCATGGCCTGCAGGCGCAGGCTCAGTTCCTTCCAGGCGCTGGCCAGCGGGTCGGTGCCATGGCCCGGGCGGCGCGCCCGCCAGGCCAGCGCCGGCAGCCCCAGCACCGCGGCGACCAGCACCGCCAGCAGGACCGGCCGCAGCGCACCGTGGCCGGCCGCCGCCAGGCCCTCGAGCAAGGTGGTCCGGCGCGCGGCGTCGTAGCGCAGCACCCAGCCGTCCATGGCCTGCCACCACGGGCTGGCCGAAACCTCGGCGGCGGCGGGCGCGGCGGTCGCTGGCGCGGGCTGGGAAGCCGCGGCGGCCGCGGCGGGCTGGGCGCTGCGGCGGGCGCTCGTCGGTGCCCGCACCCGGTCCACCGGGTCCAGGCGCCGCCAGCCCTGCGCCTCTTCCCAGGCTTCGACCCAGGCGTGGGCGTGCGACTGTTTGACCAGCACGTAGCCCGAGCTGCCCATCAGCCGACCGCCGCGGAAACCGGTGACCAGGCGTGCGGGCACGCCGGCGGCGCGCAGCAGCAGCACCGCACTGGCGGCAAAGCGCTCCGGGCCGCCGGCACGCGGGCCGAACAGAAAGTCCTCGTAGGCCTGGGCACCGGCGGCTGAAGGGGCTTTGGGGTCGAGGCGGAAATGCGCCGGGTCGAACAGCGCCAGCACTTCCTCGATGCGGCCGGCGGCATCCGGGCGGCGCTGCGCGATCTGCCGGCCGAGCGCGGCGATGCGCGGCAACTGGGGGATGGGCAGGGCCAGGGCCTGCTGGCGTTCGGCATCGTTCAGGCGTGCCAGCGATCGCCAGTCGCGCCAGGCGGAGCCGGCGTAGTGCGTTTCCTCGCGCAGCGGCGTCATCGACAGCAGCTGGCCGTCGTGCGTCAGGTAGGACTCCGCGGGCAGCCGGGCCGGCAGGTCCAGGGCGTACAGCCAGGGCCCGCCATGGCCCGCCACGCGCAGGCGGTAGTGCAGCGGCTGGCCGCGCGGCTCGAAGCTCGCGCCCCAGTCGGCGGCGCGCCGGTAGCCGCGCGCCATGCGCTGCGAGCGGCTCTCCCAGCCCGGCCCGGGTGTCCAGCGCTGGCCGTCGAAGTCCCAGAACACCGGACCGCGCCAGTACAGCTCGGCAGCCGCCGGCTGGTAGCCCTCGAACTGCGCTACCAGCATGGTGCCGTCCTCCAGGGTGCCGCTGTCGGCCTGGCCCGGCTGCAGGCTGTCGCGGCTGCCCAGGCCCTGGCTGCGTGGCGCGCTGGAGGCGATCGGCAGACCGAGGGCAAGGCCGAAGTCCCACAAAGGCCCGGGGATGCGCGGGCTGAACACGAACAGCGCCGCCGCCAGCGGCAGCGCGAGCGCCAGCAGCCGTGCGCCCAGGCGCAGCGCTCGCCGCTGGCCGTGCAGCGCGGCGAGCGCCGTCGCCAGCACCAGGGCATGGCCGACGAGCAGCGCCAGGCTCAGCAGCGCGAGCTGGTGGATCGCGCCCAGCGCCGCCAGCACGCAGGAGGCCCACAGCAGCAGCAAGGCGTCGCGCCGGCCGCGCGCGGGATCGGCCTCCAGCCACTTGAGCGCCAGCGCGAGGGCGAAGAAGGCCGTCACCGCCGGTCCGCTGGCGTGGCGCTCGAAGCCCAGCCACCAGCCGCCCAGCGCCAGCACCGCCAGCGGCACAAGCACGCGCTGCCCAAGGCGCCAGCGCCGCCGCCAGGCGAGCGCCTTGAGCGCGATCAGCGCCAGCACGGCGGCCGAGCACCAGGGCGGCACGACCCCGAGCGCGGTGCCCAGCGCAAGCGCCAGGGCGGCGGCGATCCAGGGCTGGGCCTGCTGCGTCGCCGCCTGTTCGCGGGCATCGACGGAGCGGCGGCGCGGCCAGCGCAAGCCCAGCTTCATGCGGGGACCCGTGCGTGCAGGGCGAGGCGCTGCATGTCGGCCTGCAGGGCGGCTGCGCCTTGCAGGGCCAGGCGCGGCGTGCGCTCGCCAGGCAGTTGCAGGATCCAGTCGCGGCCGCTGGCGTGGGCGTCCAGCAGGCGCCGCGCCAGCGCCTGCAGCCGCCGCTCGTCGTCGCCCGTTTCGTCCTGCCAGCGCAGCAGCAGGGCAGGTTCGCCTTGCTCGCCGTCGAAGCGCTTGACCTGCGGCGGCCCGCCGCGTGCCAGCGTGCGCCAGGCCAGGCGGCGCGCCGAGTCGCCGCTGCGCCAGGGGCTCAGGCCGCTGAAGCTGTGCGCCGCCTCGCGCCCGCCGCCGCTGGCCTGGGGTGCAGCGGCGTCGGCGCCGGCCAGCGGACGCGGCCAGACCAGGCGGCGCAGCTCGCAGTCCTGGTCCAGCCAGACCCGGGCCAGGCCCAGCGGGTAGTGGCTGCACAGGCGCAGTCCGTGTGCCCGCTGCCAGCCGCGCCGCGGCGCGTGCCAGGCGACGTCCAGCAGCGCGGGGCCGGGCGTGGTCAGGTCGTGGCTGCAAGCCGATATCGGGGCCGGGGCCGGGGCTGCGTCTGCGCCCTCCAGCGGCGTGATCTGCAGCGCGTGGCGTGCGCGTCCACCGGGGTCCAGGCGCAGCCGGATCAGGCCGTCCTCGCCCGCCACCGTGGGGGCCGAGGTGGCGACGGTCGCGCGCAGTCCGTACAGGTTCCAGCAGCCGAGGAGGGCGTTCGCCGCGTTCAGCGCCAGGATCAGGAAGGCCAGCGCGTACAAGAGGTTGTTGCCCTCGTTGATGGCCATCAGGAACAGCACCAGCGTCAGCCCCAGCAGGCCGCAGCCGCTGGCGGTCGGGCGCAGTCGCGGTGCGCGGACGGCACGCGTCATGGGCGATCCAGTGCGGCCACCACCGGTACCGCCTCCAGCACGGCGGCGACCGCGGCGGCGCCGACCTCGGGCGGCCGACCGGGGTCTTGCAGCCGGTGGCCGACGACGGCCGGCCACACCGCCTGCAGGTCCGCCGGCAGCAGGTGCTCGCGCCCGGCCAGCAGCGCCCAGGCGCGGGCGGCGGCGAGCAGCGCGAGCCCGGCGCGCGGCGACAGGCCCTGGGCGAAGCGCCCGCCCTGGCGCGTGTGGTCCAGCAGCCGCCAGAGGTAGTCCAGCAGCGCCGGCGAGGCGGTGACCGCCGCCGCGCGCGCCTGCAGCGCCGCCAGCGCGCTGGCGTCCAGCAGCGCCGGCCGGGCTGCCAGCCGGCTGCGGCGGTCGCCCTCGGCCAGCAGCTGCAGCTCGGCCGCCCGCCCCGGATAGCCGAGGTGCACGCGCATCAGGAAGCGGTCGAGCTGCGCCTGCGGCAGCGGGTGCGTGCCTTGGCTGTCCAGCGGGTTCTGGGTGGCGATGACGAAGAAGGCCTGCGGCAGCGGGTGGCTGACGCCGTCCACCGAGACCTGGCGTTCTTCCATCGCCTCCAGCAGCGCGCTCTGGGTCTTGGGGGTGCTGCGGTTGATCTCGTCGGCCAGCAGCAGCTCGGCGAACACCGGGCCGGGCACGAAACGGAACTCGCTGCGCTCGCGGTCCCAGACGCCGCCGCCGGTGACGTCGGCGGGCAGCAGGTCGCTCGTGAACTGGACGCGCTTGAAACCGAGCCCGAGGACCGCGGCCAGGGTCTGCGCGAGCAAGGTCTTGCCGAGCCCCGGCTGGTCCTCGATCAGCAGGTGGCCGCGCGCGAGGATGCAGGTCAGCGCCAGGCGCACCGCCAGCGGTTTGTCGAGCACGACCGCCGACACGGCGGCGGCGAGCGCTTCGGGGTTGATCGGGAGCGCGGTCTGCGCCTGCACGGCGGCGGGAGGCAGGGGATGGTTCACGGTGTTCTTCTTCAAGCTTGGTGGGGTGGCGGCGGGGCTGCCACGGGCTGTGGCTGGACCTGATTCACGGTGGCTGGCGCCCGCCATAGAGGTTCCAGTGCACGATGTCGTCGCCGCTCTCGCGGCCGTCCGGGCCGAGCGAGAAGAGTTCGAAGTCGTGGTCCAGGCCGGGATGCCGGTAGACATAGGGGCGGCCCCAGGGGTCGTTCGGCAGCGCCGGCAGCGTGCCCTCGTCGACCAGCGCCTGCAGCCCGGGCACGCTGGACGGCAGCGCTGCACCCGGCTCGCGTGCGATCAGCAGCGCCGAGAGCAGGGCACGGATGTCGTCCCTGGCGCGCGACTGCTGTTGCTGCAGGGCGCTGGGCACGCCCTGGACCAGCCAGCACGCGGCCAGCAGGGCGACCGCCAGCGGCAGCAGCCAGCCCAGTGCCGGCAGCAGGCGGGCGCCTGGCGGCGCAGCGTGCGTGCTCAAGACGCCGCTCCGCTGCCGGCGGTAGCCGGCCCCAGCGTGGCCTCGCGCATCAGCACCGGCGGCACCACCACCGCCGGTGGCGTGGCGCCGGTGGCCTCGATGTTGAGCAGCAGCTCCTGGTGGGCGAGCCGGTACCACAGCCGCACGCGCGCCTGCAGCGGCGCCGTGATCGGTGTCGCTGCCGGCAGCGGGTAGTCCAGCTGCTGCGACTGCCCGGCCTGGATTGGCTTGCGCGGGTAGCTCAGGCGATCGACGTCGAACAGCAGGTGGCGCCGGTCCAGCCGTCCCTGGTCGTCGTGCATCAGCTTGGTCCAGATCGCGGCGTCGGGGGCGACCGTGCCGCGCCGGGCGTCGAAGCGGCCGCTGTGCAGCAGCGTGCGGCCGTCGGCATCGCTGACCTCGACCTCCAGCCACATGTGGCGCTGGTCCAGCGGACCGGTGGGCAGGGCGTGGCCGGCGCCGACGTTGGCCACCGTCACGCGCAGCGCCGGCTGGCGGCCGGCACCGCCCACCCACTGCAGCTTCAGCTCGGCCGCCGCGCGCAGCAGGCCCAGCGCCTGGTCGCGCGTGCGTCGCAGCTCGGTCCGGTACTCGTCGGCACCGAACATCCGGTTCAGGCCGGGCGGCTGGCCGCCGCGCAGGCTGCGCAGCAGGTCGCCCGGCAGATCGGGGTCGGTCAGCAGGTGGTTGGCGCCGGGCAGGCGGTGCGACACCCGCACGCGCGGGCGCTCGCCGCGCCGCAAGGCCTCGATGTAGGCCGCCGGGTCCTGTGCCATGTGGCAGTTCTGGCACTCGATGCCCTGGCGGGCGTAGTCCGAGCGCCGCCACTCGTCGTAGCTGTCCTGGAAGTGCAGCGGCGTCTGGCCGCTCACGACGCTGGTGCGGATCTCGGTGTGGCAGGCGCCGCACAGGCCGCTGGCACGCATGTGCGGGGCGCTGCGCGCGGCCTGCATGTCGCGCGCGTGGCGCGACGGTGCCGCCGCCAGCAGCGCCGGGTGGCGCATGTGCTGCACGTGGTCGATGTTGGACTGCAGCGCGCCGTTGCCCGCCAGCGGCTCGGGGTGGCTGGCGGTGTGGCAGACGATGCAGCTCACGCCTTCTTCGAGCGCCGCGGTTTCCTGCACGCTGTTCAGCGGCGTGACGGCGCCGGTGAGGGTGCCCAGCGGGTTGTGGCAGGACTCGCACCAGCGCCCCTTCTCGTCGCCGTGGCTGGCGGCGGCGCGGGTGGCGCCGACGTTGGCCTGCACCGCGGCGTCGTACAGCAGGTCGCGGTCGGACACCGCATGCAGCGAGGTGCTCCACTCCATGAACTCGCGCCGATGGCAGCTGCCGCAGCTGGCGGCCGGCGGCACGGCGCGCCAGTTCACCAGCTTCTGGCCGGGGGTGCGCCATTCGCCGGGCGCGAAGGGGTCGGCGCCGAAGGGCAGCGCGTACAGCGGCATGTCGCGCCCGGGGTCGACCGGCAGCGGTGGCGGCGCCGGCAGCAGGGCACCGGCGAGTGCAGCGGCCGTGGCCGCGACCAGCGTCAGGCTGCTGCGTCGCCACCAGCGTCGCAAATGCCACAGCAGCAGGGCCAGCAGCGGCAGGGTGAGCAGGCGATGCGGCAGCAGGAGCGCGTCCAGGCTGCCGTAGGGCCAGGTCGAGGGCGATCCGGCGAGCACCGTCAGCCCCGGCCAGGCGATGGCCAGCCCGCTGCCCACCACCAGCAGCAAAGACCACAGGAGGGCGTGCCCGGCCAGGCGCTTGGTGTGGATGCCGCGCCGGCGCCGGGCTGCCGCCCACACCTTCCAGGGCTGCAGCAGGGCGTGCCAGGGTTCGCGTCCGTCGCGCAGGTGCACGAGCACGAAGGGCAGGGCGAAGCCCAGGCTGAGCACGCCGGTGGCCAGGTGCACGAGCAGCAGCCACTGGCGCCAGTTGCCGTGGCCGCCGCCCCACCACAGCAGCAGGCCCGTGCTGACCAGCAGGGCCAGGCAGGTGAGCAGGGCGCGTGCCAGCGCCTGCGTGGTGGTGCCGGTGCGCCAGACCAGGACGCCGGCTTCGTCCTTGCGCCCGGCCATCGCTTCAGTGCTGGCGACGCCAGGCAGCGTGTGACGACTCCTCATTTCGCAGGCGCTCGATCCGGCTGGCCCGGGGTGCCGGGGTCGCCGCTGGTCTGCTGCTGTGCTGCGGCACCGACGGTGGCCGCAGCGGCTTCGATGGTGGGCTGGCTGAGCCGGCGCGAGGCCTGCTGCGCCTCCTCGGCCGTCTCCAGCACATGCGGGGTGATCACCAGCACCAGCTCGCTGCGCTGGGCGACGCGCTTCTTGCTCTTGAACAGCTCGCCGAACAGGGGCACCGCCGACAGGCCGGGCACCGCGGTGTCGGCGTCGGTCTTCCCGACCTTGATCAGGCCGCCGACGGCGATCGTCAGCCCGTCCTGCGCCATCGCCACCGCCTGCACGCTGGCGGTGTTGACGGTGTCTATCGGGTACTGCACGACGCCGTCGCCGACGCGGCCGGTGGCCAGCGGGATCGAGGTGCCGCCGACCACGCGCTCCGAGCTCTCCTGGTCGATGGTGAGGGTGACGCTGCGGTCGTCGTTGATGCGCGGGTGGATGACCAGGGTGGTGCCGATGTTGCGGCGCTCGGTCTCGGCGGTGACCACGGTGTTGGTGGCGCCGGTGGTGCCGGTGGTGGTCTGGGCCGAGGCGCCGGTGGTCAGCACCACCTCCTCGCCGATGAACAGCCGCGCCGGCTCGTTGTTCGAGGCCAGCAGCAGCGGCTTGGCCAGGGTCTGCACCCGGCCCTGCTCCTCCAGCAGCTGCAGGCGCAGCCGGATGCGCTTGTGCAGGAGCTGGAAGATGCCGGAGCTGCGGTCCAGGAGGTCGAAATTGCCCAGCGAACCCGCCACCCGCGGCGCGGTGACGGCGCCGGTCACGGGGTCGATCACGAGCTGCGAGCCGGTGAGCGGGTTCAGCGGCTGCCCGGTGGCGCTGGTGGCCACCCCGCTGGCGGCGGCATTGCTGAAGAAGTCGAGGTCGAAGGCGCGCCGGTAGTCGTCGTCCAGCCGCACCTGGATGATGCGCATCTCCAGCAGCACCTGGCGTGCCGGCAGGTCGATGCGCCGCACCAGCTCGGCGATCGCCTGCAGGGCGCGGGCGTCGCCGCTGCGCACGATCAGCAGGTTGTGCAGCCGGTTGTAGGTGACGTAGACCGGCGCCTCCTGGCCTTGCTGGGCGGCCTCGGTCTGGCCCGCGCTCGCGCCGCGGCTGGCGGCGGCGGCACCGACCTGCGCGGCTTCGGTGTCGCCGCCACTGCGCAGGCCGCCGCGCTGCTCGCGCACGAGCCCGCTCGCGGCGTCCGCCAGCGCGCCGGCAGTCGGGGTGCTGGCGGCGCCCGGGCGCGAGCCGCTGGCGCGGCGCAGGTCGCTGACCTTCAGCGTCTCGCCCAATGACTCCTCGGCCGGCGCCTGCAGTCGCACCCGGTGGCCGAACAGGGCGCGCAGGCTGTGCGCCGCGGCCACGACGTTGTGGTGGCGCAGGTGCATGACCTCGGTGCGCTCCTCGCCGAACACGGTCAACTCGCGCTGGTACTCCTCGGCCGTCAGCACCATGTGGGCGCGGCTTTGCTCGCGCCACAGCACCCACAGGCCGGCGCTGCGCGTCACCGCGTCCAGCGCCTGGCCGGCGGTGGTGTCGCTCAGGTACAGCGTCAGCTCGCGCTCGGCGGCGGCGCGCGTGGCCACCAGGTTCAGCCCCGACACCTCGGAGATCAGCCGCAGCGCGGTCAGGACGCTGGCCTGACGCAGGTCCAGCGTCAGCGCGGCGTCCAGCCCGGCGCGGGGCGCAGCGGCGGGAGCTGTCGCGGGAGTTGTCGCGGGGGCGGCGCGCGCCGGCGCTGCGGTGCGGCCGGTTGCGGGCGCGGTGCCGGCTGCTGGCGCGGTGCGCGGGGCGGGCGTGGCCCCGGGGTCGCCGTCGGCGGCGGCCGGCGGCGCGCCGGTCAGAAAGGCCAGTGCGTACAGCAGCGCCGCCGTGGGCGTGCCGGGACGGTGCGCGCCCTGCGGACGCGGCAGCTTGCTCGTTCTCATCGGATTCTCAGGGTGTCCAGCTCGACGCCGTCGCCGCGCACCAGCACGCCCTGGCGGTCGATCGCGATCACCTGCCAGCTGCGGCCGTCGGGCATGTCCAGGCTCTCGCCCACGCGCACGATCCGGCGTGCCGGCGGCGCGCCGCGCGGCGCATCGGCCGCGGCGCCGCGCACCAGCACCGCCAGCGGCTCGGCGCCCAGCAGCAGGCCTTGCAGCCGCCAGTCTTCGCCGGGCACGGAGGCGGCCAGCAGCTGGCCGGCGGGGTCGCGCGGGCGCCGGCGCAGGTCGGGCGTCACCTGGAAGGGGTCGCGCTCGCTGGCGGCGGGTGCGCCTGCGCGGCGTGCCACCTGGCCGTAGTAGCCCGACAGCGTCTGCAGGTCCTGGCCCATCGCCTCAGGCACGCCGGGCTGGCGCTGCAGCGCCTGCAGGTCCTGCGCCGCGGCCAGCGCCGGCACCACCCACAGCAACAGCCACAGCAGCAGGGCGGACTTCGATCGCCGCGGCATCAGGCAGCCCTCCCGCCGGCAGACATCAGGGTCTTGAAGAAGGTGTAGTAGACCGAGCCGACGACAGCGCCGACCAGCAGCAGCAGCGCCGGCTCGACGAGCGAGGTCACGAGCTTGATGCGCGCCTGCAGGCTCTTGCGGAAGTGCTCGGCCACCGCGTCGAGCACGGCGTCGAGCTGGCCCGTGCCCTCGCCGACCGCCACCATGTGGCGCAGCAGCAGCGGCATCGATCCCTGCTCCAGCGCCTTCGCCAGGCTGCGCCCGGCCAGGAGCCGGTGTTCGGCCTCCTCCAGCGCCGCCACGTAAACCGAGTTGCCGACCACCCGGCGCGCCACGCGCAGGCTCTCCAGCGCGGTGGTGCCGCTGCGCACCAGCATGCCCATGGTCCAGCTCAGGCGCGTCATGCCGGCGTCGCGCAGCAGGCCGCCCACGAGCGGGGTGGCCAGCGCCAGCCGGTCCATCACGCGCCGCGCTGCGGCGAGCCGGCGCAGCAGCACCAGCGCCAGCAGCAGTCCCAGCAGGGCGACCGCCAGTGCCAGCCCCCAGCGCTCGACCCAGGACGCCAGGTCCAGCAGCAGCTGAGCCTCGGGCGGCACGCCGCGTCCGCGCGCCTGCACGAAGCTGGCAAAGCGCGGGATCACCGAGACCGCCAGGAAGGCGAAGACGCCGATCGCCATCACGAGCACGATCAGCGGGTACATCATGGTGTTCACGAGCTGACGCGTCAGTTCGCGCTTGCGGTCCAGGTCGTCGGCGAGCTGCTCGAACACGAGGTCGAGCTCGCCCGCCGCCTCGGCGCTCGCCACCAGCTGCACGACCAGGGTGTCCACAGGCCGGCCGACGCCGGCCATGGCCTGCGACAGCGACTGCCCGCCGCGCAGCGCGCGCGCCAGCTCCTGCACCAGCTCGCGCATGCGGTGCTTGACGCTCAGCCGTGCCGCCGTGTCCAGCGCCTGCACCAGCGCGTGGCCAGCGCGCAGCATCAGGGCCAGCTGGCGGAACAGGGTCCCGAGGTCGCTGCGACGCACCGGCAGCCAGCTGCGCGGCAGCAGCGGCTGCAGCCCCAGCGCCAGCCGCTCGCGCAGCGTCTGCGCCTGCGGCAGCTCGCCCAGCACCAGCAGCACCGGGCGCAGGCGCTGGCTGCGCAAGGCCGCGCGCGCCTCGCGCTGGTCGTGCGCCTCCAGCGAGCCGCGCGTCTCCACGCCGTGGGCGTCCAGCGCCAGGTAGCTGAACAGACTCATGTCGAAGCGGTCTCCATCGTCGCGTCGGCGCGGCCCAGGTGCGGCCGCACTTCGTCCAGGGTGGTCAGGCCGGCGGCGAGCTTGGCGCGCGCGTCCTCGGCCAGCGCGTGCAGGCTGCCGCGGCGCTGCGCCAGGCGCACCAGGTCGCGCTCGGAGGCGCCGGCGGCCAGTGCGTCGGCCAGTTCGGGGTCGACCCACAAGGCCTCGTAGACGCCGACCCGGCCGCGGAATCCGGTGTCCAGGCAGTGCGGGCAGCCGCATGCCCGGCGCGGCGAGATCCCGTCCGGCCAGCGGCTGGTCGAGCCCGGCAGGCCGAGTGCGGCGCACAGGGCGGGCGTGGGGTCGGCCGGCAGCGCGCAGCGTTCGCACAGGCGCCGCACCAGGCGCTGCGCCAGCACGCCGGCCAGGGTGTCGGCGATCAGGTAGCGCTCGCAGCCGAGGTTGACGAGCCGCGTGAGCGCACCGGCGGCCGAGTTGGTGTGCAGGGTGGAGAGCACCAGGTGGCCGGTGGCGGCCGCCTTCAGCGCGGTGTCGGCGGTGTCGAAGTCGCGCACCTCGCCGACCAGGATGATGTCGGGGTCGTGGCGCAGGAAGGCGCGCAGGGCGTCGCCGAAGCCGACCTTGAGGCCGACGCCGACCTGCGAGATGCCGGCGATCTGCTGCTCCACCGGGTCCTCGACGGTGAGGATGTTCAGGCGCCGGCAATCCAGCTCGCGCAGCGCCGCGTACAGCGTGGTGCTCTTGCCCGAGCCGGTGGGGCCGGTGACGAACAGGATGCCGTGCGGTCGATCGAGGATGGCGCGCAGCGGCTGCAGCACCTGCGCCGGCATGCCCAGCGCGCCCAGCGTCAAGGCGCTGCCGCTGCCGGCGCCGAGCAGGCGCAGCGTCAGCCGCTCGCCGTGCAGGGTGGGCATGGAGGCCACACGCAGGTCCACCGCGCTGCCTTCCCAGCCGGGAGCCGCGAACTTCAGCGCACCGTCCTGCGGCGAGCGCGACTCCGAGATGTCCATTCCCGCCAGCACCTTGATGCGCGAGACCAGGGCCTCGCCCAGCTTGCGCGCGAGCGGCATGCCCCAGTCCTGCAGCACGCCGTCCACGCGCAGCCGCACCGGGTGACCGGCCTCGTCGGCTTCGAGGTGGATGTCGGTGGCGCGGCGCAGCAAGGCCTCTTTCAGCAGGCGGTCGAACAGGCCGGTGGCGTCCTCGTCGACGGCACGCGCGGCGCCGGCGGGTGCGCGCCCGGTCTCGCGCTGCAGCAAGGCCGCCATGGCCTCGGGTTCGGCCAGCGCCAGCGGCAGCTCCTGGCCCAGCAGGCGCGCGCAGGCCTGCGGCCCCAGGCGGTCGTCGGGGTCGGTGACCACCAGCCATTCGGCGCCGCTGTCGCTGCGCATCGCAAGCATGGCGTGCTTGTGCAGCAGCGCCGCGGGCAGCCGCTGCAGATGCGCTTGCGCCACCGACAGGCGCGACAGCTCGGCCCAGGCCAGTCCGCGCAGTCGCGCCAGCGCCTGCCAGAACGCCGCCGGCGGCAGCCGCAGCTCGCGCCCCAGGGCCTCCAGCAGCGAGCAGCGCTGGCTGCGTGCCAGCGGGCGCAGGCGCGACACGGTGGCGGCGTCGACCAGGCCGGCCTGGATGCCGGCGTTGATGAGGGTGGCTTCAGCGACCGCCATGCGGGCTCCGGTGGGCGCGCGGGGTGTCGCTTGCGGTGCTGACGCCGGCCAGCTCCAGCAGTCGCGTCAGGCGCGGCTGGTCGCTGGCGAGGCGGCGCGCCTGCGGCAGCGACAGCCGGCCGCTGCCGACGGCGGCGGCCAGCGAGTGGTCGAAGGTCTGCATGCCTGTCTCGCAGCCGTTCTCGATCATGGAGGCGATCTGCTTGCTGCGTCCGGTGGCGATCAGGTTGGACACCGCGTTGTTGACAATCAGGACCTCGGCCAGCGCGGTGCGGCCGCCGCCGTCGCTGCGCGGCACCAGGCGCTGCGAGACCACCGCGCGCAGGCAGTGGGCGAGGCGGTGGCGCACGGTCGCCTGCTCGTCGCCGGGGAAGCCGCCGACCACCCGCTCGACCGTGCCCACGGTGTCGGCGGTGTGCAGCGTGCCCAGCACCAGGTGGCCGGTCTCGGCCGCGGTGAGGGCGGCGCGCATCGTTTCCAGGTCGCGCATCTCGCCGATCAGGATCACGTCCGGGTCCTGGCGCAGGGCGGCGCGCACCGCGCTCGCGAAATCGGGGAAGTCCAGGTGCAGGCCACGGTGCGTGACGTGCGAGCGCAGCGGCTGGTGCACGAATTCCACCGGGTCCTCGATGGTCAGGATGTGGCGCGCGTGGCAGCGGTTGATCTCGTGCACCAGCGCCGCCAGCGAGGTGCTCTTGCCGGCCCCGGTGGCGCCTGTGACCAGCACCAGGCCGTCGGGCACGTCGGCCAGGCGCGCGAAGACCTCGGGCAGCCCGAGCTCGCGGAAGGAGCGGAAGCGCCCGTCCAGGTGGCGCGCCACCAGGGCCGGACGGCCCAGGCTGCGCAGCAGGTTGACGCGGAATCGTTCGCCGTCCAGGTCGTATCCCAGGTCCAGGCCGCCGTGGGCCAGCAGTTCGGCCTGCCGGCCTTCCTGCTGCGCCAGCGCGTCCTGCAGCGCCTGCAGCCGGGTCTGCGGCCAGGGCTCGGGGTCGAGCGGGACCAGTTCGCCGTGCACGCGCGCCATCGGCTGCACGTCGCTGGCCAGGTGCAGGTCCGAGGCCTGGTGTGCCAGCAGCCGTGTCAGCAGGGCGTCGAAGCGCCGGGCCTCGGGCCCGCGCGAGGGTGAATCCGGGCTCACAGCGTCAAGTCCATCGTGACCTGCAGCCACTGCAGGCGGGCGCGGCCGCTGGCGGGCGGGTCGATCTGTGCCTGCAGCGACAGCCAGACCGGAGACGCCACGTAGGGCAGGTCTTGCAGGCCGGCCAGGAAGCGCATCAGGGCGCGGTAGCTGGCGCGTGCCTGCAGCCGCACCAGCGGGCGCTGATAGGGGTTGGCCTTGGCCAGCTGCGCCAGGCGCTGTGCCGTCGGGGCGACGCTGCGCTCCTCCTTGTTCAGGCCGCGCGTCTCCAGCAGTTCGATGTCCAGGCCGCTGTCGTCTGCCAGCCGGGCCAGCGCTTCTTGCAGGCGGCGGTTCGCGTCCAGGTCGTCCAGCGGTGCGAAGTGCGGCTGCAGCTCGGCGCTGCGCGCGCGCTGGCGGTCCAGCTCAGCCTGCAGGCCCGCCACCTCCTTGGCCAGGACGGCGGGCGAGCGCCCGGTCCAGCGCGGCGGCGCCGCCTTCGGGGCGGCCTTCATCTGCTGCGCACGGCCGCGCGCCCGTGTCAGGTCCTGTGCCGCCTTGCCGTGTGCCGGCAGCGTCACCAGCGCGTGCATCAGGAGCGCTGCGGTGAGAAAGGCGATCGCCAGCACCAGCGGCACGCGCCGACGGTCGGCAGGCGACAGGCGCTGCCAGGCCTTGGCCAGAGCGGGCACAGCGAGGGTGGGTGTCTTCATGGGCGGGCAGGTGTCGTTTCGGCGGGCGCCCCGGGGCGTGCGGCACCGGCGCTGGCTGCAGCCCCGGCGTGGGGCGGTTCGGGGCTGGCTGCCAGCAGCAGCTCGGCGGCCTCCGGCACCAGCCAGAAGCGGCCTTCGTAGCCGGCGCTGCCCAGGCGCCCCGGCCGTGCCTGCACTTCCACCTGCGCCACCGCCAGCCCGAGTGCGCGCACCGCCACCGCGACGCTGGCGGCGTAGTCCTGCAGCCGGGCGGCGTCGGGTGACCAGGCGCGCACCTCCAGTCCGATGCGGATGTCGCGGTCCACCCCTTCCACCACCGCGTCGAGCACGACGCGCGAATCCATCGAGGCGCCAAGCGCACGGATCAGCGCCGGCACATGCTGCAGACGGCCGGCGATGGCGGCCATGCCGTCGGCGCGCGCGATCACACGCGCCAGCTCGGCGCGCAGCGCGGCGGCCTGGGCGTCGAGCTGCTGGGCCTCGTCGCTCAGGACCTGGGCCTCCTGGGCGCTGCTGTTCTGGCGCGTCCAGCCGGCCTGCAGCCGTGCCTGTTCGGCCTGCATCTGCGTGATCGCATGCCACTGCCAGCCCTGCCAGACCAGGCCCGCCGCTGCGGTGGCGGCGGCGGCCAGCCAGGGCCGCAGGCCGGGGCGGCGCCACCAGGACGGGCGCGGGTCGCGCAGCGCCACCGTCGGCAGGTGGCGACTGGCGGGCACCGACCACGCCTCCTGCAGCGCGGCACGGGCGCGCCGCTCGGCGCACTCCCGGGGGCTGGCGGCGAGCAGCTGCACCTCCTCGTGCAGCAGGCCTTGCATGCCCTGCGCCAGCGCCTGGGCGTCGCAGCCGTCGTCGGCCACCAGCAGGCACAGCGCAGCGATCGGCTCGGCCTGCCAGTCTGCAACCATCCCCGCCAGCAACTGCGGGTCGGCGGGCAGCTCCTGGCGTGCCTCCTGGCGTGCCTCCTGGCGCCAGCCGGCGCACTGGCCATCGACCAGGCGCAGCGCCAGCACCTGTTCCGGCCACACCTCCAGCACCAGGGTGGTGCCGGCGGCGTCGCCCGTGGCGTGGGCGGCGGCCAGGCCGGCGCGTGGCCACAGGCCGAGCAGTCGCAGGCCTTGTTCGTGCAGCGCGGCCCGCCAGCGTTGGCGCAGGCTGGCGGACGCTGCCGCGATCCACCACAGAGGCTGGCGCTCGCCGTGAGCGTCGCGCACGCGCCGCCCGTGCCAGCCGCAGGCGATCGCGCTGTCCAGGACCTGGATCTCGTGCTGGGCGGCGAGCGCGGCGTCCAGCACCGGCTGTGCGAGGCCCTCGCGCTCGACCCCGACCTCGCCGAAGCGCTGCGGATCGCCGAATTCGTTGAGCAGGCCCTGGCGCAGCAGCTGCGCGATGCGCTGGCGCTGCGCGCTGGCGAGAGCGCCGCGTGCGGCCAGGACTTCGCCCACCGTCCACAGGCCGTTGTGGGTGGCGAGTGCCGGCTCGCATTCGTAGCGCACCATTTCGGCCATCTGCGGCTGCGGGCGCGGCTTGGCGGGGTCGACCGGCAGATCGACCGCACAGGCCACGACACCGGCGTGCAGCAGCAATGCCTGGCGCGGCAGGCGCAGACCGCGCCCGCGCAGTTGTGCCAGCAGCGCCGGCAAGGCCTCGTCGGGCTGGCAGGAAGGATGGCTGGCCGCGTCCTGCAGCACCCAGTCCCGCGCCCCGCTGCCGCGCCGCCACAGCGCCGCCTGCGTGCCCTGCGGGCCCAGGTCGAGCACCAGCGCGCTGCCGTGGGCGCGCAGCGCCTGCCAGGCGCGGCGCCAGCGGGGTCGGTTTGCGCTTGCCAGGCTCATCGCAACAGCAGCTCCCCCGTGGGGCGTGCGGCGCCGGGGTAAAAGCGTGCCACCGTGCTGACGCGGTGAGCGGCAAGCAGCAGTGGCTGGTCGTCGCCGTCGTGGGCGCTCGCGTTGGCGCTCTCGAAGGCCAGCAGCAGGTGTTCGCCCAGCGGGATCCGGGTCGACAGCGCGCCGCCCGGATAGCCGCCGACGGCGAAGTGGAAGTCGCGGCTCTCGCCGGCGGCCAGTGGCGTGGCGTCGAGCGCGGTGCTCAGCCGTTTCCAGCGGCCGCCGCCGGGTTGGTTGCGCCAGACCAGCAGCGACAGGCCGAGCCGGGTGCCGGCCGCCGGCAGCACGCCACCGCTGGCGTTGGTGACGCGCACCGTCCAGCCGGCGAGCTCCGTGCTCCAGTCGTCCGCCAGCACGCGACGTGTGAGGTCGGCCAGGTACTCGGGGTCCGGGCTGGGTGCGGTGGGATCGGGCGCGTTGTTGCTGCCCAGACTGGTCAGCAGCCAGGGGTCGGTCGGCAGTGCCGGCGGCTGGACTTGCCAGCCGAAGTTGTCGCCATCGTCGCTCAGACTGACATTGCCCCAGCCGTCGCGCCAGACCGCGCCGCCGCTGCGCCCCTGGATGTAGCGCCGCAGGCCCTTGGGCAGGGCTTCGTGGGCGGCGCCGAGGACAAGCTCGTCGCCGCTGCCATCGTCCAGCCCGTCGGCGCTTCCCGGCGTCGGGTCGAACACCGGCTGGCGCAGCTTGTGGCAGGCCAGCAGGCCGGCGGCGGGGCTGCCCGCGCCGGCACATTCGCTGCCGTCGACGAGGGCGTCGCGGTCGCTGAGCTCGCGCAAGCTTGCCGGCAGGCGGCCGTTGTCGACCACGAAGCCCGACAGGCGGACCTGACCGTCCCACACCGGGCCGGCGACGCCGAGCACGGCGCGCAGCGCCTCGTCCAGCCGCTGCTGGGTCTCGTCGTGCCGTGCCTGCTGATCGCGCTCGCCCAGCAGCACGAGCGACATGCTGGCGGTGGCGGCGAGCAGCGCCACCACCATCAGCATCTCCAGCAGCGTGAAGCCGGCGGCGCGGCGCTTCAGGGACAAGACGGTCGGCCTCGTCATCAGCGCAGGGGCCCGAAGCTGGTGATCACCAGGGCCGGGCCGCGCGCGTAGTTGTAGACGTGGAAGGCGAAGAACTCGCGCCGGTCGCCGACACGCAGGTCCTGCACCATGCGCGCGGCAGCACCGTCATCGACATAGGCCACGAGCTGCTGGTCGCTGGCGCTGCCGTACTTGAGCAGCACCGCATGGCTGACCTGCGGCGCCTGGCTCACCTGCATGGTGCGCAGGGCGAGCTGCAGGTAGTCGGACTTCTGGGGTCTTGGCAGCGCCGCCAGCTCGGCCTGGAAGCTGACCCCGCTCGGGTGCAGGATGATGCGTGTGGGGCTGCGCAGCGGCGGCACCCAGGTCGCGAGGTCCACCGGCTTGTACGCAGCCCTGAGGCCGGCCTGCGCGGCGGTGGCAGCGGCGGCGCCGGCGGCGCTGGCGCTGGCGCTGGCGCTGGCGCTGGCGCTGGCGCTGGCGCTGGCGCTGGCGCTGGCGCTCTGCGCCGCGGCCACGCAGGACAGCAGGGCGGCGCCGGCCAGCAGGTGGCGCAGGGCGATGGGGAGCTTCACGCAGAGTCCTTCAGTCGAGGCAGATCACGAGGTCGTCGATGCCGCCGGCGGCGCCGGTGACGGGATCGCAGGCGCTGGCGGCGGCGGGCGGATGCAGGCCACCGAAGCGGCCGTCGGGACCGGCCCAGGCCAGGCGCGGGCGACCTGCCGGGAAATACAGCAGCGGCCGTGCATGACGCTCGAAGCTGTGCTGCTGGGGCTGGTAGCCGGGGTCGGTGCTGGGAAGGCGGCGCCAGCGGAAGGCGCATTCGGCGCCGACGCCGCCGCTGCAGGCCGCGTAGCCTGCAGCCACCGCGGCCAGCTCGCGCCCGGCAGGCAGCCCGCGCAGATTGGTCTGCAGGGTGCCGACGGTGGCGTCACCGCTGCCGTCGGCGAGCAAGGCATGCGCCACCTCGACCAGCCCGAGCTGCTCAGGACGCACATAGGGGCCGCGCCAGCCGCGTGCCGCGGCGGCGTCCCAGTCCTGCAGCCGGCCGAGCACGTGGTTGGCGCACAGGCGGGGGCGCGCCATCAGCACCCACAGGTTGGCCGGGTGCGCGAACCAGCCGGCCCGCCAGGCGTCGACATCGCTGACCGAGGCGGGAACGGCGATCGCCGGCAGGCTGCTGCGCAGCCACAGTCCGGCCGAGGGATCGGAGCAGTCCACCGCATGCGCGGACACCGGCGTCTCGACGTTGGCGGCGCTGGCGAGGGCGAACGGCCCCTGGCCCGGCCAGTGGCCGGTGTCGGCCTTGAAGCGGCGCATGGCGACGGCAAGCTGCTGCAGTTGCGTGCGGCCGAGCGTGGCCTGCTCGCTGGCATAGACGCCTTCGTAGGCCGACCAGCCGATGCTGGCGAGCGCGGCGACGATGGCCACCACCACCAGCAGTTCGAGCAGGGTCATGCCGTGCGGCCGAAACGAGGGCATCGAGGGCAGATCAGGGACGTTGCAGGGCAGACGCCGTCCGCGCGGGGGGGCGGGCGGCGTGCGAGATGGGCGCGCTGTCCGGGGATGGGCAGCGCGCAGCCGACCCGGGCGGGCCGGGTCAGCTCAGCCGCGGCGGATCAGGTCGGACGGGTGTTGTCCCACTCGCCGAGTTCCTCGTCCTTGGTGTCGCCGGCACCGTCGATCACGCCTTGCAGCCGGACTTCGCCGGCCGTGGTGTCGACGTTGAACAGCGCGATGAAGCGGTTGTACTCATCGCCCGCGACGTGGCGGTAGGTCGGCACCGTGCTCATGGCGCCGCGCAGGCTGGGGTTGAACAGCGTCGTGTCCGGGCCGACACCCAGCGCGACCACGATGTCGTTCTGCGCCGCGTTGATGCGCGCTGCCAGGGTGGCGGTGCTGGTGTCGAAGGCCTCGAGCACGTCGGCGGCGGCCAGCGTGTGCGAGGCGCCGCAGCCGATCAGGTCGCTGCCGTGGGTGGCGGCGGTGAAGATCGTCGCCGCGGTGACGTCGTTGCCCTTGTGGTTGATCAGCGTCTTGATGTTGGCCGGCGTGCAGTCGCCCGTGGTCCAGCCGCCGGAGGTCACGGTCTGGTCGATCTTGCGCACCTGTGTGATGCCGGCGTCGTTGAGCAGGCCCAGGGTCACGGCGGTCAGCGTGTGGCCGGCAGCGGACAGCGACGCCGCGAGGTCGGCGTTGACCACCGCCGCATCGGTGCCGAGGAGCGCGCCCGCCGAGGTGGCGACGGTCTGCAGCGAGTCGAAGTTGTCGGGGAAGGCTTCGCCGTTGAGCTTCTTGAAGGTGTGGATGCCCTTCACCAGCTCATCCATCATCGCCACGTGGGCGGCGGCGGCGGCCTGGCGATCGGTGTCGCGCAGCAAGATGGTGGAGGTGCCGGCGATGGCGGCGATGATGGCCACGACGACCAGCAGTTCGAGCAGCGTGAAGCCGCCTTGCTTGCTGCGGATGCGCGACAGGCTGCGGCGGGTGGTCCGGTTCAGGACAGACAGTTTGGACATGATGGGTGGAGTTCCATGTGGCTGGCAGTTCGCGGGGCCTGTGGCGGCCGACACGCGTTTGCCTGCAGCGGCCGCGCACGCCCTCGGTGCGTCGGTGCTGCCTTCAGCACTTGGATGGCACGCCGGGTCCACCCCGGTCGTGTGGCGCCCTCGTCGGACGACGCCTGCATGGATGCGCGCGGGCGGTGCTCAGCCCGCGCTCATTCGGTACCGCGACGCCGGTCGGTGACGCGGCGCCGGTCGGGGAAGTCGATCGCGCTGGTGGCGCGCCGCCGCTCGTCGCCAGTCCTGCGCTCTTGCGGCACGCGCGCGTCGACGACCTTCCAGACTCCCCAGCGAATGGGCTGGCGGTCGGAGTAGTCGACCACGAAGCGGTACTGCTTGCCGCAGTGCAGGATGACTTCCTTCTGACCTCGCTTGAGCAATCGGACCTCGACGCGGATCTCGCCGAAGCCGTCATGCGCGAAGACCTCCTCGTACAACCGGACCAGCCGGTTCAGCACTTCCTGGTTTCCCATGCAGTTGTCGTTCTTGAAAGCGATAGCAATCGTAATGCGAATGACTCGCAGTCGCAAGCAAAATCTGCGAACAGATTTGAACGTGGTCAACTTGTTTCAGACCTTGCGTGCCGACGAGCTTGCGTCGGATTGGCGGTATCGCCACGGTCGCGCTGGCTCCGGGCAGCGCTGCTGCGGGTGACGCTCACCAAGTCGGTGTGCGGTTGGCGCGCTGCCGACGCGCTGCCGACCTGATGGCCCAGATTCCTAGCGCGCCAGCTGACGCCGCAGTCGCTCCAGCGCCTCCTGCAGCACGGGCAGGCTGCTGGCAAACGACAGGCGCAGGTAGCGCTCTGCGGCGGCGGGGCCGAAGTCGCGTCCCGGGGTCAGGGCGACGTGGGCGTGCTGCATCAGGTCCATGCAGAAGTCCCAGCTGCTGCTCGTGTGGTCGCTGCAGTCGGCCCAGACGTAGAAGGCGCCGTCGGGCGGCACCGGCACCATCAGGCCCATGGCCTGCAGGGCCGGCACGACGACATCGCGGCGGCTGCGGAAGGCTTCGCGCCGGCGCTCGTACTCGGCGATCGACGCCGGCTCGAAACAGGCCAGGGCCGCGTGCTGGGCGATGCTGGAGGGGCAGATGTAGAGGTTCTGCGCCAGCTTCTCCACTGCCGGCACCAGGGCCGGC
>CAUJJP010000011.1 GCA_963205525.1 Pseudomonadota bacterium | reverse complement strand
ATGCCGCGCACGGCGCCGATCATCTCGCTGGCGAACAGGATGTTGTCCACCGGGATCACGCGGGTGAGCAGGTCGATGCCCGGCTGGTGGTAGACGCAGGTGTCGAAGAACACGTTGCCCAGCAGGTGGTCCTTGAGCAGCGGCTTCTTCAACTCCTGCGCCAGGCCGCGGTAGCGCCCCCAGTGGTAGGGCGCGGCACCGCCGCCGTGCGGGACGATGAAGCGCAGGGTCGGGAAGTCCTTGAACAGATCGCCCTGGATCAGCTGCATGAAGGCCGTGGTGTCGGCGTTGATGTAGTGCGCGCCGGTGGTGTGGAAGCAGGCGTTGCAGCTGGTGCTGACGTGCACCATGGCCGGGATGTCGTGCTCGACCATCTTCTCGTAGATGGGGTACCAGTGCCGGTCGGTGAGCGGCGGGCTGGTCCAGTGGCCGCCGCTGGGGTCGGGGTTGAGGTTGAGCGCCACGTTGCCGTAATCGCGCACGCACTTCTCCAGCTCCGGGATGCAGCTCGCCGGATCGACGCCCGGGCTCTGCGGCAGCATGGCCGCCGGGATGAAGTGCGCGGGAAAGAGCTGGCTGACGCGAAAGCACAGCTCGTTGCAGATCGCGGCCCAGGTCGCGCTGACCTGGAAGTCGCCGATGTGGTGCGCCATGAAGCTCGCGCGCGGGCTGAAGATCGTGAGGTCGCTGCCGCGCTCGCGCATCTTGGCGAGCTGGTTGGTCTCTATGGTCTCGCGGATCTCGTCGTCGGAGATCTTCAGCGAGGCCGCGCTGGGCATCTGCGCCGGATCCTTGATGCCGGCGATCTGCGCGTTGCGCCAGTTCTCCAGCGCCTTGGGCGCGGTCGTGTAGTGGCCGTGGATGTCGATGATCACGGGTGTGGTCTCCTGCAGTGATGGCGCTTCGCGGGCGTTCCGTGGCGCTTCAGTCGCGCGCCGGCATCATGCCGTGGCGCTGCTTGACGGGGTCGGTCTCGGGCGCCGTCATGAAGGCCAGCAGCGCACGCGCCGCCTGCACCTGCACGGCGGTCGCCGCCACGCCGGCCGAGAAGGTGGTGATGAAGTCGGTGCCCGGCGGCAGCGTGCCCAGCAAGCTGATGCCGGGCAGCGCCATCAGCTCGCTGAGCTGCTGGAAACCGAGCTCGGCGCGGCCCTCGGCCACCAGCGTTCCCACCGGCACACCCGGCGGCGCCACCACGATGCGATCGCGCAGCACCTCGCTCAGACCCCAGCGCTCGAACAGGCGCGCGAGGTGGTCGCCGCTCGGGCCGGTGGAACAGGCCAGGCTGCGCGCCGCCCGCACCGCCTGCTGCAGCGCCGCCTCGCTGTCCACCGCGGGCTGCGCTGCACCGGCGCGCACCGCCAGCGCCACCGGCGAGCGCAGCAGGTCGACGCGGCCGCCCTGCACGTGACCGGCGGCGATCAGCTTGTCGAGCGCGGCGCTGGCCAGGAACACGAGGTCGAAGGCCTCGCCAGCCGACACCCGCTTCGCGGCGTCGACCCCGCCCACCGATTCGATCGCCACCGGCTGCCCGGTCTTTGTGGACCAGGCCTGCGCCAGCTCGGCCAGCACGGCGCGGGTGGCCATGGAGGAGATCGCGCGCAGCGGGACGGCGGATGCAGCCGATGCCGCCGATGCCGCCGATGCGGCCGATGCGGCCGATGCGGCCGATGCGGCGGATGTCGCGGCCGACGCGACGCCGGGTGATGAGGAGGTGTTCACGGCTCCATTCTTGGCCTGACTCTGTCATTCATCAACGCTATTTCCCATCTAGCAGCCATGCCGAACCGGCATGACAATGGCGCGATGGACCTGCGCCAGCTCTCGACCTTCGTCCAGGTGGCCGAACTCGGCAGCTTCACCCGCGCCTCGGCCTTCTTGCGCGTGGCGCAGCCGGCGCTGAGCCGCCAGGTGCGGGCGCTGGAGGTCGAGCTGCGGCAGTCGCTGTTCGAGCGCAACGGCCGCGGCGTGGTGCTCACCGAGGCCGGCAAGCGGCTGCTGGCGCATGGGCGCGGCATCCTGCAGCAGGTGGAGCGCGCGCGCCAGGACATGGAGGACGCGCGCGGCAGCCTGGGTGGCCACCTCGCGGTGGGCCTGCCGCCCAGCGTCAGCCGCGCCCTCACGGCGGCGCTGGTGGTGGCGTTTCGCAGCCGCTTCCCGGGTGCCCGGCTGACCGTCGTCGAGGGCTTGTCGACGCACATGCTGGAGTGGCTGCAGATCGGGCGCATCGACTGCGCGGTGGTCTACGACGTGGCGCCCTCGGCGGCGATCGAGCTGCTGCCGGTGCTCGACGAGGCGCTGTACCTGGTGTCGGCGCGCTCGCCCGGGCAGCCGCTGGTCGGCGCACCGCTGGCGTTGGCCGAACTGGCGACGCGCGAGCTGGTGATGCCCAGCCGCCCGCACTCGATCCGCATGCTGGTGGAGGCGGCGCTGGTCGCCGCCGGCAGCCAGCCGCAGGTCGGCATCGAGATCGAGAGCGTGCCGGCGATCCTGGAGCTGGTGCGCAGCCAGGGCTTGCACGGCGTGCTGACCCTGGACGGCGTGCGCCGGCACGGGCCGCAGGAAGCCTTTCACCTGCGGTCGCTGGCCAGCGCGCGCGGCCGGCTGCAGACCACGCAGTCGATCGCCACCTCGGCGCAGCGGCCCAGCGGGGCGTTGCTCACGAGCTCGCGCGCGCTGCTGCAAGGCCTGATGCTCGAACAGGGGGCCGACGCCAGCGCCGCCGAAGCATCCGCCGCCGCAAGCTCCGTCGCCGCAGCGCGCGCCGCGGACTGATGGCGAGGCTGCGCAGGTATCCTCGGCCGCCATGTACCAGGCGCTGTTCGGGCTGACACGCGAGCCGTTCTCGATCGCGCCCGACCCGCACTTCCTCTACCTGAGCGAACGCCACCGCGAGGCCCTGGCGCACCTGCTGTACGGCGCGCGCGGCGGCGGCGGGCTGGTGCTGCTGACCGGCGCCGTGGGCGCGGGCAAGACCACCGTCTGCCGCTGCTTCATCGGCCAGTTGCCCGCCGAGGTGGACCTGGCCTACGTCTTCAACCCCGCGCTCAGCGTGGGCGAGCTGCTGGCCAGCATCTGCGACGAGTTCCACATCCCGCTGCCCGCCGGGGCGACACGCAAGACCCAGGTCGACGCCCTGAACCGCTTCCTGCTCGCGCGCCACGCCCAGGGCCGCAGCGCGGTGCTGGTGATCGACGAGGCGCAGAACCTGGACAGCGAGGTGCTGGAGCAGTTGCGTCTGCTGACGAACCTGGAGACCGACACCCGCAAGCTGCTGCAGATCGTCCTCATCGGCCAGCCCGAGCTGCGCGACCGCCTGGGCGAGCCCTCGATGCAGCAGCTCGCGCAGCGCGTGATCGCGCGCTACCACCTGGACGCGCTGGACGAGGCCGACGCCCGTCACTACGTGCGCCACCGGCTGGCGGTGGCCGGCCTGCGCGGCGCCCAGCCCTTCACCGACGCGGCGCTGCGGCGCATCCATCGCCACGCCCGAGGCGTGCCCCGGCGCATCAACCTGCTGTGCGACCGCGCCTTGCTCGGCGCCTATGCGCAGCAGCGCCAGACGGTCAGCCCGGCGATGGTCGACCAGGCGGCGCGCGAGGTGTTCGGCCAGACCACGCCGGCACGCCGCTGGGTGATTCCCGCCTCGGTGCTGACGCTGCTGGCGCTGCTGGCTCTGCTGGCGGTAGGCGGGCTGTGGCGGTGGCTGCCCGCCGCCTTGCCCACCGGTGCCGCCGCCGCGCCGGCGAGCGCCGCAGCCCCGGCGCGCGACGACCCCGTCCCACCCGTGGACACCGACGCACCGGACCGGGCCCCAGCCCGCGCTGCGGCCAGCGCTGCGGCCGGTGCTGCGGCCGGTGCGGGCAGTGCTGCGGCCAGCGCCGCGGCCGGTGCTGCGGCCGACGCTGCCATGGCAAGCCCCGCCTCCGCTGCAGCCGCCCCGGCGCCGGCCCCGCTGCTGGACGCCGCCGCCCTGGTCGCGCGCAGCGGCTGGTCGGACCCCGACGCCGCCTGGCGCGCGCTGGCGCCGCAATGGCTGGCGGGCGCTGCGCCACCCGCCAGCGGCGTCGACGCCTGCACGGCGCTGGCCGCGCAAGGCCTGGCCTGCTACCAGGGCCGCGGTACGCTGGCCTTGCTGCGCGCGCTGGACCGGCCGCTGTGGCTGGCGCTGCAGCTGTCGGCCGACCGGCCCGCGCCCGTGCTGCTGAGCGCGCTCGGCGCGCGCGAAGCCGAGCTGCAGCTGCCCGAAGGCGCGGTCCGGGTCAGCGTCGCCACCCTCGCCGCACGCTGGAGCGGCGAGTTCGGCACCTTGTGGCGGCTGCCGCCAGGCATGCCGGCGGGCAGCCGGCTGCAGCCCGGCAGCCCGGGCTTCGACTGGGTGCAGGCGCGGCTGCGTGCCGAGCAGGCCGGCGCCCTGCCTGCATCGGCCGCGCCGGCCCTGCGCATCCAGGCCTTCCAGCGCTCGCAGGGGCTGGAGGTTGACGGTCTGGCCGGCCCGCTGACCCTGATGCAGCTCAACCGCGCCGCCGCCGTCGCCGAGCCGCGCCTGCGGCCGCTGCGCGAAGCGGCGAACCCCTCTGCGCTCCCCTCTGCGCTCCCCGGTGCGCTCCCCGGCGCGCTCCCTGGTGCGCTCCCCGGCGCACGCCCTGGCGTCCCCCCCGCCGCCGTCCCCGTCGACCCCGCCGCGTCCGCCGGCTGAACCCATGTCCTACGTCCTCGATGCCTTGCGCCGCGCCGAAGCCGAGCGCCGACGCGGTCAGCTGCCAGGCCTGCATGCGCCGCCGACCGCGGCCGATCCGGCACCGGCCGCAGGCGCGCGCCGCTGGCCCTGGGCGATCGCCGGGCTGGCGCTGGCCGCCACCCTGGGCTGGCTGGTGCTGCGCCCGCAGGCGCCGGACGCGGCACCGGCCGCGGTGCCGGCCACGTCACCGGTCGCGTCACCGGCTGCGCCCGCTGCGCCGGCTGTGCCAGCTGTGCCAGCTGTGCCAGCTGTGCCGGCGCCGGGCCCGGCGCTGTCTGTCCCGCCCGCCGCGGCGGTCGCTGACGCAAAGCAGATGCCGGCCCCGCCGCCCGCCGCCGTCCGCCCCGAGATCCCGCCGCCGGTGGCGCTGCCGCCGCTGGACAGCGCTGCCCGCCCCGCGCCAGCGCCTGGACAGATCCCGCCTGCCGCACCGCCCATGCGCTTCGGCGGCGCCATCGACTCGCCGCAGGCCGGGGCCCGCATGCTCATCATCGACGGCAAGCTCTGGCGCGAAGGCGATGAACCGATCCCGGGCTGGGTGCTGGAACGCATCGGCCTGCACGGCGCGCGCTTCCGGGTCCGGGGGCAGACCGTGGAACTGCCCTATGCCGATGGCAGGGAACGTCGACCCTGACGCCGCCGCCAAACGCGCCAGCCCTCACACTCGCGGCCATGAACGCCCTCCCGTCTCCGGCCGCCGCCCTGCCGCGCCTCGATTTCGACAACAGCTGGGCGCGCGAGCTGCCCGGCACCTTTGTGCCATGGCAGCCGGCGCGGGTGCCGGCGCCGCGCCTGCTTTTCCTGAACCGGGCGCTGGCCGAGGAGCTGGGGCTGGACGCGGACGCGCTCGCCACCCCGGCCGGGGCCGAGGTCTTCGCCGGCAACCGGGTGCCCGAGGGCGCACAGCCGCTGGCGCAGGCCTACGCCGGGCACCAGTTCGGCGGCTTCTCGCCCCAGCTCGGCGACGGCCGCGCCCTGCTGCTGGGCGAGTTGATGGACCGCCACGGCCGCCGCCGCGACCTCGCGCTCAAGGGATCGGGACGCACGCCGTTCGCGCGCGGCGCCGACGGCAAGGCCGCCGTCGGTCCCATGCTGCGCGAGGTGCTGCTCGGCGAATCCATGCACGCGCTGGGCATCCCGACCACGCGCGCGCTGGCGGTGGCCGCCACCGGCGAAACCGTGCTGCGCGAGCAGCCGCTGCCCGGTGCGGTGCTGGCGCGGGTGGCGGCCAGCCATCTGCGCGTGGGCAGCTTCGAGTACCTGGCCGCGCGCGGCGACCTGGACGGCCTGGGCCGGATGCTGGACTACGCCCTCGCGCGCCACGACCCGGCGCTGGCGTCGCGCCCCGACCGTGCCCTGGCCCTGCTGGAGGCGGTGGCGCAGCGCCAGGCCGCGCTGGTGGCGCAGTGGATGAACGTCGGCTTCGTGCACGGCGTGATGAACACCGACAACACCACGATTTCCGGCGAGACCATCGACTACGGCCCCTGTGCCTTCATCGAGGCCTACGACCCGGCGGCGGTGTTCAGCAGCATCGACCACGGCGGCCGCTACGCCTTCGGCCAGCAGCCGCTGATCGCGCGCTGGAACCTGGCACGGCTGGCCGAGGCGCTGCTGCCCTTGATGGCCGACGTCGACGACGAAGCGGCCGCGCGACACGCCATCGACCAGGCCGGCGCCGTCCTCAAGGCCTTTCCAGAACGCTTCGACACCTGCTGGCGCGCCGGCCAGCGCGCTAAGCTGGGGCTGCAGCAAGCGCACGCGGGCGATGCCTCGCTGGCCGACGACTTCCTTGCCCTGCTGCACAAGCAGGCGGTGGATTTCACCCTCGGGTGGCGCTGGCTGGCGGATGAGGCGCAGGAGGCGCTGGAGGCTGGCCCTTCCCGCTGGCGCGCGCTCTTCGCCGAGCCGGCGGCGGCGGCCGACTGGCTGCAGCGCTGGCGCGCGCGCTGTGCCGCTGAAGACGCGACCCGTGGCGACGAAGCGCTGCACGCTGGCCGGCTGCGGGCGCAGCGCATGCGCGCAGTCAACCCCTTCGTCATCCCGCGCCACCAGCGCGTCGAGGAAGCCTTGCGTGCGGCGTCCGACGATGCCAATCTCCAGCCCTTCGAACGCCTGCTGTCAGCCCTGTACCGCCCCTTCGACGAGACGCCCGCGCTGGCGCCCTATGGTCGGCCGGCGCCGGCCGAGTTGACCGCCGTCTACCAGACCTTCTGCGGGACCTGAGACCGGTACACGCGCCGCCGGCGCGGCTGCAGGGCGTACACAGCGGCCTCGCTCAGGTGCGCTTCAGTGCAACAACAGCCCGGGAAGCCACAGCGCCAGTGCCGGCACGAAAGCCACCGCCAGCGTGATGACGGCCAGCAAGATCGTGTACGGCGCCGCAGCGCGTGCGATCTGCCACAAGCCCTTCTTGGTCATGCCCATCGTGACGAACAGACCGAGGCCGAAGGGAGGCGTGGTGAAGGCGATCTGGGTGAGCATCACGCACAGGATCCCGAAGTGGATCAGATCAATGTCGTAGGCGACCAGCGTCGGCTTGAGCATCGGGGCAACGATGATGATCAGCGAGAAGACATCCACCACGAACCCCAGCGCAAAGAACACCGCGATGAACAAGAGCATGAAAGCGGTCTTGGAGAGTGCCGTCTCGATGATGAAGTCGTTGATCTGCGCAGGGATCTGCTGGGTCGTGACGAACCAGGCCATGACGGTGGCGCAGGCCATGATGAAGACCAGACTGGCCGAGGACACCAGTCCCCTGGCCAGGTCCGCGTAGATCTTCTCGACGGTGGTCGTCCGGTAGACGAACAGCTCGACCACCGCGACATACACCACCGACAAGGCCGCCGCTTCGGTCGGCGTGGCGATTCCGGCGTAGATGCCACCCAGAATGATGACCGGGAACAGGAGCGCTGGAATCGCCTTGCCGATCACCCGCATTGCTTCCTGCGCGCCAAGCTGCTGCGGCTCGGCCACGTCCAGCTTTCTGGAAGCCAGGTAGGCATAGACCGACCAGGCCGCGGCGACCAGCAGACCGGGGCCGAACCCGGCCATGAACTGGGCGCCGACAGACGTTCCGAGCGCCACGCAAAGGGCGACCATGGGCGCGCTCGGGGGAATGAGGATGCCGATCGGACCGGCTCCGGTCACTGCACCCAAGGCCATGCCTTCGGGGTACCGCTCCTTCGTCAGCTGCGGAATCATGATCGTGCCGATCGCGATGATCGTCGCCACGCCCGAGCCCGAGATCGCCGCGAAGAACGTGCACGCGATGATGGTGGCGATCAGGCTGCCACCGCTGATCCTTCCGAAGATCAGCTGCATAACCTTGATTAGGTACATCGACGTGCTTCCCTTGGCCGCCAGTGCCCCCGACATGAGAAAGAACGGGATCGCCAGCAGGATGTAGCTGTTCATGCCGCTGAAGAGCTGCTGAATGACGATCTGCAGCGGGGTTGGCGAACTGATCAGGATGCCGATCGTGGTGGTCGCCAGCACGGTGAACGCGAAAGGCAGACCGAGCAGCAGCAGGACCACGAAGCAGATCGCGGCAATCATGGCGCGGCCTCTTTGGCGATGGCTTCCCCGCGCCAGGCGCGGATGCTGGTTCTGGCGCACAGGAAACTGCGAATCGCCATCACCAGGATGCTGACCGGAATGATGAAATAGACGCTCCAGAGTGGAACCGGCATCGTCGATGCCTGGGTGCCGATGCGCATCAGATTCCTCACCTGCAGCCACCCGTAATAGTCGAGCAGCAGCAGGAAGAAGCCGAGCGCGATGTCGCGGCCGGCGCAGACAAGGTGCTGCGAACGCCCCGGCAGACCCTGCAGGAGCGCCAGCATCCTGGGGTGCTCGTCGTTCTTGACGGCGATGCTGGCACCCAGAAAGGTGCCGACGACCAGCGCATAGCGGCTGAACTCCTCCAGCCACGACAGGCCGGTCGCGAACAGGGATCGCAGGACGATCTCCAGCACGATCAGCAGACACAGCAGGCTGATCAGGAAGACCATCGTGAAGACCTCGATGCGGCCCAGCAGGCCGACGATGTGCCGCAGCATGGCGGGTGCGCTCCGGGGCGCGCTACCTGCGTTGCTGGTCGACCTGCTTCATCAGGTAGTCATAGAAGTCGCTGCCGACCACGCTGCGGTACTTGGCATGCACCGGTTTGACGGCGTCACGAAAGACCTGCAGTTCGGCGCCACTGAGCCGAACGACCTTGACATTCTTCGCCGCGGCGGCCTTCTCCGCATCTGCGACGTCTTTCTTCAGGACTTCCAGGGAGCCTGCGACATGCCTGTTGATGGCCTCCCTGACAACGCTCTGGTGAGCCGCCGAGAGCTTCTTCCAAACCCCTTCATTCACCATGAAGACATTGCACTGCACCGTATGGTTCAGCACCGTGTGATGCTTCTCCACCTCCATCAGCTTGACGATGTTCATGACGTAGAGGTTGTTGTCCTCGCCGTCCACCACCCCCTGCTGCAACGCGCTGTAGAGCTCGGCAAACGGGATCGTCGAAGTGGTGACGCCCATCGCCCTGAACATGTCCGTGTAGATCGGGCCGGCCATGACGCGAATCTTCAGCCCGCGCATGTCGGCCGGGCTGCGGACCTCCTTGCGGGTGTTCGACAGTCCCCGCATCATGGCGTTCAGATAGCCGACGATGACGACGTTCTTTCCGGCAAAAAGCGCGTTCGTCCGATCTATGAAATCCGTGGTGCCGACAACATTGTGGAACTCCGCATCGTCGTTGAAGAGGAATGGCAGCGAGAGGGCGTTGAACTGGGGAATGATGGTCGCCAGGACCGATGTGCTGGGGATGGCGATGTCCAGCGTGCCCGACGCCACGGAATCGAGCATCACCTCCTCACTGCCCAGTTGGCTCTGCGGGTAGACCTGGATGGTGATCGCGCCGTTGGACTTGGCCTGGATCTCCTTGGCGATGTTCCGCAGCCCCACATCGAGGCTCGAATTCACCGGTCCTGCGTGTCCCATTCGCAGGGTGATCCCCCCGTCGGCGGCCAGAGCCGGCGCGACGCACAGCAGGGCGCCCAGCCACATGCCGAGGAACAGATGCAGACATCTCTTCATGACATCCTCCGTCTTCTGTTGCTGATCACTTGCTAGCCCATGACCCTCTTGTGCCAGGCGTCGTCGTACAGGCGAAACGAGATGGCGTCGGCGGGGCACGCGACATAGCACTTCCCGCACTCGTTGCAGCGCATGTGATCGATGCTGTAGTTGTCCCCGTCGACCAGGATGGCGCCTTCGCGGCAAGCCTGAAAGCAGGCGTCGCAGCTGGTGCAGTTGTCCATGTGGATGTGGTAGTTCCACGGCCGCGTTTGCATTCCGCCGTAGGCGAATCGCATCCGCCGCAGCGATTCGTCCTCTACCAACTGGAAGATCTCGCCTTCGCCCTTGTCGAGCCAGAAGAGGTCCAGGATCTCCATGTTGGTGCTGTACATGGAGGCCGTGCCCTTGTTGTAGAGGAAGAACTCGTCCCAGATCTTCCTGTCGTGGCTGACGACCTTGACCGTCGCACTCAGGCGCAGTGACGACCATCTGCCGATCCGCACATTGAGCACGATCATCGGCTTGTTCATCAGCTGGCGGTGGAACGACTTTCCCTTGGAGCCGATGAAATAGATGTTGTTGTCGCTGAGGATGCAGAAGTCGATCACTCTGCCGTCCGGGCAACCATCCTCGGTGACGGTGGCGGCAGGCATGGTGCGCACCTGACGAATCAGGTCGAAGGCCTTGTTCTTCACCTCTTCGTTGGTGCTCTGTTCAGTCAACCCGAAGAGTGTTTCCTGGCCCGTGAAGTCGGGTGTTTCCTTCTGGTATAGCAAGGCAATCCTCCCCTCTTGACGTTGCTTTCGACGTATCGTGCGAGCGGCTGGCAAGCGCATGGCCGCCGGCCTGGCGGCACCGCAGAACGGGGGCGGTTAGTGAACAGACTCGGGCGGCGGCGTACTGGCGCTGTGGACCATGTCTTGCACGAGCGAGGCACAGTAGATGGCCGGGCGGGCGCAGCTGCTTGACTGAAAGTGCACCCGACGTTGAACCACAGCGCGCCACGGCCAGACCTTTGTCTGCGCTCAGGGGCGGACTGCAACGAATTCCGCCGCCTGCGAGGCGGCGCCACGCACCCGAGCCAGCGGCCCTCGGTGCCGACCCATCCCGGGGCGGGCTGAGCCGGCGCACGCCGCATGAACGGCTGGGGCCGACGGCCTGACCGGATCTTGGGTCCGGTCCAGCCGCGCGCAGCCTCAGGGCTCGACGGAGGGCGAATTTGCCGCCGAGGCGAGCTGTGTGGCGCCCAGTGCCGGCCGGGCCAGCACGGCGGCGATGCAGCGGTGGTCGGCCGGCCGACCATCGGTCGCTCGGCATTCAGCTGCGGCAGCGAGCACGTGGGCCTCGGGGATACGCCAGCGGGCCGGCCCGGCTTGATCGAACTGCCAGACGATGGCGCCCACGGTCAGCCCGGTGCCGAGGACGGCACCGAGCGTGCCGACGGCACGTTCCATGCGGGTACGGCGGGGCGATGAGGGTGCCGCAGGTGTGGACATGGCGGGGCTCCTGGGTGGGTGCGGGGTGGCGTCAGCATCGGCCGTCGGCGTGCGCCTGCCATCCACTGGGCTGTGGACGATGCCTGCGGCAGCGGCTGTGCGTCATCGGTCGGGAGGATGGCGTGCTGCGCCTTCCGGGGCCCTGTACGCCTCGGATCGAGGGTCGCGCCGGCACAAGCCCTAACATGCGGTGCATGGCCTGGCGGCGCCGGCCGCCGGACCCTCTGCATATCCTGAACCTGGATGGCGCGGCATGGCGCCAGGAGAGGACTTGCACCCGATGAGCCAATACCACGCCCGCATCCTCTGGTCCCGCGGCGAGCAGGTCTTCACCGACCGCCGCTACAGCCGCGCCCACCGCCTGCAGTTCGACGGCGGGCTGGACATCGCCGGCTCGGCCTCGCCGTCGGTGGTGCCGCCGCCCTGCAGCGACCCGGCCGCGGTCGACCCGGAGGAGATGTTCGTCGCCGCGCTTTCCAGCTGCCACATGCTGTGGTTCCTGGACCTGGCCTGCCGCGCCGGCTGGTGCGTCGACCACTACGAGGACGATGCGCGCGGCACCCTGGCCAAGGATGGCGACGGCCGGCTGGCGATGACCGAGGTCGTGCTGCAGCCTCAGGTGCGCTTCGCGGGCGCGCGCACGCCCGATCCGGCGGCGCTGGCGCAGCTGCACCACGCGGCACACGAGGCCTGCTTCATCGCCCACTCGGTGCGCAGCACGGTGCGCGTGCAGCCACGGGCTTGAGGGCCGCAGGCCGGACGTGGCTGCACCCGCGCACCGACATGCGTCATGCGGCATGCGCGAGGGCGCAGCCACAATCACCAGCCTGCGATCACCCGAGGGCCGGCCGCCGATGAACGCGCCAGACGCAAACAGCTTCGGCGTACCGCGCGACGCCGCGGGCCACGCCTGCAAGCGCATCGACCGCCGCCGCTGGCTGGCTGCCCTGGCGGCGCTGCCCTCCATGGCGACGCGCGCATCGCCGGCATCGGTCGCAGCAGCATCCGCAGAGGCCGACGAGGGCGCGCTGCGCCTGCCGCCGCTGGCGGTCACGGAGCGCCGCCTGGCCAACGGCCTGCGCGTGGTCGGCCTGCCCATGCCCGGGCTGGCCACGGTTTCGGTCCAGGTCTGGTACCGGGTGGGCAGCCGCGACGATCCGCCCGGGCGCAGCGGCTTCGCGCACCTGTTCGAGCACATGATGTTCAAGCGCACCGAACGCTTGCCGGACGAGGCCTTCGACCGCCTGACCGAGGACATCGGCGGCAGCGGCAACGCCTACACCTATGCCGATGTCACGGTCTACCTCAGCGAGGTGCCGTCGAACCACCTCGAGCGCCTGCTGTGGGCCGAGGCCGAGCGCATGCACAAGCTGCGCGTGGACGCTGCGGCCTTCGTGCGCGAGCGCGAGGTGGTGAAAGAGGAGCTGCGCGAGACGGTGCAGGCCGACCCCTACGGCCGGCTGTTCGACGCCCTGCCCGGCCTGGTCTACCAGCGCCACCCCTACCGCCGGCCGGTGATAGGCCGCATCAAGGACCTGGACGCCGCCACCCTGGCCGACGTGCAGCGTTTCCACGCCAGCTGGTACCGACCGGACAACGCGCTGCTCGTCGTCGCCGGCGGCTTCGACCCCGCCGCCCTGTCGGCGATGGTGGACCGCCACTTCGGTCCGCTGCGCGCACCGGCCACCGCCTTGCCGCGCCTGATCGTCCAGGAGCCCCGGCGCACCCAGCCTCGGCGCGTGCTGCTGCACGCGCCGGTGGTGCCGCTGCCGGCGCTGGTCCTCGCCTGGCAGGCGCCCGCGGCCGCAAGCGCAGACGCCGCGGCACTGCAGGTCGCCGCCGCCTTGCTGGCGCAGGGCGATTCGTCGCGGCTGGCGCAAGGCATGGTGCGCGGCGAGCCGATCGCACAGTCGGCCGACTTCTGGGCCGAGCTCAACCTCGACGCCGGCATGCTGGTGGCCTACGCGATCGCAGCCGTCGGCAGCTCGCTGGACAGCGTCGAGCGCACCCTGCGCGGCGTGATCCGGCGCCTGGCGACACGCCCCATCCCCGACGCCGAGCTCGCCAAGGTGCGGCTGCAGATGCTGACCGCCGCCCTCGTGGCGCGCCAGACCCCGGCCGGCCTGGCCGACGCCGTCGGCTGGGCCACCCAGATCCATGGCGATCCGCGCGCCGCCGACGCCGAACTGGCACGTCTGCAGGCCGTGAACGCCACCGATGTGCAGCGCGCGGTGCGCCGCCACGTCGTCGATCGCCCGGCGCTGAGCGTGCACTACCGGGCGGCCCGGACCGGGCGTGCGGGTCAGGCGCTGCGGACAGGCGCGCGATGAGAACGCTCGGCATCGTCGCCGCCTGGCTGTTCGCCTGCAAGGCCGCACTCGCCTTCGACCCCATCCCCGACGCCCCCCCGCCCGGCCCGCCGCTGCCCATCACCCTGCCGGCGATCGAATCGCAGACCCTGGACAACGGGCTGCGCCTGGTGGTGGTGGCGCGACAGGGGCTGCCGCTGGTGACGGCGCAGCTCGTGGTGCTGGCCGGCAGCGAGGCCGACCCGCGCGACAAGCATGGCCTGGCGCGCATGACGACCGCCGTGCTGACCCAGGGCGCACGCCGCGGGCCGCAGGAGGTCGATGCCGCGACGCTGGCACGCCAGGCCGAGGAACTCGGCGGCAGCCTGGACCACGCCACCGACTGGCGCAGCAGCCGGCTCGCCATGACGGTGACCACGCCCCGGCTGCCGGCCGCACTGGCGCTGCTGGCCGACCTGGCGCGCCAGCCTCTGCTCTCGGCGCGCCAGCTGGAGCGCGAGCGCGTGCGCGAACTCGACGCCCTGCGCCTGGCGCTGGACGCCCCGGGCACGCTGGCCGGCATGGCGGCGGCCCGCGCCTGGTGGGGCGACAGCGCCTACGGCGCCCAGCCCAGCGCGGCCGGCCTGCGCCGGCTGACGGCCTTCGACCTGCGCAGCTTCCACGCCGCCTACTGGCGGCCGGACCGCAGCGTGCTGGTGCTGAGCGGCGATGTCGATGCCGTCGGCGCCCGCGCCCTGGCGCAGGCTGCGTTCGGGGACTGGCCGCGGCCGAGCTCTCCGCCGCCGGGACCGAGCCGCGGCACGCCGGCGGCGCCCGCCGTGCCGGCGCTGGTGTGGATAGACCTGCCGGGCAGCGGTCAGAGCGCCGTCATCCTGAGTGCCCCCGCCGCCCCCCTGGGCAGCAGCGAGCTGACGGTGGGCGCCATCGCGCAGGCCGTGCTCGGTGGCGGCTACTCGGCGCGGCTGAACCAGCTCGTGCGCATCGAGCACGGCCTGAGCTACGGCGCATTCGGCACCAGCGATCTGCAGCCGGCGGGCGGGCGCTGGATCGCCCAGGCACAGACCCAGAACCCCAGCGCCCTGAAAGTGGCCGAACTGATGCGAGAGGCGGTGCTGAGCGTGGCGCGCGAGCCGGTCCCCGAGGACGAGCTGGCGGCCCGTCGCGGCGCGCTGGTGGGCGACTTTGCGCGCCAGTGGGAAACCACGGCCGGCGTGGCGAGCCTGATCGCCGACGAACTGGCCGCCGGCCGCGATCCGGCTGCCCTGACGCAGCGCGTGGCCACGCTGCGCGCGATCACGCCCCAGCAGGTGCGCGACTACGCCGCGCGCTGGTGGACGGCGGACACCTTGCGGGTACTCATCGTGGGCGACTGGGCGGCGGCGGGCGCGAGCGTGAAATCTCTGCGCCCGGGGGTCGGCGTGCTGCGTCTGCCGGCCAGCGCGCTGGACCTCGACCGCGCAGGTCTGCGCGCGGCGCCCTGATCAGCTTGCGGCCAGAACAGGGCTGCGCCGCAGCGTGCTCTGCACCGCGGCCGCGCACAGCGCGCATCCCAGCATCAGCGCCAGCAAGCCGGCGGCGCTGTCGGCGGGCAGCCAGCCGACCGCATAGCCGGCGAGCGCCCCGGTGAGTTGCTGCGTCAGCCCCGCGCCGGCAGCGGCGGCACCCGCAAGCGCCGGCACCACGCCCACCGTGCCGGCCAGGGTGGGCGGCATCAGCAGGCCGTGGCCGACGCCCAGGATGGCCAGGGGCAGTGCAAAGGCCACCGGCCCACCGACACCGGCCAGCGCCAGCGCGAGCGACAGCGCCACGCCGCCGACGGTCAGCGTCTGCCCCCAGCGCATCAACCGGCGGTCGCCGATGCGGCGCGCCAGCCGCGCCGATGTCCAGTTGCCGCCGATATAGGCCACCGGAATCGCCATGATCGCCCAGCCCATGCGCTGCGGTGCCACCCCCATGTGCGCCAGCACCTGTGGCGCGCCGCCCAGAAAGGCGTAGAAGGTGGCGGTGGTGAGGCCCAGGATGGCCACGTGGCGCAGGTAGGCGCCTTCGCGCAGCAGCCGTGCGTAGGCCGCGCCCATGCTGGCCGCCCACGAGGCCTGGGGAGCGATTCGCCCGTCGGTCTGATCCTGGCGTCCGACATCGGCCGGCAGCAATCGCCAGGTGGCCAGCGCCAGCAGCGCAGCCAGCACCGCGATCAGCCAGAAGTTGGCCGCCCAGCCCACGCGGGCGTGGATCTGCCCGCCGAGCAAGGTGGCCGAGGGCGGGCAAAGACCCATCGCCATGCCGATGAAGCCCATCACGCGCGTGCGCTCTGCACCGTGGAACAAGTCCTGCACCAGCGCCCGCGCCACCACCATGCCCGCGGCCGCACCCGCACCCTGCAGCACGCGCGCCGCCACCAGCATGCTCAGGCTGCCCGCCAGCGCGGCCGCGATCGAACCGGCGGCGGCCACCGCCAGGCCGAGCTGCAGCATGTGGCGCCGGCCCAGACGGTCCGACAACGGGCCGTAGAGCAGCTGCAGCACGCCGTAGGTGAAGATGAAGCCGCTGAAGCTCAGCTGCACCGCCGCGGGGCTGGCATGGAAGTCGCGCTGCCAGTCCGGCATCGAGGGCAGGCAGATCGTCATCGCCAGCAGGCCGAAGGCGGTGTGCGACAGCAGGGTCGCCACCACGCCGACCGAGGCTGCGCTGCGCGGCCCGCGCGCCGAGTTGTTTGTCGTCATCAGGGGGTGATTGTCCGTCTCACGGCGCGCTCCCAGTCCGCCATGCGCGTGCCCGCTTCATCACGCGACATGCGCGGCTCGAAGCGGCGCTCGACCTGCCACAGGTCCGCGATCTCGCTGCGGTCGGCGTAGACGCCGGCCGCCAGCCCCGCGAGATAAGCGGCGCCAAGCGCCGTCGTTTCCACCACCTGAGGGCGCAGCACCGGCACGCCCAGCAGATCGGCCTGGAACTGCATGAGGGCGTGGTTCACACTGGCGCCGCCATCCACGCGCAGTTCGGTGAGCGCAGGTGCGCCCATGGCGCGTGCGTCGGCCTGCATGGCGTCGAGCAGGGCTGCGCTCTGGTAGGCGATGCTCTCCACCGCCGCGCGCGCGATGTGCGCCACGGTACTGCCACGGCTCAGGCCGGTGATGCTGCCGCGCGCATCCGCCTTCCAGTAGGGTGCGCCCAGGCCGGTGAAGGCCGGCACCACCATCACGCCGCCGCTGTCGGGAACGCTGGCAGCCAGGGTCTGCACCTCGGCACTGGTGCGGATGGCGCGCAGCCCATCGCGCAGCCACTGCACCACCGCGCCGCCCACGAAAACGCTTCCTTCGAGCGCGTACTCCGCCGCCTGGCCGGTCTGCGCTGCACTGGTGGTCACCAAACCATGCGACGACGGTTGGAAGTGGCTGCCCACATGCATGAGCAGAAAGCAGCCCGTTCCATAGGTGTTCTTGGCCAGGCCCGGGCGGAATCCCGCCTGTCCGAAGAGCGCGCTCTGCTGGTCGCCGGCGATCCCGGTGATCGGAATCGGGACGCCGAACAGGGCCGGGTCGGTCTCGCCGAAGACGTGCGCGGACGGATGCACCTGGGGCAGCACGCTGTCCGGGATGTGCAGCAGTTTGAGCAATTCGTGATCCCAGATCTGGTGCCGGACGTCGAACAACATGGTCCGCGAGGCATTGCTGACGTCGGTGGCATGCACATGGCCGTTCGTCAGCTTCCACAGCAGCCAGCTGTCTATGGTGCCGAAGGCGAGATAGCCGCCCGCCGCCTCGACCCGCGCGCCGGGCACGCTGTCCAGCAGCCAGCGCAGCTTGGTGGCCGAGAAATAGGGGTCGATCAGCAGCCCGGTGTCGGCACGAACCAGGTCCTGCGCGCCTTGCTGCTCGCGCAGCTTGGCGCACAAGGGTTCGGTGCGGCGATCCTGCCAGACGATGGCGCGATGCACCGGCCGGCCGCTCTGGCGACCCCACAGGACAGTGGTTTCGCGCTGGTTCGTGATGCCGATGGCTGCGATGTCGCGCGCCGAGAGTCCTGACGTGGCGAGTGCCTCACGGGCCACGGCCAGCTGGGTGTCCCAGATCTCCTCGGCATCGTGCTCCACCCAGCCCGGCTGCGGATAGTGCTGGGTGATCTCGCGTTGCGCGCTGCCGACGACGCGTCCGCTTCGATGGAAGACGATCGCACGCGAACTCGTCGTGCCCTGGTCCAGGGCCAGCAGGTGTTCCTTGGACATCGCGGTCTCCGTTCGGTCGCGTCAGCCCGGCGGCGAGGCCGGCGTGCAGTGGCAACACACTGTCGCCACCTGGAGAGCGACTCTACCCGGGTGATCGCGGCTCCAAATTGCGTTCGGGCAGGCGCAGGCGAGCCAAATCTGCCGCCCAGCCTCCTTTCAGAGCCGACCTTCGACGTAGTCGCGCAGCGCCACCGCGTTGTTGATTTCTGTCTCCTTGCTGGCGTACAGGAAGCAGACGTCGCCACGAGCACAGTGCGCACGCAACTCTTGGACCGCTTCCGCATTGGCCATGAGTTCAGCCGCATAGCGCTTGCGAAACTCCGGCCACTTCTCGGGCGCGTGCTGATACCAGTGACGCAGAACGTCGGAAGGTGCCACCGCCTTCAACCAGATGTCTATGCCCGCCTTGGCCTTGGACAGACCCCGGGGCCACAGGCGATCGACGAGGATGCGCATCCCGTCGTCCGCCGCGGGCGGGTCGTAGACACGCTTGAGTCTGATCACCATCAGGTGTGAACTCCTTCGCAGGGGCTCCCTGTGCCGACGTCGCGCCCAACGTCTCGGTGCGTCGTTCGATGCGTCGCCGACGATGTTGGGCATCGTCCGCCGCCGAGCTGCCGGCGTCTTTAGGCACCCGCACGGCGTCGAGCGTGGGCCGCTGAGGGCCGGGGCGGCTACTTGCGCCAGTAGTTGTTGGCTGCGGCGACGGTCTGGAAGTTGATCGCGATGACCTGCGACGCGGCGGTCAGACCGTCTGCCGAGGTCGCATAGGCAGACCTCAGATCCTTCAAGACCTCGGCATCGGGCTGCGTGTACTTCACGCCGCGGCGGCTCAGGGTGATGGCTAGTTCGAAACCCTCTTGCGGGGATTCGCTGATGAGCGACTTCAGCCAGACCTCGGACATCGTGACCCTCCAGCGTTGGAAATGCGAAACGCGCGGGCTCCGCCAGACTGCTGCTCGACTGTTCTGCCCGGTTCGTCGGCTCGCGGAGCCCAAACGTGCCGGAACCTCACTCCTTACGGGTGCGCCGCGCGGCACGCCCGGCGGTAGCCTCCGTCGTACCATTGTGTCGCGACCGGTGGCGTGCCGTAGAAACCTTGCTGCATGTCAGGAATGACATGGCGGGTCGGCCGCGCGGCGAGCTCGTTCATAGCCGGCGCAACCGAGGCAGGTGCGCAGATCAGAACTCGGTGCAAGGGGCGTTCGCGGCCGCCGCGACGCATCTGGGGTGCGACTCCCCTGCAGACCCCTCTTCCGTCGAAGATTCGCCTCCCTGGTATCAGCCGGTGCCCACCGCTGCGCTGGCGTCGGCATGTAGCTTGACGACCAACACCGGTCTGTCAGCGAGCTGGGTCAGATGTGTCATGACGCTGCCCAGGACGAGTCGCGCGAGCGTGCCTCGGCCGTGTGATCCCACCACGATCATGGAGCAGTCGTGCGCGTTGGCCGCCTGGTTGGCTGCTTCAGCAGGATCGATACCCATGCTGACAAGCGTTCGCGACACGACGCCTGCATCTCGAGCCAGCCTCCGCGCCTCGTAGAACGCCCTCTCCGCCTGCTCGCGCCCTAGGCGTTCATGGTCGACTGAGGGGTCGAACATGGCCACGTCCACCTCGGCCATCATGGGAGGGGCGGGCGGGATCGCTGCCAGGAACAGCACTTCGCTACCCAGTGCACCGGCAAGGCGAACCGCCTGCTCGGCAGTCGCACGGCCAAGCGCGGAATCATCGACCAACGCAAGCAGACGCGGGTAGACGGCAGCACTCATCGTTGACTCCAGGCTGGCAAGTAAACGGGCTGAATTTAACCGCAGGCCACATGTAGAGACCCAGGGATCGCCCTCGGTTCCAATCCAGACGGACGGCCGACCCGATTCACTCGCCGCTGAGCGCGTACAAGCCTTAATGATGAGGATCGAGTCGCTGCATTCAGCGCATCACCCTGCTCGGATTTGAATCTCGGCCCGGAACCTGAAAATGAAAAAGCCCGGACCAATTGGCCCGGGCTTTTCGCGTAAATAGCCTGACGATGTCCTACTTTCACACGGGAATCCGCACTATCATCGGCGCTAAGGTGTTTCACTGTCCTGTTCGGGATGGGAAGGAGTGGGACCACCTTGCTATGGTCATCAGGCTTGACTTGTTGCCATCATGTTCAAATCAACATGACAGCCAATTCATAGAGTCGACATCAACTTGCGCGCGTCAATTGACGCATAACGAATCTCAAAATCGTCAAAGCTATAGGGTCAAGCCTCACGAGCAATTAGTACCGGTTAGCTCAACGCATTACTACGCTTCCACACCCGGCCTATCAACGTTCTGGTCTCGAACGACTCTTCAGGGGGCTCAAGGCCCCGGCAAGACTCATCTTGAGACGAGTTTCCCGCTTAGATGCTTTCAGCGGTTATCTCTTCCGCACTTAGCTACTCGGCGATGCCACTGGCGTGACAACCGATACACCAGAGGTGCGTCCACTCCGGTCCTCTCGTACTAGGAGCAGGCTCTCTCAATCTTGCAGCGCCCACGGAAGATAGGGACCAAACTGTCTCACGACGTTTTAA
>CAUJJP010000010.1 GCA_963205525.1 Pseudomonadota bacterium | reverse complement strand
ACCTCGCCCTTGACCGAGCGCTGCATGTCCGTCACCTCCTCGGGGCGCTCGTCGATCAGCAGCACCATCATGTGGATGTCGGGGTAGTTGGCGCTGATGGCGTGCGCGATGGTCTGCATCATCACCGTCTTGCCGCTCTTGGGCGGCGCCACGATCAGCGCGCGCTGGCCCTTGCCGATGGGGGCGATGACGTCGATGATGCGGCCGGTGATGTTCTCCTCGCCCTTGAAGTTCTCGCGCTCGAGCCTCATCTGCTCGCGCGGGAACAGCGGCGTGAGGTTCTCGAACATCACCTTGTGCTTGTTCTGCTCGGCCGGGCCGCCGTTGACGGCGTCCAGCTTGGTCAGCGCGAAGTAGCGCTCGCCGTCCTTCGGGATGCGCACCTCGCCCTCGATCATGTCGCCGGTGTGCAGGTTGAAGCGGCGTACCTGGCTGGGGCTGATGTAGATGTCGTCGGTGCTGGCGGTGTAGCTGGTGTCGGGGCTGCGCAGGAAGCCGAAGCCGTCGGGCAGGATCTCCAGCACGCCGTCGGCAAACACCTGCTCGCCGGCCTTGGCGCGCTTCTTGATGAGGGCGAACATCAGCTCCTGCTTGCGCATGCGGCTGGCGTTGTCGATCTCCAGTGCCTCGGCCTGCTTGAGCAGTTCGGACACGTGCAGTACTTTGAGTTCGTTCAAGTGCATGGCAATCGGCGTCTTGCGGTGGACCGCGATCCCGGAAAGTGGATCGGCCAGACGAAGGTGGCTGAAAAATGGGAAGAAGCTGGGAAGGCTGCCGGAGCCAGCAGAAATGAAGCTCCGGGACGAGCGCCCCGTGAGGCGGGGCGCCGGCGGACAGTTACCTGTGTGTCCGCTTTCGAAGAGGGATTATGGCAGGAAAAATCGCGCGGCCGGCAAGGGCGTCGATGCCGCCGGCCGCAAGGGGCGGCTCAGCCGCTCAGGCCAGTTGCTGGTCGATGAACTGCGTCAGTTGCGCCTTGGTCAGCGCGCCGACCTTGGTGGCCGCCAGCTGGCCGTTCTTGAACACCATCAGCGTCGGGATGCCGCGGATGCCGAACTTGGCCGGCACGGCGCGGTTGTCGTCGACGTTGATCTTGGCGATCTGAAGCTTGCCGTCGTAGGCGCCGGCCAGCTCGTCCAGCGTGGGGGCGATGGCGCGGCAGGGGCCGCACCATTCGGCCCAGAAGTCCACCAGCACGGGCTTGTCGGACTGCAGGACATCGGCTTCGAACGAGCTGTCGCTCACGTGTTTGATCAGGTCACTGGCCATCGGGGCATCCTTGAAAAACGGGGGTGATCCAAGCGGATAAAGTAGGCCGGATTGTGACAGAAAGCCGTTTCCCCCCTTTTGCCCCGCGGCATCGCAAATTGCTATGAATGCAATAGCTGCCGGCGATCCATCCGTGGGCCCTGACCCCCAGGCCGAGCCTTGGCGCACGCTGCTGGCCGAGGTGCACCGCCAGTTGCGCGAGCTGGCGGCCCACCCGGCGCGCAGCGTGGTGTTGCTGCCGTTCGCGCAACTGCTGCCGCTGGCGGCGCGCCTGTGGGCCCAGGCCTACCCGGACGGCTTCGCGCCGCGCTTCGAGACCACGCGCAGCTGGGCCGGGCGCGTGGGCGTGTTCGAGCCCGCGCCCAATGACCTGAGCTTCGACCGCGGGCGCGACCTGCTGACGGCCGCCGCGCTGCTGCAGGGCGCCGGGCTGGGTGCGCAGCGCGCGCTGCTGGCGGCGCCGCTGGTGCAGCAGGCCACGCAACTGGCCCAGGTGGCCGCCAGCCTGCCGCCGGCGCTGCGCCCCGACTGGGCCGAGCGCGCCCGCGAGGCGCTGCCGCCGGCGGGCGACGGCCCGCTGGGGCTGGAGGGCGCCCTGGCGCGCATCGCCGTGGCCTGGGCCGGCAACTCCGACTACGCGACCGACGTACTGTTCGAGCCACACGCGGCGCGCGCGCTGGATGCCCTGTTCATCGTCCAGGGCCTGCAACCCGACGCGCTCAGCGCCACGCTGGCCGAGCATTGCGTCGAAACCGCGGTGGTGCTGACGCCGCCCACCGGCGCCTGGCGCGGCCATATCGCGCTGCACGCCTGCGCCGACGGCGAGGACGAAGCCGAGCGCGCCGCCGCCTGCGTGCTGGGCCACGTCCAGGCTGGCCGCGTGCCGGTGGCGCTGGTGGCCACCGACCGCGCGCTGCAGCGGCGCATCAACGCCTTGCTGGCGGCACGCGGCGTGCGTGCCGGCGATGCGCTGCGCGACGAAACCGGCTGGCGCCTGTCCACCACCCACGCCGCCGCGCAGCTGATGGCGGCCTTGCGCGGCTGCGCGCCGCTGGCCAGCAGCGACGACGTGCTCGACTGGGCCAAGCTGGCGCCGGCCTTCGATGCCCAGGCACTGGCCCGGCTGGAGCAGCGCCTGCGCCGCGACGCCGTGCGCGGCTGGGCGCAGGCGGCGCGGCTGACGCAGGGCGAGCCGCTCACCGCCCACATCGAGGCGCTGCGCGCCCCGCTGGCCGGCGCGCGCCCGGTGTGCGACTGGCTGGCCGACACGCGCGCGCTGCTGCAGGGCTGCGGGCTGTGGCCGCTGCTGGGCGCGGACGCCGCCGGCCAGGCCGTGATCGCCGCGCTGGGCCTGCACGACGACGCCCTGGCCGACTGGCGCGACTGGCCGGCGGCGCAGCGCCGCGTCGGACTGGCCGAATACACCCGCTGGGTGGCCGACGCACTGGAAGGTGCCAGCTTCAGCCCGCCGCACGCCGGTGTGGCGCAGGTCGTCGTGCTGCCGCTGGCCCAGTTGCTGGGCCGCGCGTTCGCCGCGCTGGTGCTGCCCGGCGCCGACGAGCAGCGTTTACCCGCCGCGCCCGAGCCGCCCGGCCCCTGGAGCGCCGC
>CAUJJP010000009.1 GCA_963205525.1 Pseudomonadota bacterium | reverse complement strand
ATCCTGGCCGCCAACTACGTCGCCGCCCGGCTCGCCGACCACTACGACATCCACTTCAGCAGCGAAGTCGCCGGCATCAAGGGCGGCGGCGTCGCCCACGAGTGCATCCTCGACCTGCGCCCGCTGCAAAAGACCAGCGGCGTGAGCGCCGAGGACGTCGCCAAGCGGCTCATCGACTACGGCTTCCACGCGCCGACGCTGAGCTTCCCGGTCGCCGGCACGCTGATGGTCGAGCCCACCGAGAGCGAGCCGCGGGTCGAGCTCGACCGCTTCTGCGACGCCATGATCGCGATCCGCGGCGAGATCGCCAAGGTCGAGTCCGGCCAGTGGCCGCGCGAGGACAACCCGCTGAAGAACGCGCCGCACACGGCCGCCGCGCTTCTCAAGGCCGACTGGCCGCACGCCTACACGCGCGACGAGGCGGCCTACCCGGTGGCCTCGCTGCGCAGCGCCAAGTACTGGTGCCCGGTGGGGCGTATCGACAACGTGCACGGCGACCGCAACCTGTTCTGCAGCTGCCTGCCGCTGCAGGCCTACGAGTAGCCCGCGGGCGGCCGGCGGTGGCGGTCTCGGTCTTCGACCTGTTCAAGATCGGCATCGGGCCGAGCAGCAGCCACACCGTGGGGCCGATGCGCGCGGCGCGGCTGTTCGCGCTGCGGCTGCAGCACGAGGGCCTGCTGGCGCGCACGGCGCGCGTGCAGACCAGGCTCTACGGCAGCCTGGGCGCCACCGGCAAGGGCCACGGCAGCGACAAGGCGGTGCTGCTCGGGCTGCTCGGCCACGAGCCCGACACGGTCGAAGTCGACGCCATCCCGGCCCTGCTGGCGCAGGCACGCAGCGCGCACAGCCTGGCGCTGCTGGGCCAGCACACGGTGGGCTTCACCGAGCGCGAGGACCTGCAGTTCCTGCGCCAGCAGACCCTGCCGCTGCACACCAACGGCATGCGCTTCAGCGCCTTCGGCGCCGACGGCGCCGAACTGCTGGCGCGCATCTACTACTCGGTGGGCGGCGGCTTCGTGCTCAGCGACGAGGTTGCCGCCGACGGCACGCGGCTGCGCACGATCGCGCCCGACACCACCGTGCTGCCGCATCCCTTTCACAGCGGCGACGAACTGCTGGCGCTCACCCAGGCGCAGGGCTGCAGCATCGCCGAGATCATGCGCCGCAACGAGCGCCACTGGCGCAGCGACGCCGAGATCGACGCCGGCCTGCTACGCATCTGGCAGGTGATGCAGGACTGCGTGGCGCGCGGCTGCGCCAGCGGCGGCACGCTGCCGGGCGGATTCCAGGTGCGCCGGCGCGCCAAGGCCTTGCGCGAGGCGCTGACCGCGCGCCCCGAGGACGCGCTGCGCGACCCGCTGCAGGTGCTGGACTGGGTGAACCTGTACGCGCTGGCGGTGAACGAGGAGAACGCCGCCGGCGGCCGCGTGGTGACGGCGCCGACCAACGGTGCGGCCGGCATCGTGCCCGCGGTGCTGCACTACTACCGGCGCTTCGTGCACGGCGCCAGCGACGCCGGAGTGATGGACTTCCTGCTCACCGCGGCGGCGATCGGCATCCTCTACAAGGAGAACGCCAGCATCAGCGGCGCCGAGGTCGGCTGCCAGGGCGAGGTCGGCGTCGCCTGCAGCATGGCCGCGGGCGCCTTGTGCGCGGTGCTCGGCGGCAGCCCGGCGCAGGCCGAGAACGCGGCCGAGATCGGCATGGAGCACCACCTGGGGCTGACCTGCGACCCGGTCGGCGGCCTGGTGCAGATCCCCTGCATCGAGCGCAACGCGATCGCCGCCGTGAAGGCGATCAACGCCGCCCGCATGGCGCTGCGCGGCGACGGCAGCCACCACGTCAGCCTCGACCAGGTCATCAAGACCATGCGCGAGACCGGCGCCGACATGCTCACCAAGTACAAGGAAACCGCGCGCGGCGGGCTGGCGGTGAACATCGTCGAGTGCTGAGCCTAGATCCGGCAGTTGACCGCTCTTCTGGGCAGGATTCCCCTGTGTTTTCAAGCACTTGTGGCGTCGACGCCGTTCACTTCATGGGTGAACCCGCTACGCACCCGATCGAGCCGCGCTGCGGCGCGCTGGCGGTGTTGCTCCTCCTCGCGGGCATGAGCCCGCCGCGTCGTCGCGTCTTGCCAGCGCACCGCAGCGCCGCCAGGTCACAGGCTGTGGCCCGCCCCGCCGCTGCTCAACCGGTCTGACGCGCCGCCCGCAGGCGCGACGCCAGCAGCCCGAACAGACCCGCGCCCAGCAGCAGCGCGGCCGCCGGCTCCGGCACCACGGTGGCCGTGAAGCGGGCGGCGCTCGACCCGGGATCGAAGTACAGCACGCCGCCCGAGGTCAGCACCGGGTCCATGCCCCACTGGATCAGCTGGCCGGTGCCTGCCACCGGCCCGACCGAGGACTTCATGTCCCAGTCCAGCAGCCGGGGGCCGTCGAACAGGTCCAGCCCCCCTTCGCCGGCACGCGAGAAGCCGACGGTGCCGATGTTGCTGAAGTAGCGCGTGGCGGCGAGGAAGTCGAAGCTGCCCACGCCGTCGATGGTGATGGTGGCCGACAGGTTGGGGTTGAACAGGCAGGCCCCTCCGCAGGAAGCAATGCCGGCGGTGTCGGCGAGCGCGGTGATGGTGAAGCGCGTGGCCTCGAAGCTCAGCCCGTCCAGCAGCCCTGAGCCGGTGCCGCTGTGGCGGTAGCGGACCTCGGCCGCCTGCAGCGACGCCGCCAGCGCCAGCAAGGTGGCCGCAGCGAAGACACGACGGGCGGCACGCAGCGATGCGGGCACGCGGGATTTCACACGTTTCATCAAAGCCTCCTTCGTGATGACGGCCGGCAGCATGACGCGCCGCGCATGTCGCCGCCCACGCCCATCCGGCCGGGCATTGGATCGCGCCGCCGCGCGCGCACGAATCCCCTGTTCGCTGGATCGCGCAGGCGCAGACGTTGGCAGCCTCAAGTTGTGCCGCCCGAGGCCGAAGAGGACGGAAGCCGTTTCCCTGAGCCAAAACCAGACCGTGCCTGCATCGACCGACCCCGACCTGGACGGCTTGTGCGCGCTCGCCGCCGAGCTCCTGCGAACACCCATCGCGCTCATCCGCCCGGCCGGTGCCGAGCCGCCGCACTGGCAGGGCCGCCATGGCGACGAGCTTGGCGACCCTCTCGGCGCCGACCTCGGCAGCGATGCCCTGGTCGCGGCCGCCTGCACCCTGGCGCTGCATCAGGACGACGTGGTCGAAGTGCGCGACGCCTGGGCCGACAGCCGCCTGCCCAAGCAGCCGCGGCCGCAGCAGCCACCCGGGCTGCGCTTCTTCGCGGGTCTTGCACTGCGTCAGGCCAGCGGCGAGGCACTCGGAACGCTGTGCGTCATCGACCACCGGCCGCGCCGGCTGGGTGCGCGCCAGCGCGCCGCCCTGCAGCGCCTGGGCCGGCAGGCGCTGCAACTGATCGAGCTGCTGCATCTGCGCCGCAAACCGGTTGAAGGCATCCCGCGCGTGTGGCGCCGGGTGGCACTGGCGGCCCAGCACACCAGCAAGATCGTGCTCCTGCTCGACGGCGAGGGCCACATCCTCTGGATGAACCCGGCGTTCGAGCGCAGCAGCGGCTATCGCCCCAAGGAAGCGCTGGGCCGGCGGCCTGACGAGCTGACGCATTTCGATGGCAGCTCGCAGGTCGCGTTCGAGCAGCTGCGGCAGGCCGTGCACGGGCGCCATGCCTGCCAGGTGCAGATCCTCAAGCGCGCACGCGACGGCCGGCTGCTGTGGGTCGACATCGACCTGCAGCCGCTGTTCGACGAGAACGGCGAGTTCGAGTGCTTCTTCTCGCTGGAAACCGACATCAGCGAGATCGTGCGCCAGCGCGAGCAGGCGCGTACGCTGCTGGAGGTGCTGCCGGCCGGCGTCCTGCTGCAGTCCACCGAAGGGCGGGTGCTGGACGCCAACCCCGCCGCGTGTCGCATCCTGGGCCTGGCGAAGAATGACCTGATCGGGCGCGACGCGCGCAGCGGCCATTGGTACACGGTCGACGCCAACGGCCAGAGCCTGCCCAACACCGAACGCCCGCTGGTGCATGTGCTTGCCACCGGCCAGGCCAGCCCGCCGCAGCGCCTGTGCCTGCGCAACGGGCAGGGCGAGCCGCGCTGGCTGGACATGCGCTGCGTGCCGCTGCACGGTCCGGCCGGCAGCCTGGAAGCTGCACTGACCTGCTTCACCGACGTCTCGGACACGGTGCGCGCGAAGGCGCTGCTGCAGACCGCGCTCGACGCCGCCGACCTCGAGCCCTGGAGCTGGGAGCCGGACGCGAATCGCTGGACCCTGTCGCCGAGCCTGCGGGCACGCATGCACATCGACACCATCCCCGGTGCCTGGCACGCGCGTGTCGACGACGAGGATCTGGCGCAGGCGCGGCACGCCATGCGCGCCCTGCTGCGCGGCGAACACAGCCGCTACCGGACCGAGTTCAGGCTGCGCATGGCAGACGGCCACTGGCGCTGGTTCGCCGGCAGCGCCGCGGTGGCCGAGCGCTCGCCCGACGGCCGCGCCCTGCGCGTGAGCGGCGTCGTGCTCGACATCGACGAGCGCAAGCGCGCCGAGGACAGGCTGCAGGTGGCCGCCACCACCGACGCCCTGACCGGCCTGCCCAACCGCGGCCTGCTCGCCGATCGCCTGGGCCGTGCGCTGGCGGCCTGCCAGCGCCGCGGCCACCTCGGGGCGCTGATCTTCCTCGACCTGGACCAGTTCAAGCGCGTCAACGACAGCCACGGCCACGCCGCCGGCGACGAGCTGCTGCGCGAGGTCACACAGCGCCTGCTGGCCGCGCTGCGCGCCGAGGACACGCTGGCGCGCATGGGCGGCGACGAGCTGATGGTGATGCTGCCCAACGCCGGCGCCGACGCCACCAGCGCCGAGCGCGCGGCGCACGAGGTGGTGCGCAAGCTGCGCGCGGCGCTGGACACGCCGGTGCAGGTCGACCACACCGAGTACCGGGTCGGCGCCAGCATCGGCATCACCGTCTTCCCGCGCGGCGACGCGCCGAGTGTGGACGACCTGATACGCGAAGCCGACACCGCGATGTACGCCGCCAAGCAGGCCGAGCGCGGCAGCACCCGGGTCTACGAAGCGGCGATGCGCGAGCACCTCCTGGGACGGCTGGCGCTGGAGCGTGCGCTGCACCGCGCGATCGAGGAGGACCGCATCGTCCTGCACCTGCAGGGGCAATGGAGCGCCGACGGCCGGCTCGCCGGGGTCGAGGCGCTGGCGCGCTGGCAGGACCCGGATCGCGGCATGGTCCCGCCGGCCAGCTTCATCGCCCTGGCCGAGGAGACCGGCCTCATCGTGGCCCTGGGCCGGCGCGTCGTCGAGCACGCCGCCGCCATCACGCGCCGCCTGCGCGACGCCGGCCTGGCGGTGCCGCTGTCGCTCAACATCAGCCCGCGCCAGTTCGCCGACCCCGGCTTCGGCCCTCACCTGCTGCAGGCGGTGGCCGCGCACGGCATCGCGCCGGCCGACCTGCAGCTCGAACTGACCGAGGGCATGCTCGCCGACGAGGCCTCGGAGCGGCTCATGAACGAGCTCGCGGACCAGGGTTTCCGCTTTTCGATCGACGACTTCGGCACCGGCTGGTCCAACCTCGTGTACCTCAAACGGCTGCCGGTGGACGAGCTCAAGATCGACCGCGCCTTCGTGCGCGAGGCGGCCGAGGGCGGCGACGACGCGGCGCTGGTGCTGGCGATCCTGGGCATCGCACGGCGCTTTCGCCTGCGCACCGTGGCCGAGGGCGTGGAGACGCAGGCGCAGGCGCGCTTCCTGCTCGACGCCGGCTGCGACCGTCTGCAGGGCTGGCTCTACGACCGCGCGCGGCCGCTGGAGGACTTGCTGGCGGCGGTCTGCGCCACGCAGGCGGACGCCGCGGCCGGCACCCCCTGATCGGCGCCCCGCCTCCCGAACTCAGCCTAGATCCGGCAGTTGGACGCGCCCGAGCGGGCTGCGCTGCGGTGCGCTGGCAAGGCGCGACAACGCGGCGGGCTGTTGCCCGCGAGGAGGAGCAACACCGCCAGCGCGCCGCAGCGTGGCTCGATCGGGTGCGTAGCGGGTTCACCCATGAGGTGATCGGCGTCGACGCCACAAGTGCTTGAAAACACTGGGGAATCCTGCCCAGAAGAGCGGTCAACTGCCGGGTCTAGGGTCAACGCCCTGGTCGCCGCGACCGCAGACCACGGTCTGCAGGCGTTGCTGGCTGATCTGGTGGACTACGCGGCGCAGATCGCGCCTTGAGCCGTGGCTTCCTGTGGCGGCGCTGCGCGTGCGGGGCGGCTCAGCGTGCAGCCGCGTGGGCGGGGGATCATCGTGCTTCTCGTGCAGCTTGCTGCGCTTCGTCTCGGGCACCCCTGTGAGGCGGGCCCGTACGCGGTCTCACGGGATCGGCCCGGTCATACGTCTTCGCTCCGGTCGCGAGAACCAGGCGCCCGAGTTCGTTCCAGGAGACCTCCCGGCCATCGATCACGGCCACCGGCACACGTTACTTCACCGGCTTGGACAGCGCCGGTCACTGGGGCGTCGAGCGCGACGCTGACGTGCGCTGGGAAAACGTCAGGCTGCTGGCCGCATACACGCGCAACTGAAGCAGCGGCATCAGGGCAAACGCAAGCTGCGCCGCTAAGCCCAGCGCATAGCTGGCATCCGTGTACAAGGCAAAGTGCTCCGCCGGTGTCCGGCCGAACAGCAAGGCAGCGACGGCTAGCTCGGCCAGCAGCAGCAGCCCGAGCGCGACGCCGCCCATGACCGCACGCGCGAGCACTGTCATCCCGACCGCAAAGCGCCCGATGACGAACCGGCACAAGAACCACGACGCGGCGATCATGACGGGGAGCTTGATGAGAACCCCCACGAGCCGTCCGCTGCTCGGCGCATCGGCGACGATGAGGGTTCTCACGGTTCCCAGAACGAAGCCGAGGCCAAAGACCAGCGCGAAATAGGCGATGCCGGCGACGACGCCGAGTCTCGTGGGTGCCACGGATGAGATTGCCGTCATGACGCTGCGATCAAGATGTCGGCCAGCGGACGCCGCGCAGCGGCTGGCAAGCTGCGCTCCGGCGTACCGATGCGCAGCAACCCCTGCGCGTGCCCGGGACTGCCGCTGATCTGTTGCAGCCTGGGCCGCAACGCGGCCACCTGCACCGGCTGGTTCAGGTATGAGGCTTGCAGGCCATGCCGCACTCCCACCAGCAGGATCCGCTGCAAGGCCTGGCCGGCGATCAGCCAGTCGCATGCCGCGTCCCCCTTGCTCGCCAGCACGGCGAGCAAGGGGGACTCGTCCGCCAGCTGGCGGTCTTTGGCGCCGACACCTCGGCCCATGTCGAAGGTGCGCACGACCACTTGCGCGGCGGGAATCGCAAGCGAAGGCAGTGCCAGGCCGTCGCCGCGCCGCCGCGGGTGCATCCATGCCGCCAGCTCGCGGCGCCAACTCGGGTTGGCCCACTGAATGGCATCACCTTCGGCGACCAAGGCAGCCGCATCGATGCGCTTTTCAGCGCTGTCGAACACCGTGAAGGTCGCGCCTTCGCTCGTCGCCGCGTCCGCCAAGGCACGCAGCGCCAACGGGTCAACGGCGGCGCAGGCAAAGCGCTGGCGGTAGGTCCGCCGCTCGGCCATCGCGGCAGCCAGCTCGGCAATGCCTTGGGTCGCAGCCGCTGGCTTCAGCTGGATGCGGGCCAGAAGGTCCGCGTCGCTCGCGTCCGGCAACAGCGCGACCTCGGCTTCGAAGCCCGCTGCAGCGGCCGCGACGCGCAGGTTGAACAAGGCGCAGCCGCAACTGATCGTCAGCTCGCGGTCTTGCGGGTCGTTGACCGGCAGCGCGCGGGTGCGGTCGGCCAGCAGATCGATCGTTCGGCCGTCGATCCGGAACAGCCAGGGTTGCGTGTTGTGGCTCGAAGGCGCCAATGAGGCCGCTTGCACGAGGACTGGCAACGCGTCGTGGCCGACGTTCAGGCCTGGACTCGAAAGTGTCGCGTTCATGGTGTCCCCTTCGTGAATCTATCGTTGCGCACCAGGTAGCGGCCGTCGATGAGCAGAGGCATCGGCTCGGACGCGAACGGGTTGCCCTGGCCCAGCGAGCGCTGGGCGTGGATGTGCAGGTGCGGCTCGCTGGATTGGCCGCTGTTGCCGATGAGCCCGATCGGCGAACCGCTCTCGAGACGCTCGCCGATGCGCACACGCACGCTTCCCGACTTCATGTGCCCCAACGCCACGACGAAGCCTCCGCAATCGATCATCACCAGATTGCCGGCCTTGTTCACCGTGTCCTGATCGCCGATCGGCAGATCCGGCAGCCCATCGACGGTCGCGACCACCACCCCGGCACATGGCGCGATCAGCGGTGTACCGAAAGCGAGGTAACTCTCGGCGCTCGCAGCTTGCCAGCCGTTGGTTCGCCGGCCGAGCGCATCGATCTTGGCGATGTCGATGCCGTGGCTTTGTCCGCGCCAATCGAGGTAGCGTGGGACGCTCTCGTCCAGGGTACGCACATGGGCGTTGACCCAGAGGTTGGACCCGCCGCTGGCGACCAGAAAGCGGCCAGCTGGAATGGGCGACGAGATCCGCGCCACATCGCTTTGGGGCGGGATGCGCCCGAGCAGCGCCGCAGCACTGACACAGATCGCCATGGCGCCCAGCAGAGCAAGCACCCCGAGCGCGCCAGTGGCGGCTCTGCCGGCGGCCCATGCGGGCGCCGCAGCGCGCCGGACCGCCCGAAGCCGCAGCGCAACGATGGCGACGAAGGCCAAAGCCAACACAAACGGGGTCGGCCAGGGCGGCACCAGCCACATCACCGCCAAGGCCAGCGCCAACAGCACGGCGCCGATGCTCGACGCCTGCACCACGTAGGCAAGCCACCCGCGTGCCGGCTTCAGCGCCAGCCAGAGCAGGAGCGCGACCGGCAGTCCCAGTTTCAAGCAGTCGATGGCCATGACGGCGCCAGGTGATCAAGGAATCCGGGTGGCGAGCTGGGCACGATCTGCGAGCAATATGCAATGACTGACTCCAACGTCAACCTCGAAGCCTACCCTCACCTGCCTGCCCGCCGCGCACCGGCGACGCTTGCGCCGCGGACCTCGAAGTGCACGCGTTCGAGTTCGTGGCCGTCGGGGGTGAGCAGGCGCAGCTCGTGCCGGCCGGGCCAGGGTGACCAGTGCAGGCGCTCGCCCTCGCCGAGCAGGCGGCCGTCCAGCAGCCAGCGGCCCCGCTGGCCTTCGATGCGGATGCGCTGCACCGCCGCG
>CAUJJP010000008.1 GCA_963205525.1 Pseudomonadota bacterium | reverse complement strand
TTCGCGGTCGTCCTTGGAGCCTTCGTTGAAGGCGGTGAAGCCCGAGCGCGCCTCGGTCATCATGTTCAGCGCCAGCCAGGCACGCGCGTTTTCCTTGTTGCGGTTCCAGATGTCGAGCTTGGGCTTGCGCAGTTCCTCGATCGTCTTGGTCGTGCAGTCCGGGAAGGTCAGCAGCATCTTGGCGCACAGCTCCTCGACCTTGGCGTCGAGCAGCGAGAGGTCGACCGTGCCGCGCTTCATGAGCGCCTTGCCCTCTTCCAGCGCGGCGCCGGTCTTGGCCTCGCCGTAGACGTTGCGACCGAACTCGTCGACCATGCGCTGGGTCTCGACGGTCGGGTTGGCGATGAACTTGCCGTCCACCTTGAGCGCCGGCACGATCTCGCTGAGCACGCCCATCTGATAGGCCTTGTGGGCGCTGAAGGGCTCGCACAGGACGCAGGCGGCCATCGCGCGCTCGGCGCCCACGATCACCGGCAGGAAGTCGGTCGCACCGCCGATCGGCGCCGAACCGTGCTTGGGACCGGCCTGGCCGTAGCGCGCGAGGTCGCTCGAGACCGAGAAGTCGCAGGCCATGCCGATTTCCTGGCCGCCGCCGATGCGCATGCCGTTGACGCGGCAGATGACCGGCTTGTCGCAGGCCAGGATGGCACTCACCATGTCGTTGAACAACCGCATGTACTGGCGGTACTCCTGCGGGTGGCCGGCGTAGTACTCGGCGTACTCCTTGGTGTTGCCGCCGGTGCAGAAGGCCTTGTCGCCGGCGCCGGTGAAAACCACGCAGTTGACCGAGCGGTCGTTGCTCGCGGCGCGGAAGGCCAGGATCACGCCCTTGACCATGTCGGTCGTGTAGCTGTTGAACTGGGTCGGGTTGTCCAGCGTGATCCACACGTTGTACAGGCCGGCCACCTCGCTGCCGTCGGGACGCTTGGCGGCGCGCTTCTCGTAGCGCACGCCGGGCTTGCTGAAGTCCTCGAACAGGTCGTGGTTCTTGAATTCGCGGGTCATCTGGATTCCTCGGAAGACGGGTTCGGAGAGTTGAAGGATCGGGGCTCAGGGCACCATCACGGCGCGGCGGGTGATCTCGCGCTTGTGCACGGCGTCGAAGACCCGGTTGATGTCCGCCAGCGGGTAGGTCTCGACGAAGGCTGCGAGCTTGACCTTGCCGTCCAGGACGAGGTCCAGCGCCCCCGGATAGAGCTCCGGCGGGCAGCCCCAGTTGCCGATCGCGCGCGCGTCGAAGGCCATCAGGTTGGACAGGCGCAGCTCGACCTTGTCCATCGTGAAACCCACCACCGCCAGCGTGGCGCCGTGCACCAGCAGGCCGAAGGCGGTGGTCTGCCCGGCGGCGGTGCCGGAGCATTCGAAGATCTTCCACTCGGTGCGGCGCAGCCCGCGCTGGGCGGCGAAGTCGTTGATCGCCTTCTTCAGCGCCTTGGCGTCGAGCTCGCGCGCATTCAGCGCCAGCGCCGCGCCGCCGTCCTTCACCGCGGCGTCGAGCTTGCGCGGGTCGACGTCGATCGCGATCACCTCGGCGCCGAAGGCGCGCGCCACCTGCACGCAGTAGCCGCCGACGCCGCCGACGCCGTTGATGATGGCCAGGTCGCCCGGCTGCACGCCGGCGCGCTGCACCGCCTGGTAGGGCGTGGTGAGGGCGTCGGCGACGATGGACACCTGCGCCAGCGTGAGGCCGGCGGCGGCGAGCCGGGTCTCGTCGACCGGGCACAGGCCGCGCGCCGGCACCACGATGTGCGAGCCGAAGCCGCCCTGGATGTCGTTGCCGGGCATCTTCTGCGCCCGGCAGATGGTGGCCAGGCCGCGCCGGCACAGATCGCATTCGCCGCAGGGCAGGACCGCGGGCACGATCACCGCGCGCCCCATCCAGGCCTCGGCGCCGGCGCCGGTGGCAACCACCCGGCCGCTGATCTCGTGGCCCAGGGTGAGCGGCAGCGCGTGGTTGGTGCGCACGCCGTCGCAGCAGTAGCCGAGGTCGGTGTGGCAGACGCCGCAGCCGGCGACCGCGAGCGCAACCTCACCAGCGCCGGGGGTGGCATCGAACTCGACGCGCTCGAAGGGTTGTCCCGGCGCGACCATCTGCCAGCGGTACGCGGACAAGGGCATGCACAATCTCCTGCTAAGGGTTTTCCCGGTGTCTTGTGGTAATTCGGTACCACGATGCCGGTTTGAGCGCATTTTGATGATCGGCAGCCGCAAATCCTTGAACTAGATCAGCGACTTCGAGATCCGCTGCGGATCCACTGGCGGCACCGTCAAGCAGGGAGTGAACGTGTCCGCCGAAGTCGCCAACCCAACACCGGCCGCGCCGGTACGCAGCTACTCGCTTGCACTGGCAGGCAGCGGCGGCGCCGGTGTCATGACCGCCGGCACCCTGGTGCTGGACGCCGCCGCCCGCGCCGGCCTGTACGGCCTGTTCGTGCGCACCAGCGGGCCGCAGATCCGCGGCGGCGAGGCCGCCGCCCTGCTGCGCCTGGGCGCCACCGCGCCGACGACGCTGGACGACCAGTTCGACATGCTGCTGGCGATCGACTGGATGAACCTGAACCGCTTTGCCGACGAGATTCCGCTCGGTCCGCAAAGCCTGCTCATCGGCGACACCGACGAGGGCGAGGCGCCCGCGGTGCTGCTGGCCAAGGGCGCGCGCCTGGTCTCGCTGCCGCTCAAGAAGATGGCCAAGGCAGCCGGCGGCTGGGTCAACATGGTCGCCACCGGCTACGCCGGCACCCTGGCCGGCGTGCCGGCGGCGGCCCTGGAAGAGGCGCTGCGCGCGAGCTGGAAGCGCGGCCCGGAGGCGCTGGCCAAGAACCTGGCCTCGCTGCAGGCCGGCATCGACGCCGCGCTGGCGCTGGAAGGCGCGCGCCCGGCCCCGGCGGCGCTGCCGGCCACGGTGGCCGAGGGCCGCTGGCTGATCTCCGGCAACGAGGCGGCGGGCGCGGGCGCGCTGCGCGGCGGCATCCGCTTCGTCGCCGCCTACCCCATCACCCCCGCCACCGAGCTGCTGGAGTGGATGGCCCCGGCGCTGGCCAAGGTCGGCGGCACCCTGCTGCAGGCCGAGGACGAGCTGGCGTCGGTCAACATGATCATCGGCGCCAGCTACGGCGGCGTGCCCTCGCTCACCGCCACCGCCGGTCCCGGCCTGGCGCTGATGACCGAGGGCATAGGCCTGGCGGTGGCCGCCGAGGTGCCGGTGGTGATCGTCGACGTCATGCGCGGCGGCCCCTCCACCGGCATCCCGGCCAAGAGCGAGCAGTCCGACCTCTCGTTCGCCGTCGACGGCCTGCACGGCGACGCGCCGCGGCTGGTGGTGGCGCCGACCTCGATCGCCGACTGCCTGAGCGCCACCGAGTGGGCGGTGCACCTGGCCGAAACCCTGCAGGCGCCGACCCTGGTGCTCTCGGACCAGGTCATGGGCCAGTCGCGCGCCATCATCGACCGGCCGGCGCCGCCCGCCGAGCCGGCGCGCCGGCTGGTGGCGCAGGCGGTGGAGGGCGAACCCTATCTGCGCTACCGCGACACGCCCTCGGGCATCTCGCCGATGGCGGTGCCGGGCACGCCGGGAACGGTCTACACCGCCGACGGCCTGGAGCACACCGAGCGCGGCATCCCCAGCAGCCAGGCCGCCGACCACGCGCGCCAGCTCGCCAAGCGCGAACGCAAGCTGACCCAGCACGACTACGGCAGCCGCTGGGCCGACGTCGAGGGCGACGCCGAACTGGCCATCGTCACCTTCGGCTCCACCACCGGCGCGGTGCGCGAGGCGATTGCACGCCTGGCCGCCAGCGGCACCCCGCTGCGCCTGGTGGCGCTGCGCCTGCTCGCCCCGCTGAGCCAGGAGCGCATGGACGCCGCGCTGGCCGGCGTGCGCCAGGTGCTGGTGGTGGAACAGAATCACGGCGGCCAGCTGCTGCGCTATCTTCGCAGCCGGCTGGACCTGCCCGGACGCGCGCGCGGCCTGCACCGCGCCGGTCCGCTGCCCCTGCGGCCCGGCGCGCTGGTGCCCGCGTTGTCCGACTGGGCCGCATCGGTGGCCCGCCAGGAGGCTTGCGCATGAACGACATGGCGACCCCGGCGCTGCTGACCGCCGCCGACTACAAGAGCGACTACAAGCCGATCTGGTGCCCGGGCTGCGGCGACTACACCGTGCTCGGCTCGGTGACCAAGGCGCTGGCCATCCTGCAGCGGCCACCGCACGAGATCGCGGTGGTCTCCGGCATCGGCTGCAGCTCGCGCATCCCGGCCTACACCAACTGCTACGGCTTTCACGGCGTGCACGGGCGCGCCCTGGCCGCCGGCGCCGGCCTGAAGGTGGCGCGCCCCGACCTCACGGTGGTGGTGGCCGGCGGCGACGGCGACGGCTACTCGATCGGCGGCAACCACTTCCTGCACGCCTGCCGGCGCAACGTGGACATCACCTACATCGTGATGGACAACCACGTCTACGGCATGACCAAGGGCCAGGCCTCGCCGACCACCGAACCCGATTGGGACAACAAGCTCGCCCCCGGCGGCACCGGCATCCGCGCCTTCCACCCGCTGGTGATCGCGCTCGCAGCGGGCGCGAACTTCGTCGCCCGCGCCTTCTCCGGCGACCCCAACGGCACCGCAGAGACGATCGCGCAGGCGATCAAGCACCCGGGCTTCTCCTTCGTCGAGATCCTCAGCCCCTGCGTCACCTTCCGCCCCGAGCAGCGCGAATGGAAGGACCACGTGCACAAGGCCGCGGTGCCCGAGACCGACGATCCGGCGCGCGCCGCGCGCCGGATCATGACCGACGACGGCTTCAACATGGGCGTGCTCTACGCCGGCAGCCGCGCCGTCTACCAGCGTGCGCGCGAAACGCGTGCCACGGTGGCCCAGATCGAGGAGGCATTTGCGCTGTGAACACCCCGCTCACCATCGAGACCCTGATGACGCAAGCGCTCGCCATGGAGCGCGAAGCGGTGGCCCGCTACCAGGAGCTGGCCGACATCATGGAGACCCACAACAACAAAGAGGTCGCCGCCCTGTTCCGCCAGATGGCGGGCTACGAGCAGCACCACGTCGACCACATCCTGTCCAACATGGGCTGGGCACCGGACGTCGTCACGCCGCTCAACGGCGGCATGTGGACGACCCCGGAGTCGCCGGAGGCGGTGGCCTTCGAGGACGTGCACTACATGATGCACCCCTGGCACGCGCTCAATCTGGCGCTGGCGGCCGAGAAGCGCGCCCAGGCCTTCTTCGAGCAGATGCTGGCCGGCACCGTGAGCGATGCCGTGCGCGCCGCCGCCGAGGAAATGCGCGAGGAGGAAGCCGAGCACGTGGCGCTCATCGAAGGCTGGCTGGCCAAGGTGCCCAAGCCCGACGACGACTGGGCCGAGGATCCGGACCCGCCGCGCTACATCGACTGAAGACGCACGCGCCGCCGCACCCCGACCCAAGGAGAACGCAGATGCAACACCTGATGCCAGAGGGCTGGAAGGCGCCCATCGGCTATGCCAACGGCATCGCCGTCGATGCCGGACGCATCGTCTTCGTCGCCGGCCAGGTCGGCTGGAACGCGCAGCAGGTCTTCGAGTCCGAGGATCTGGTGCCGCAGTTCCGGCAGGCGCTGCAGAACGTGCTGGCGGTGCTGGCCGAGGCCGGTGGCCGGCCGGAGCACATCTGCCGCATGACCGCCTATTGCTGCGACAAGCCGGCCTACCTCGCGGTGCGCAAGGCGCTGGGCGGCATCTGGCGCGAGCTGATGGGCAACCACTACCCGGCGATGAGCATGATCTTCGTCTCCGACCTGCTCGACCACCCGGGCAAGATCGAACTCGAGGCCACCGCCGTCCTGCCGCGCTGAGGCGAGCCCGGCGCGATCCGCGTCGTCGCCCGTCGGCCCTAGCATTCGTGCGTCGCCCGCGGTCGCGGTCGACGCGAAGCGGTGGCGCGCGAACCCAGGCTGTGCCGCCCACCCTGACCCCTTTTCGAAACCCGGAGCCAGAACATGTCCCACCCCCGCTTCGACCATGAAGATCCGCTGGCGCTGTACGGCCAGCTCAGCGACGACGAGCGCGCGATCCGCGACGCCGCCCACGACTACTGCCAGGGCAGGCTGCTGCCGCGCGTGCAGGAAGCGTTCCGCAACGAGAGCACCGACCCCGCGATCTTCCGCGAGATGGGCGAGATCGGCCTGCTCGGCGCCACCATCCCCGAGGCCTACGGCGGCGCCGGCCTGAACTACGTCAGCTACGGCCTGATCGCGCGCGAGGTCGAGCGCGTGGACTCCGGCTACCGCAGCATGATGAGCGTGCAGAGCTCGCTCGTGATGCTGCCGATCAACGAGTTCGGCACCGAGGCGCAGAAGCAGAAGTACCTGCCCCGGCTCGCCAGCGGCGAGTGGATAGGCTGCTTCGGCCTGACCGAGCCCGACCACGGTTCCGACCCCGGTGGCATGGTGACTCGGGCAAAGAAGGTGGCCGGCGGCTACAGCCTGAGCGGCGCCAAGATGTGGATCACCAACAGCCCGATCGCCGACGTCTTCGTGGTCTGGGCGAAGGACGACAGCGGCGCGATCCGCGGCTTCATCCTCGACAAGGGCATGAAGGGCCTGTCCGCGCCCGCCGTGCACGGCAAGGTGGGTCTGCGCGCCAGCATCACCGGCGAGATCGTGATGGACCAGGTCTTCGTCCCGGAGGAGAACGCCTTCCCTGAGGTGCGCGGCCTGAAGGGCCCGTTCACCTGCCTGAACAGCGCCCGCTACGGCATCGCCTGGGGTGCGCTGGGCGCGGCCGAGGACTGCTACCAGCGCGCGCGCCAGTACGTGCTGGACCGCAAGCAGTTCGGCCGCCCGCTGGCCGCCAACCAGCTGGTGCAGAAGAAGCTGGCCGACATGCTGACCGAGATCACGCTCGGCCTGCAGGGCTGTCTGCGCCTGGGCCGGATGAAGGACGAGGGCGGCGCGGCGGTGGAGATCACCAGCATCATGAAGCGCAACTCCTGCGGCAAGTCGCTGGAGATCGCCCGCGTGGCGCGCGACATGATGGGCGGCAACGGCATCAGCGACGAGTTCGGCGTCGCCCGCCACCTGGTGAACCTGGAGGTCGTGAACACCTACGAAGGCACGCACGACATCCACGCCCTCATCCTCGGGCGCGCGATCACCGGCATCCAGGCATTCAGCGTCTGATCTGAGGCGTCCCCGGCCGAAAGGCCGGCTAAGGCCGGCTAAGGCCGGCTAAGGCCGCGAAAGGCCGGCGCTGCACCGCAGCGCCGGCCTTTCGTCTTGTCGGGGCCTCCCGCATCGGCGCGCCGCGCGGGGCCTGCGCCCTCAGCCGATCTGGCTTTGCTGGTAGTTGGCCAGGCCGACGCGCTGGATCAGGCCGAGCTGCTGCTCCAGCCAGTGGGCGTGATCCTGCTCGGTGTCGTCCAGCATCGCCAGCAGCAGGTCGCGGCTGACGAAGTCGCGCTTGCGCTCGCACAGCGCCATCGCCTCGCGCAGCTGGCGCACGACCTCGATCTCCAGCGCGAGGTCATGCTCGAACTGGGCCTGCAGGTCGGCGCCGACGTTCAGCGCCGCCGGCGTCATCGCTGGCGTGCCGCCGAGCATCAGGATGCGCTTGATCAGGACATCGGCGTGCGCCGTCTCGTCCTCCATCTCGTGCCCCACGCGCTCGGCCACCTTCACGAGGCCCCAGTGCGCCTGCATGCGCGAGTGGATGAAGTACTGGTCGCGCGCCGCCAGTTCGCCGACCAGCAAGGCATTCAACGCCGCCAGCACTTCGGGTTCGCCCTGCATCTGCTTCTCTCCTTGAAACGGGTCCGTCAAAAAAATAGGTCTCAGCTCACGCAGCCGACCGCCACCGTGGACTGGTCGCGCACCGCCACCGGCGCCGGGATGCGGTAGCCGTAGCGCACCGCGGTCAGCTCCGCCAGGATGCTGATCGCGATCTCCGGCGGCGTGCGCGCACCGTTCTTCAGCCCCACCGGGCCGTGCACGCGGTCGAGCTGGGCGTCGCTGAGTCCGAAGTGTTCCTTCAGCCGCGCGCGCCGCTTGGCCTGGTTGGCGCGCGAGCCGATCGCGCCGACGTAGAAGGCCTGCGAGCTCAGCGCCTCCATCAGCGCCAGGTCGTCGAGCTTGGGGTCGTGGGTGAGCGCGATGACCGCGGTGTGGCCGTCGATCTGCATCTCCCGCAGCAGGTCGTCGGGCATCTCGCGCGCCAGCCGCACGCCCTCGACGGCGAAGGTGTCGGCGTATTCCTCGCGCGGGTCGCAGACCACCACCTCGTAGTCCAGGGCACGCGACATTTCGGCCAGGTACTGCGTCATCTGGCCGGCGCCTATCACCACCAGCCGCCAGTGCGGCCCCAGGTGGGTGACGAGGGTGGTGTCGCTGAGCTGCAGCTCGTCGGTGTCGCCGGCCGGCTCGAGCGTCACGGCGCCGCTGCCGATGTCCAGCACCCGGCGCACGCGCTCGCCGCGCTCCAGCCGCTGCAGCAGCGCCGGCAGCTGGGTGTGCGCCGCCACCGGCTCCAGCACGAGCTCGATCAGGCCGCCGCAGGGCAGGCCGAATCGGTGCGCGGTGTCAGCGTCTATGCCGTAGCGCACGACGCCGGGCTTGCCCTGGGCGAGCACGCCCTCGCGCGCCTTGTCGATCAGGTCGTCCTCGATGCAGCCGCCGGAGACCGAGCCGGCGATCAGGCCGTCGTCGCGGATCGCCACCACGCTGCCCGGCGGCCGCGGCGCCGAACCCCAGGTGCGGGTGATCGTCGCCAGCACCACGCCATGGCCCTGGTCGTGCCACTGCGCCACCTGGCGCATGATCTGCAGGTCGATGTTGTCCATCACGCGGCTCCCGTTTTCGGCGGCATGGTAGGCGAAACGGCGTGCGCGCCGGCCAGCGCCTCCGCCAGCGCATCCTCCAGCCCGGCGCGCAAAGCCTCGATGTGCGGCGCCAGGCGTGCGCGCGAACCCGCCTCGGCCGCACGCAGGCGTCGCGCAAAAGGCGTCAGCCGCGCCGGCTGGCCCTGCGTCCACGCCAGCAGCGGCTGACCCAGCTGCGCCTCCCATTGCTTGAGCTGGCCCCAGGTATGGCGGTAGGAAACGCCCAGGCGTTGCGCCGCATGCTGGATGGACCCGCCCTCGTCGACCGCAGCGAGCAACTCGAACAAGGGGTGCTGCAGCGCATCGCCCGGCTGGCCCTCGGCCCCGAAACGGTATTGCAGCTGAATGCGGCGCTCACGCATGGCGCAAAGATAGCGCAGCCGGCCCGGCGCGAGCGGATGCGGGTCAAGGCCGGTGGCGATGTGACAGCATGGCGGGCATGACGCACACCCCCTACCGCAAGCCCAGGCCTGCGGCCGCCGCACAGTGACCGCCCCCGCCTACGTCGGCGAATCGCTGGCCCTGCTGCAGGACCTGGCGCGCCTGGGTCCGCTGCCGCGCGTGCGTGCCCTTCACCTGCCACCGCCGCCACGCGCGGACGGGCCGCGCGGCGAGTTCTGCGCCCTCGAGCTGGAGGACGGATCGCTCGGCCTGTCCTTCGCCCTCCTGGGCGACACCTGGGCCCAGCTGCACGCGCACGCCGGCCACCATCTGCACGCGGGAGACGACGCGCTCGCGGTCGCCGCCGCCTACGCCAGCAGCGACACGCTGGCGCGCACCCTGGGCTTTGCCGCCGTCAACGCGCTCACCCGCTGCCTGTGGTCGCGCGCCGGCTTCGTGCCGCCGGCCAGCCGCGACAGCCTGGGCCACCTGGACCCGCAGCCGGGTGAGACCATCGCCATGGTCGGCCACTTCGGGCCGCTGCTGCCCCTGATCACCGCCCACGGTGCGCGCGTCCTGGTGCTGGAGCTGCGCGCCGACCTGGTGGGTGAACGCGACGGCGTGCGCGTCACCCTGGACGCCGCCGAGCTGGAGGGCTGCGCCAAGGTGCTGGCCACCGGCACCCTGCTGCTCAACCACACCCTGGACACGGTGCTCGCGCGCTGTGGCCGGGCGACGCGGCGGGTGCTGCTGGGGCCGAGCGTGGGCGGCCCGCCCGACCCCTTGTTCGCACGCGGCCTGACCCTGCTCGGCGGCACCTGGGTCGCCGACCCGGCGCACTATGCGCACGCGCTGCGGGCCGGCGAGCCGACCGGCGCCAGCGCACGCAAGTTCGCCCTCGGCGCCACCGACTGGCCGGGCTGGAAGACGCTGCTGGCGCGCTGCTGAGCGCTCCCAGGGCCGGGCAGCCCCCGACCCGCCCCCCGGCGGGGGTTCAAGGAAAGCTGGGACGGCCCGGGTTTCCTTGAGGCCGATCACCATTCGCGCAGCAGCTGCGCCGGGTCCACTTCGCGCGCACGCCCGCGCACCTCGCGCTGTGGCGTGCCCAGGGTGATCCAGCCGACCAGGGTCTCGCCGGGGCCGCAGAACGCGGCCTGCACGCGCGGGTGGCGCGTCTTGTGGCCGGACAGCATCTTGCCCGCGTAGCCCAGCAGGTGGGCGGCGTTCATCAGGTTGGCGAGCGCGCCACCGACCGCGATCCACTGCTCGTGCGCCGGCACCTGCGGGTGACCGAGATCCAGGCGCGCCACCAGCGCCAGGGTGAGCGGCGCGCGCAGCGCACGCTCGGCGTCCAGCGCCACGGCCGCCTCGTCCTTGCCGGCATCGCGCGCCGCGTCGGCGAACAGCTCCGCGAGCCGCTGGCGCGCCGCCCCGCGCACCGCCACCAGCCGCCAGGGCAGCAGCGCGCCGTGGTCCGGCGCGCGCAAGGCCACCTGCAGCATGCGCTGCAGGGCGGCGTCGTCGGGCGCCGGGTCGGCCAGGTACTTGGCGCCCAGCGAATGGCGTGACAGCAGCGCGGCCAGAGGATCGGGATCGCTCATCGCCGCAGTGTGTCAGAACACCAGCGTGCGCCAGCGCAGATCGGCTGCGCGCAGCATGAACTGCAGCGCCCCGCCGTGGCCGGCGCATTCGGGGATCAGCGCGCGCCCTTGCAAGCCCTGCGCGTGCAGGGCGTCGCTGCAGACCCACAGGCGCACCCCCAGCTCGTGCGCCTCGCGCATCGCCTGCCCGACCGTGCGCGCCGGCTGCACCGCACTGGCGATGCCGTCCGCCACCCCGGGCAGCAGCAGCTGCACGCTGCGCGCGCTGAAGTAGATCTCCACCGGCAACTCGATCGCCGCCGCCGCCACAGCGTGGTGAAACGGCGTGAACAGGGTCTGCGGCTGGGCGGGGTCGGTGGCCCACAGCAGGATGGCGACCCCGGCTGCGGCGTGCTCGACGAAGTCGTTCATGTGCCTGCGCCCGTCCTCACCGCCTTCACCGCCTTCAATCTGTCGCCCGGTGCAGCCGTGCATGTTCGAGCATGGCGGCGGCGACCGACGGGCCGTGCAGCAGCAGGGCGCGGTCGCGGGCCCAGTCGGCGGGCTGCAGGCGGGCGATCCAGCCGCTGCCGTAGGGGTCGCGGTGGACCTGCTGCGGCGCGCGCTCGAGCGACTCGTTGACCGCCCGCACGCGGCCGGCGAGCGGCGAGCGCACCGAGACGATGGACTTGGCGAGCTCGACCACGGCCACGCTGCGCGCGCGCTCGACCTCGCTGCCGACGCGCTTGGGCCGGCACATGAAGACCTCGCCCGAGAGCCGGATGCCGAGCGCCGTGATGCCGACACTGACGCTGCCGTCGGCTTCCTCGCGCGCCCAGACCTGGTCCTCGACCTGGTAGTACAGGGCGTCCGGGAAGTCCAGGCCGACGACGTTCATGCGCCGCCGGGACGTGGATGGCGGAGGGGAATGGGAGTCGAACCCACCCAGCGACGCTTGGCGTCACCCACCGGGTTTGAAGCCCGGCCGACCCACCAGGATCGTTTCCCCTCCAGGAATGCTGTGGCCTGTCTGGACCCGTTCATGCGGCCTCCGTCAGCCAGGCGCTGTCGCTGCGCAGGCGGTGGGCGTCTCCGACCCGGCGCAGCAGGCCGACGCGGTCGAAATGCTCCAGGATCTGGATCGCGCGCTTGCGCCCGAGGCCGGTGGCGTCGCGAAAGCGCGCCGCGGTCAGCTCGCCCGCACCGGACTGCGCGCAGTCGCGCGCGATCGCGACCAGCCGGCGCACCGTGGCCTGCGGGAGGTAGAGGTCGCGCACCACCTGGTGCAGCTCGCCACGCTGCGCCAGCCGCGCCAGGGTGACGCGCAGCAGGGGCTCGCTCTCGCCGTGGTCGCGCGCCAGATCGCGCACCCAGGCGCCTTCGAACCCCGCAGCGTCCAGCGCCGGGCCCAGCTTCTGCGCGATGCGCTCCTCGGCCGCCGACAGCCGCACGCCGTGCTCGGGCCGGTGGACGAAGGCGCCGCGCTGCACCAGCGCGCCCGCCGCCTGCGCGCGCGCCAGCAGCGCCAGCCACAGCGGCTGCGGCAGCCGCGGCAGCGCGAGCCGACGCAGCCGCGCCGCGTCGGGTCCCAGCTCGTCGGGGTGGCGCGCGTGATAGTCGCTCAGCACGGCGAGCACGCGCGCCTGCGCCTGCTGCGCCTGCGCCGCGTCCAGCGCCCAGCGGCCGTGGCCGTCGGCGTGCAGCAAGGCGTCCGCAGGCAGCGCGGGCTCCTGCGCCAGCCCCTGCGCGGCGACGAAACGCTGCAGGTCCAGCCCCTGCGGCGCCACCGCCAAGGCGCGCGCCAGCCGCTCCTGGGCGCTGCTGGCCCGCAAGGCATCCAGTTCGGCCAGGCGCGCGGGGGTGCGCCGGTAGCGCGTCGGCGCACCGGGGTCGAGCACGCGGCCGCCCGCCAGGGTGCGCGAGGCCGAGGCGTCGCGCAGCACGACCCGGTCGCCGTGCCAGGCCCCGATCGGCTCGCGCAGCACGATCTGCACCAGGCCGCTGGCACCGGGCTCGATCACATCGGGCGCCAGCACGGCGACGCTGCCCAGGGTGGAGGCCGCGCCCAGGTGCACGTGCACCGGCGTGCCCGAGCGCAGCGCGCGCGCTTCCTGCGGCCACAGGCTCAAGGTGGCGTCCAGCCGCTGGGTGGAAGCGGCCACCGTGGCCACCGCGGGCGCCACCAGCCACTGGCCGCGCCCGACCTCGCCGCGATCCAGGCCGGCGAGCGCCAGCGCGCAGCGCTCGCCGGCCACCGCCTGTGCGGCCTCCCGGTTCTGCGCATGCACGCTCTTCACGCGCACGCGGCGCTGACCGGGGACGATCTGCAGCTCGTCCCCCACCCGCACCGTGCCCGCGTGCACGCTGCCTGTGACCACGGTGCCGACCCCGGCGAGGCTGAACACGCGGTCCACCGCGAGCCGGAACGCACCCGCGGCGCCCGGATGGGGGCCGACCTGCGCCGCCGCCCGGGCCAGCTGTTCGCGCAGCGCCTCCATGCCCTGGCCGCTGGCGGCGCTGAGCGCCAGCAGCGGCGCGCCGGCCAGCGTGCTGCCTTCCAGCATGGCCTGCACCTGCGCCGCCACCGCCTGCACGCGCGCGGCGTCGACGCGGTCGGTCTTGGTCAGCACCACCGTGCCCTGGTCGACGCCGAGCAGCGACAACACCGCCAGGTGCTCGTGGGTCTGCGGCATCGGCCCATCGTCGGCCGCCACCAGCAGCAGGGCGTGGTCGATGCCGGTGGCACCGGCCAGCATGGTGTGCACCAGGCGTTCGTGGCCGGGCACGTCGATGAAGCCGATGCGCTGCCCGCCGGGGGTGTCCAGGAAGGCGTAGCCGAGATCGATGGAGATGCCGCGCGCCTTCTCCTGCGGCAGGCGGTCGGTGTCGACGCCGGTGAGCGCGCGCACCAGGGTCGTCTTGCCGTGGTCGATGTGGCCGGCGGTGCCGACGATCACGCCAGCGCCTCCTGCAGCCGCGGCAGCTGTGCCAGCAGCTCGCCGGGCTGCTCCAGGCAGCGCAGGTCCAGCCACAGCCTGTCCTCGGCGACGCGGCCGATCACCGGCAGCGGCAGCGCGCGCAGCGCCGCGGCCAGCGCGTCCAGCGTGCGGCCGACCGCCTGCCTGCCGGCCGGCGCGATGGCGAGCCCGGCCGAGGGCAGGCGCGCCACCGGCAGCGAGCCCGATCCGATCTGGCCCTGCATGGCCACCGCCTGGACCTCGTAGCGCGGCGCCAGGGCCTGCGCCAGCGCCGGCTGCAGGCGCTGCGCCTGGGCCTGGATCTCGGCCAGCGGGCGCGTCAGCAGGCGCAGCGTGGGCAGGTCCTGCGCCAGCCGCTCGGGCCGCAGGTACAGGCGCAGCGTGGCCTCCAGCGCCGCCAGCGGCAGCTTGCTCATGCGCAGCGCGCGCTTCATGGGGAAGCGGCGGATGGCTGCAATGGCCTCCTTGCGACCGACGATCAGCCCCGCCTGCGGACCACCCAGCAGCTTGTCGCCGCTGAAGGTGACGACATCGCAGCCGGCGGCGATCTTGCTCTGCGGCGTCGGCTCGGCCGGCAGGCCCCAGTGGCTCAGGTCGACCAGCGCACCGCTGCCGAGGTCGGTCGCCATCGGCAGGCCGTGGGCGTGCGCGATGCGCGCGATCTCGGCCTCGTCGACCGCCGCCGTGAAGCCCTGGACCGCGTAGTTGCTGGTGTGCACCTTCATCAGCAGGCCGCTGCGCTCGCCGATCGCGCGCTCGTAGTCGTGCGCGTGGGTGCGGTTGGTGGTGCCGACCTCGACCAGGGTGGCGCCGGCGCTGGCCATCACCTCGGGCATGCGGAAGGCGCCACCGATCTCGACCAGCTCGCCGCGCGAGACGATGACCTCGCGCCCGCGCGCCAGCGCCGCCACGCTCAGCAGCACCGCGGCGGCGTTGTTGTTCACCACCGTCGCCGCCTCGGCGCCGGTGAGCGTGCACAGCAATTCCTCGATGATGCTGTCGCGGTCGCCGCGGCCGCCGCCATCGAGGTCGTACTCCAGGTTGTTCGGCCCCGCCATCAGCGCCAACAGCTGCTGCAGCGCGGCGTCCGCCAGCACCGCGCGCCCCAGGTTGGTGTGGATCACGGTGCCGGTCAGGTTGAGCACGCGCCGCATGCGCGGCGCCAGCCCTTCCTGCACCCGCCGCTGCACGGCCTGCGACAGCGCCTTTGGTGCCAGCGCCGCAGCCGCCAGGCGGCCGGCGAGCGCCTGCGCGCGCATGGCCTCGAGCAGCGCACGCGCCTGGCCGGCGACCAGCGTGTGGCCGTGCTCGGCCAGCAAGGGGGCCATCTCGGGCAGCCTCAGCAGCCGGTCCAGCGCCGGCAGGTCCTGCGGGCGCGCCGCGGCCGCCCCGGCCCCGGGGTCGGCATCGGCTCCGGGGACCGCCACCGGGCCGGCCCCGCCACCGTCGACCACGGATACGGAGGGCTGCCCGCTCATGCGCGGCGCCGGCGGTGGACGTGGGTGCCGGTGCCGGAACGGGTGGCGGTGCGGGCGGCGGTGCGCAGGTCGGCCACGGAGCCGCCACCCGCCGTGGCGCCTATGCGCATGCCTGCCGCGCTGCAGCCTCCGTCCATGTCCCGGCACCCTCCTCCAGCGTGGCCGAGGGCCCGCCTGCGGCGATTGAAGCCCAGCCCCGCAGGGGCGGCGATGCGTCGCTTCCCCTATGAACACGCGGACATAGGCAAAGCCGTGCTCAAAGCCGTGCTGTACGCAGGCGGGGCGGCGCTACAGCCTGCGCGTCTCGTCCCCCGGCCCGGGCCGGCAGTCGGCGGCCAGCGGCGGGCCGTCGCGCCGTATCACGACCCGGTCCTGCGCATGGCACAGCTCGATGCGGCGCGCCAGCGGCCAGCGCTGGCGCGCGAAGGCGTCGATCGAGCGCGGCAGGCTCAGGGTGAGCGCCAGGGTGTAGCGCTCGGCCTCGGGCCGGTCGTCCAACTGCACCCAGGGAACGAAGCCGGCACCGAACATGACGAGGTGCGAGCCGGCGTCCACCACGGCCGGTGCGTAGCCGGCGGCGCGCAGCCAGTGCTGGGCGCGCGCGCGCAGGTCGGCGCCGTCGGCCAGACCACCCTCGGCGGCGGCGATCAGTTCGACCAGCCACTGGTTGCAGTTCTGGTAGCTCAGGCTCCAGGCGTGCGCGACCGCGTTGTAGCGCGCCGCCAGCAGGCGCAGCGCGCGCGGGCGGTCGAGCGCGGTGGCGGCCAGCGTCGCCGCCGCGTCGGGCGGCGGCAGCACGATCGAGATGAAGCCCCGGTCCGGCGCATGGCTGCCGGCGACAAAGCCGGCCAAGCCCTGGTCGTAGAGCTGGGGCCGACGCTCGCCGCAGTCGTAGTAGAGCTGGCGCACCGCCCAGGGCGTGCCGGCCCCGGCGGCCAGCGCGAGGCCGGCGTGCGAGTAGCGGATGCCGAAGCGGTCCAGGTCCAGCCCGGAGCGCGCGACGATGGCCGCCGCAGGGGCCTCGGCGTCGAGCATGTCCTGCACCAGGGCCGCCACACGCAGCAGGCGGTCGTGCTGCGCCGCGTCCAGCACCGGGGCGTGCCCGCACAGGCCGTCGGCCAGCGAGCCCGCCTGCGCGGCGCCGCCGCACAGCGCGCCCAACAGCGCGCCCAAGGTCGCCAGCAGGGTCACCGGCCGTGCAACCGGCCGCGCAACCGGCCGCGCAGCCGGCCCGGCCACCGCCGCGCGGCGGAGCAGGCCCAGGATCAGAGCCTGACCCGGCGCAGCGCCAGCGCGTCCTGCCAGTCCTGCGCCAGGGCGAGGAAGAAGGGCTGGCCGACCACACCGCCCGCATCGGCACGCGCAAAGGCCAGGCCGTAGGGCCGCGGCATCACCTGCACCAGGGCGCCAGGCAGCAACTCGGCCGCCGCCGCCGGCAGGGTGAGGGTGAAGCGCCGCGCCGCACGGCCCGGCGCCTGCGCTTCGCCTGCCGGTGACCCGACCGCCTGCAGGTCCACCGCCTGCAGGTCCACCGCCTGCAGATCCACTGCCTGCAGAGCGCCCGCCAGAGGCCGGACCGCGAGCACCCGGTAGGTGCCGGCGGCGGCGGTCTTGCGGTCCGAGCTGGCGTCGCTGGAGCCGCTGATCGAATCCGACAGGCTGCCCACCGACGCCGAGCCGGCACTCGACGCCGAGGAAGCGATGCTCTCGGCAGCCGCCGGGGTGGCGCTGAGGGCCGCGAGGGACGTGGCGGCAAGGATCAGGAAGGGGCGCGCTTGCATGCGAACAGGATAGCAGCCGGACTCGGCACTCCGCCTGCCAGCCCCGCACCTGCGTCTGCACAATCCCCCCATGTCCACCCTCCCCCCTTCCCCGCTCGCCGACGGCAGCGAGGCCACCGTCGAGGCGGCGCGCGCGGCCATCCTGGCGGCGCTGCGGCCGGTGGCCGGCAGCGAGCGCGTGGCGCTGGCCGAGGCCGCCGGCCGCACCCTGGCGGCCGACGTGGTCAGCCCGATCGACGTGCCGGCACACGACAACGCGGCGATGGACGGCTACGCGCTGCACGGCGCCGACCTCGTGCCCGCGGCGCCGACCCGGCTGCGCGCGCTGGACGCCACCGCCTTCGCCGGCCGGCCGTTCGCCGGCACGGTGGCGCGCGGCGAGTGCGTCGCCATCATGACCGGCGCCGTGATGCCGGCCGGGCTGGACACCGTGGTGCCGCGCGAGCTGGTGCAGGCGTCGGAGGGCTGGGTGACGCTGGCCGCAGGCGCGGTGCGCGCCGGTGAGCACCGGCGGCGGCGCGGCGAGGACCTGGCGCAGGGCCAGCGCGCGCTGCCAGCCGGGCGCGTGCTGCGGCCGGCCGATGTGGGCCTGCTCGCGAGCCTGGGCCTGCCCGAGGCGGCGGTGCGCCGGCGCCTGCGCGTGGCCTTGTTCTCCACCGGCGACGAGCTGCTGGCCCCCGGCCAGCCGCCGCTGCCGGGCGCGGTCTACGACAGCAACCGCCACAGCCTGGGCGCGGCGCTGCGCCGGCTCGGGGTGGACCTGCTGGACCTGGGCCAGATCGGCGACGACCCCGATCGGCTGCAGGCGGCGCTGGCGCAGGCGACGCAGCAGGCCGACGCCATCGTCACCAGCGGCGGCGTCAGCATGGGCGACGCCGACCACACGCGCGCCGTGCTCGCGCGCCTGGGCGAGGTCGGGTTCTGGAAGCTGGCGATGCGGCCGGGACGCCCCTTCGCCTTCGGCCATCTGCGTCACGGCGAGCGCCGCGTGCCCTTGTTCGCCCTCCCCGGCAACCCGGTGGCGGCGCTGGTGAGCTACCTGGTGCTGGTGCGCGACGCCCTGCGCCTGCTCGGTGGCGCCACGCTGCAGGCGCCGGTCTCCTTCGAACTGCCGAGCGCGGTGGCGATACGCAAGCGCGCCGGTCGCAGCGAGTTTCAGCGCGGCGTGTTCGAGCGCGACGAAGGCGGCCGGCTCCAGGTGCGCCCGAGCGCCGACCAGGGCGCCGGCATCCTGCGCAGCCTGTGCGAGGCCGACGCCCTGATCGTGCTGCCACACGGGCGCGGCGCCGTGCCGGCCGGCGAGGCGGTCGAGGTCTGGCCCTTCGACGGCCTGCTCTGAATCCCTTCAACCGGCCGGCTCCGGCCGGAGCAGAGCTATGCACACATGTTCATAGGGGAAAGCGACGCGCTGAAACCGCCTGCCTGCCTGCCTAGCATGTCCGGCACAGCCTCGACCGAGGCCGCACTCAGGAGACGACATGCCCCAGCTCACCCTCACCGTGAACGGCAAGACCGTGACACGCGAGGTCGACCCGCAGACCTCGCTGGCCGGATTCCTGCGCGAGACCCTGCGCCTGACCGGCACCCACATCGGCTGCGACACCGCCCAGTGCGGCGCCTGCACCGTGCACCTGGACGGCCGGGCGGTGAAGAGCTGCAACATGCTGGCGCTGCAGGCCGCCGGCCGCGCGGTGACGACGATCGAGGGCCTGGCGGCGGCGGACGGCAGCCTGCACCCGATGCAGGAGGCCCACCGCGCCTGCCACGGCCTGCAGTGCGGCTACTGCACTCCGGTCATGGTGATGAGCGCGGTCGACCTCGTGCAGCACCAC
>CAUJJP010000007.1 GCA_963205525.1 Pseudomonadota bacterium | reverse complement strand
CCGTCGCACACGTCATGGGACTGCTCGCGTCCAACACCCAGCGATTCATCGCCGGCCGCTCTCGACCTCGACCCCCTCACCATCTCAAGCCTCATCCGTCCGCGGTTTACAAGGGGTAGGGCTAAAGTTCGGTGGATTGGGAAGGGAACTCGCTGCCCCACGAACCAAAACAAATCAATGATCTAGGTGCGAGCGTGGCATTGATTTCGGCATACCTCAGCGGCACACCAAAGTGTGCCCTCAGGTCTTCGTGTTGGTCTTGTGTCGACCTACGTGGGCGACTACGGCCTTCTTCAGGTCCTTGTCCCAAGCCCAGTGAATCGACAGACAAGTATCTGCCTGCTTCGCGCCGATGGTGATGTGGGGTGAGATGTCGTACTCCTTCCCATCGTACGACGCCTTGTACTCGTCCGCCCATCTGCTTTTGGAGGTCTGAGAAACGTCATCAGCGTACGTGAATCCGTACTTGGTCTTGAACAGTTCGCGTAAGGAGCCAACAGACTTGCTGGACTGAAGGCTCTCGGCCCAGATCGACGCTACCTCGTTGATTGCATCTAGCGCTTGCAGAACACGGTCAGGCTGTTTGAAGGGAGAGTCTGTCGCAGACGTTTGCGCGCTTGGCAGGAATCTGAGATGCGTCGCTCTGCCCTGGGCTTCCTTCACCGCGTCAAGAACTGACTCAAGAGGTGGGGCGGTCTGTCGCTGCGGGAGCGCAGCACTTTCCTGCGATGACTGGGGTAGCTGAATCCAAGAGGACGTCGATGCTAGTGCCATGGAGTTGGCACGTAACGTATCGCATTCCTTCGCCAGCTCGTCGTACTTGTTCTCGGCCTCTTTCAGCTTGTCTTCCAAGCTGTACAGGTCCTCAAGAAGCCTGTCCGCATCCGCGGAGTCCTTGGCGCTGGTCCGCATGGAGTGCCGAGCATCGCGTTCCGCAGCGCGTCTGAGCGCTTGCATTTCATGGGGCTCGACGTGCCGGAAAGAAGCAGCGTCGAAGACCGACCTAGCGACCTGCAACATGCTGCGGTCGGCCGAGCCATCGTTCGCAAGCTGCCATGGCATCCATAATGGGTGTATGAAGGGGTCAGCCTGCAGACTGAACCGTGGCCAATAGATGCGTACGGCACCCTCGTAACAGGAGAGGGCTTTTCCCAGTATCTCGGTCAGTCGGAATGCAGACCACTTGTCGACGAGTTCGTAGACCTTGGCCACACCGGAAAGACTCTCCGCAAGCTGCTGTGCGTCGACAAGCGGCATGTCATCGTGTGCGCGTCTTGATACCAGGACAATTGGATGAGGCCTCGCCAGATCGGCGAGGTTGTCGCACAGGTTGTCTACGGCGTCAGCTGACAGTAGTTCCGATGTTGCGTTATAGGGCAGGCCGCCCAACCTAACAGACGACAACCGCGTGACGTCGCGAGCAAGCCTGGGCGAACCTAGTTTGATGTTGGCCGGCGCAACCTGGAAGCTCAAGCCCGTGACAGCGACTTCCAAGGACAGAGCCAACCCCGAGGATGAACGAAGCATTGCCAAGCGCGTCGTCCAGCCAAGGCTCTTGTCATAGTCGTCCGGATAGCTCCACGTCAGGTCAACGAGGCGCTGGCTCTTGAGGTCAGCTGCAGCGCTGTGCTTTACCGAAAGCTTGTGCTCTGGCATCGGTGTGACTTCGATGTCGTCGGTTCCGAGTTCAGCCAGTACTTCATCGACAGAGACCCGCCGACGGCGATACCAATCAGAAATCCATCGACCGACATAGTCAAACGTCGCCGAGATATCGTCGTCGTCCCTCACTTCGAGGGCAGTGGCGTAGACCGTTCGCATCTGCAGTTCCTCCCCGGACTTGTTCTTGTTGGCCGTGGCGGAGAGCCAGGGATTCGAACCCTGGAGCCCTTGCGGGCTGCCGGTTTTCAAGACCGGTGCATTCGACCACTCTGCCAGCTCTCCATGGGCGTCAGTGTAAGTTGCCACGCGGGTGATTTCGGGCGCTCAGCCTCGGATTGGGCTGCTCGCGGCAACAAAGCTGCGTGCTTCAGCTCATGGCTGGCACGTGTGCCGCAGCACGTGTGCCGCAGCAATCGGCCAGTCTGCTACGCCTGCGATCCGGCGGTGGATGCTAACCCTGGCTCGCGCCAGGCGCTTGCGCCTGCGCGCACTCGACCTGTACCAGCTCCTGCCGGCCGCCGTCCACGCGCACCGCGCTGAGCTGGCGGCCCCACAGGCAGCCGGTGTCCAGGGCCATGAGGTCGGGGCGCACGATCGGGCCGAGCGTGCTCCAGTGACCGAAGGCAATGGGCACGCCGGTGGTGCGCCGGTGCGGGTGGTCGAACCAGGCGGCGTAGCCGGGCGGGGCGGCGTCGACGCCGTCCTTGGTCTGCAGCTCCAGCGTGCCGTCGGCGGCGCAGAAGCGGATCCGGGTCAGGACGTTGATGACGTGGCGCCAGCGGTCCGGGCCGCGCAGGGCAGGGTCCCAGCGCGGCGGATGGTTGCCGTACATCACCTGCAGGAAGGCGCCCAGGTCGGGCCCGGCGAGCAGCGCCTCGGCCTCGGCGGCGAGCGAGAGCACCTCGTCGGCGCTCCAGGCCGGCACGACGCCGGCGTGCACGCACAGCCAGCCGGCGTGGCGCAGTGCCAGCCTGCGTGTGCGCAGCCAGTCCAGCCAGGCGTCGCGGTCGGCTGCGCCCAGGATCTCGTCCAGGGTGTCGCTGCGGTGTGGCCGGCGCACACCGTGCGCCACCGCCAGCAGGTGCAGGTCGTGGTTGCCGAGCAGGCATTGCGCGGACGCACCGTAGCCGCGCAGCCGGCGCAGCACGGCCAGCGACTGCGGGCCGCGGTTGACTAGATCGCCGAGGATGACGAGGTTGTCACGCGAGGGTGAAAAGCCGATCTCGGCCAGCAGCCTGCCCAGGGCCTGGTCGCAGCCCTGGACGTCGCCGATCAGGTAGTCCATGACGCCGATTCTGCCGGGCAGGGCAGGCGACGCCCTGGCCCCGGGGTGGACCGGCCGCGCCTGCGCCGGGTTTGCCAGCGTCGGCCGCGTCGTGAGCGTCTGTTAACCTGCGCCTCCCGCAACTGCTCCCGACGCCGCCGTCGGGGGGTCGATGGACGTCGCGATACTGGTCTTGCTGATCCTGCTCAACGGGGCTTTCGCGATGGCGGAGATGGGCCTCACGGCGGCGCGCAAGGCGCGGCTGCAGGTACTGGTGGAGACCGGCGACGGCGGTGCCGCGGCGGCGCTGACCCTGGCCGACGACCCGACACGCTGGTTGTCCACGGTGCAGATCGGCATCACCTCGATCGGCCTGCTCAACGGCATCGTCGGCGAGTCGGTGTTCGCCGGCCCGATCGGCGACTGGCTGCAGGCCAGCCTGGGCCTCACCGAGCGCGTGGCCGACATCGCCGCCACTGCGGGCGTGGTGCTCCTGATCACCTTCTTCACCATCGTCTTTGGCGAACTGGTGCCCAAGCGCATCGGGCAGATGTTCCCGGAAACCGTGGCGCGCCTGTTCGCACGCCCGATGGACGGCCTCTCGCGCCTGACCAAGCCCTTCGTGTGGCTGCTGTCGGCGTCGACCCAGGGCGTGCTCGGCCTGCTCGGTCTGGCGGGACGGCCCGCGTCCAGCGTGACCGAGGAGGAGATCGCGGCCCAGCTGGAGGAGGGCGTGGACGCGGGCGTCATCGAGGCGCAGGAACACCAGATGGTGCGCAACGTGTTCCGGCTCGACGACCGCCAGATCGGCTCCATGATGATCCCGCGCGCCGAACTGGTCTGGCTGGACCTGAACCAGCCGCTGGACCAGGTGCTGGCGGTGATGGTCGAGCACGGTCACTCGCGCTACCCGGCCTGTCGTGGCGGGCTGGACGAGGTGATCGGTGTCCTCAGCGCCTCGGACCTCGTCGGGCCGCTGGCGCGCGGCGAGCAGCCGGCCCTGCTGGAACACCTCTCGCCACCGGTCTTCGTTCCCGAGACCCTGAGCGGCATGGAGGTGGTGGAGCACTTCCGGCGCAGCGACGTCGACCTCCTGTTCGTGGTCGACGAGTACGGCGCGGTCCAAGGCCTGATCAGCGAGCGTGACCTGCTGGAGGCGATCGCCGGCGAGCTGGGCGAGGCTTCGGCCGACGACGCCTGGGCCACCCAGCGCGCCGACGGCAGCTGGCTCATGGACGGCATGATCCCGGCCCACGAGCTGAAGGATCGCCTGGTGCTGAAGGACCTGCCCGAGGAAGACCGCGGTCGCTACAACACCCTGGCCGGCATGATCATGCTGCTGCTGGGCCGGCTGCCCGACATCACCGACACCGTGGACTGGGCCGGCTGGCGTTTCGAGGTCGTCGACCTCGACGGCAAGCGGGTCGACAAGGTCCTGGTCACTCGAAGCAACGACACACCACCGAGCGAGACGACATGATCATTCCTGCCCTGCATCGCCAGATCCGCCCCGTCGACAGCCAGACCGACCGCCGCCTGGCGGTTCGCCTGCCGGTGCCGAGCTGGGCCCATCTGGCCAGCACCAACGCCTTGTTCCTGAGTGCGGCCGAGTGCCTGCACGCCGCCTGCGACTACCCCATCGTGTTCGTGAAGGCGGGCGAGGACGGGCAGGGCGGCAGCGACTACGCGCCGATCGCCGTCCTCGGCCTGGCCGCGGGCGAGAATCTCTACCTGGAGGGCGGCCAGTGGCGAGTCCACCAGCTACCCACGCTGCTGGCGAGCTACCCGTTCGCCATTGCGCGCGGCCAGGGCGAGAACGGCCAGGGTGGCCAGTTCGCGGTCTGCATAGACGCCGCCTACGAGGGCCTGAGCCAGGGCGGCGAAGGCGAGCGTCTGTTCGACGAGGCCGGCCAGACGACCGAGTTCGCGCGCCGCGTCACCAGCGAACTCGAACGTCTGGAAGCCCAGATCCAGGGCACGCGCGCCGCGGTGCGCCGGCTCGCAGACCTGAAGCTGCTGGTGGCGCGCCGCTTCGACGGTGTCCTGCCCGACGGCAGCAAGATCAGCGCCGACGGCTTCTTCGTCGTCGACGAGGACAAGGTCAAGGCGCTGCCCGACGCCACGCTGCTTGAGCTGCAGCGCAGCGGCCTGATGCACCTGGTGCATGCGCACTGGGTCTCGCTGCACCAGATGCGCCGGCTGCTGATGTGGCGCGGCGAGCGCCGCGGCTGAGCCGCACCGCCGATGGGTGGCCGGGGGCTCATCGGCTTCAGGGATGCGTATCGCTTGCGGTGGTCCATCTGCGCAGGTCCATTGCGCGGCCTGACTCCCTGTCCGCAAATACTCGCTAATGTGTCTTATGTTAACTTCCAATTGAACCGCACAAGCCATGAATCCGCCGCCACCGGGCAGCCTGCAGCCGGCTGCCGGATTCACAGGCCTGCACAGGCCTGGCTTGCGCACGCCCCGACCTGAGGCGCGCCCGCTCATTCGAGTCAGCCGCAGGCCCCGGCCTGCACCCGGCCAGCAAGGCGCATTCGATGCGCATGCCGGCGCCCCAGCACCGGCAGGCCCAGCGCCAGCATCCACCACGCGGCGGGCTCGGGCACCACGGCGTTGATGCTCAGGTTGTCTATGCCCAGGATCTCGCTGACCCCGTCGTGGAACTCGCCCTTCAGGCTCAGGCCATCGAGATCGGCGAGTACGAGCGCGAGATTCGGTCCCCAGATCGCCTCGCTGAGCGAGATGCTGTAACGGTGCCAGGCGCCGTCCATGGGCGGCTCGCCTGCCGCCACCAGGTCCATCTCCAGCACGTTGGAGCCGCTGCTCAGGCGCAGGCTTCCGAAGTGCGGCCAGTCCGGGGTATCGCCATTGATGTTCCTGGCGTCGAAGCTCAGGCTGCCGCCCAGGTAGGCAGACCAGTCGCCGAGCACCGCCGTCGGCGCCAGCAGCAGGAAATCGTCGTCCGTGGTGTCGAGCAGTTCCAGGAAGCCGCCGGGGTTGCCGCCGCTGGCCTGGTGGGTCAGCGACGCGCCGCTGGATGCCGTCCAGCCCTGGGCGTCGGTATCGAAGCCGAATTCCAGGGCCTGGGCGCTGGCGCACAGGACGAGCAGCGTGGCAGCGCACAAGGCGCGCGGTGAGGTGGACATGGCGACTCCCTCGGGTGGCAACAGCGGTGGCGCATTCTCGGGAGTCGAAGCGCCGTCGCCATCCCTAGTTCCCAGCCCAGCATCGAGGCCAGCTCGGCGGCCCGCTGGGCAACACGTTCGGCAAGCGGGCGCAAGGGAAGCGCCCTGCCCCGACCGCACATCCTGGCGCCGATTCAGTTCTTTGGCAGGCTGAACAGCACCAGGCGCGTCGCCAGCCTGCCCTTGCCGCCATCGTCGCTGACGATCAGGAACAAGCCGTGATCCAGCCGCGCTAGCCCCTCGTAATTGTCGCCCGCCGCCAGGCCCGGCAGGGTGATGGGCTCACTCTGGCACGCCGTGCCGCCACCGCAGCTTGCGGGGTCCAGCCGGCGCAGCACGGCTTGGATGTCGCGGCCGCGGCCCACGCGTTCGAGCACCAGGAGGCCGCCGTCGGCCAGGGTTTCGAGGCCCTTCACGGCGCCGCGGTCTCCCGCCGTCAGGTCCCAGTGGCGGCCGTCGCTGGCGTAGATGCGGTGCAGCGAGGGCGGCAGCGCGGCAAGCGATCGCTGCGGCGCGGTCAGCGCGCCGTGGCGAGGGTCCAGGGCCACCGATTCCAGGCGCGCGTTCTTGCTGCGGTAGGCGTCGGGGTCGCGCAGCGGCGCCGGCAGCTCGAGCGCGCCCAGCGGCTGGCCTTGCGGGCCGTAGCGCAGCAGCGCTGGGCCGTTTTCGGCCGCGACGATGAGCTCGGTGTCGCCGCGCGTGCCGTTGTCGGCGTTCGCCAGCGCCAGACCTTCGGCGTTCGGCGTGCCCTGCCCTGGCGGCGCTTGCAGCCGGGTCGCGCGCAGGGGTTTGAGCGCCTGCAGATGCAACTTGTCGACGCGCAGCGCAAAGGCGAACAGGATGCCGCGGTCGGACACCGCGTACAGCGTCTGCTCGTCGGCGTCCCAGGCCAGACCCGAGAGTTCGCTCGGCGCATGGCCGTCCACGGGCTGCGTCGGGATGACGAGTTGATCGTGGACCTGGGCCTGTGCCGCGCCGGCCGCCAGGGTGCTCAGGGTGCTCAGGGCAAGGGATGCGACCGCCAGGCCGCGAGCGATGGTGGGCTTCATGGAGCTTGGTGCTTTCAGAACGTCAGTTGGACACGCAGGCTGGCAGCCTTGCCGGCCTGCTCGTCGGGATCGCGGGCGTGCAGCAGGTTGGCTGACACGCGCAGCCAGGCGCGTGCGTACCAGTTCAGGCCGACGGCGCTCACGCGTGCGTGTGCGCGGCTGCGCCCACCTGCCAGCAGGCCGGGTGCGCCCTTTGCCGCCAGCTCGTCGTGGCGCACGAAGACTTCCCAGGCGCCGAGGCTCGGGTCGGCGGCGGCGATGCGGCCGAACTTCGCACCGTCGAGCTTGTAGGGCCTGGACTCGCCGCTGATCGTCCACGCGATCTGCACATAGGCGCCGCGTGCCGTGCGTGGTGCGCCCTCGCCGCCGCCGAGCCGGCGCTGCAGCCATTCGGCCTGGACGGACAGCGGCCCGTGGACGGCGGCGAGTTCCAGCGCCGCCAGCCGGTGGCGCGTGTAGTGCCCGCCCGCGGGCAGCCTGGCGGCCAGGGTGGCGCGCCGGCCGGCTTCGTCTTCGCCAACCCCGCGCACGCCGAGCCGGCTGCGGATGCGACCGTCCTCGTCGGCGAGGCGCTCTGCCGCGAGCGAGACGCCGAGGTGGATCACCTGCCCGCTGCGCTGGTGCGGCGCGTAGACGGCGCGCGCCACCCAGCCCTGCGCAGAGCGCTTCTCGAACGCACCCAGGCTGGCGTAGAGCCGCCGCCCGGCGGCGTCGAACTGCAGGCCGTGGCCCTTGCCGATGTCGGCCACGTCGGCGCCCAGGTCCCAGATCGCCGAGCGCTCGATGCCGGTCGTCCAGTTCGAGCTGACCGCCTGTTCGAGCCCGAAGTCGGGGTCGAAGCGGCCGATGCGCAGGGTGCCCAGCGGCAGCCCGGCCCAGTCCAGGGTCGCCGCGTGCAGCGTCGAGCGGCCGCCGCGCTCGAGGTCGAAGTCGAGCGCCAGCTTCAGGTCCTGCGGCAGCCTGAGCGTCGCGCCCAGCCGCGCGCGGCGCGGGTAGCCGACCTGGTGAGACTCGCCGTCGTCCGCATAGGCGCCGTCGAAACGGTCGTGCTGCAGGTGCAGCCGGCCTTCGAATTCGACGGGCGGGAGGCTGCTGCCCGTCTGCGCGCCGGCCGGCTGCGCGGCGACCAGGGCCAGCGCCGCCAGCCAGCGGGTGATGCGAGGCCTGCTCCTCATGCCGCCACCTGTGCCGGCGTGCGCGTGGACAGCGGCAAGGGCGCACCGAGCTTGCGCAGCGCCGGCAGGAAGCGGTTATGGCGCTGCACGGCGCCAACGAGGCTCATACCGACGCAGTACTTGGAGCAGCGCCCCACCGGGTGCTGGTGCAGCGCGCGCAGCAGCTTGTCGGCGATGCCGTTGCCGTTGGCGGACTTGGTCTCGACGATGAAGACGTCGTCGGCGGTGGCGTGCTCGCGTTCGGCAGCGAAGAAGCGGATGCGGCCGTCCACCGTCATGCGCTCGCCACCGGCGTGCGCCACCAGGGTCCAGCGCCGGTAGCTCATCTCCAGCGTCGGCTCCAGCGCGCGGCCGAAGTCCTGCTCGTAGAGCTTGCGGTAGGAGCGCTCCACGTGCGCCAACGCCTGCGCATCGAGCTCGCCGTAGCGCTCCAGGGCATAGGGCAGGCGCTTCTTCACCGTGATGCCGCGCTTGTCCTTGAGCTTGACCTCGACGAAGCACAGCCCGGCGTCGGCGTAGCGGCGCACGCGCACCTTCATGCGCCGCCGCCGGCCCTGCTGGTGGTCGAAGAAGCTGCGCCGTTCGGCGTCGTCGAAGTAGCAGGTGTCGTAAGTGAAGGCGCGCCGGCCGTCGATCTCCAGCATCGCGAACCGGCGCGCCAGCGCGGGCAGCGCCTGGCGCAGCACGCTGGCGTGCAGCACGTACTTGTTGTCCAGCCGTTCGAGCATGGCCGCCTTGGCGTTCAGCGCGTCCAGCGAGATCGGGGTGAAGGGGTCCTGCAGCCAGGCCAGGATGGGTTCAGGGCTTGCGGTAGTAGACATTGATCCTCGCCATCTCGGTGATGTAGTCCAGCGCCGTGATCTGGTAGGACATGACGTCCACCCCCAGCCGGCGCGAGAGCTCCAGCCGCATGGACACCGGATCGGACAACGCGCAGCCGTCGATCTTGTCCAGCGTGACCTTGACCGCGTCCACCTTGCGCAGGATGCGCGGGTGGTCCAGCAGCCAGGCGCCCAGCGTCACCAGCGCCACGACGCCGATGACGAAGCCGATCGAGGTGCCCTGCACCGAGCAGATCACCGCCAGCGTGACGCTGCCGAAGAAGTAGGTGATCTCGGTCTTGCCGATCGGCTCCGAGCGCAGGGTGAAGAGGGCCAGGATGGCGAACAGGCCGAAGCCCGCCGCGAGGCCGAAGGACACCGCCGACAGCACCGACAGCACGGCGAACACGAAGACGTTGAACAGCGCGGCGGCGGTGACGAGTTCCTTGTCGCGGTAGCGCCGGTAGTACAGGCCGTAGACCAGCGCCAGCATGGCCAGCAGGTCGATCGCGAAGCGCAGCGCCAGCACCCGCAGCGGGGGCTCTATGCCGTTCCGTGTGGAACTTGACTTCACATCCGATGTGTCGTGACGCCTGCTGACAAGGCCGAGGCCGGCACGAACGGGGAGGCTGGCAGATGTGTGAGCTTGCCCAGGCGCAGGTAGGCGATGGCGATGTAGT
>CAUJJP010000006.1 GCA_963205525.1 Pseudomonadota bacterium | reverse complement strand
GGCTGCGCTGCGGGGTGCTGGCAAGACGCGACGACGCTGCGGGCTCATGCCCGCGAGGAGGAGCAACGCCGCCAGCGCGCCGCAGCGCGGCTCGATCGGGTGCGTAGCGAGCTCACCCAGCAGGTGAATGTTGCCGTGGCTGCAAGTGCTTGAGAACACGAGAGAATCCCGCGCCGATGAGCGGTCAACTGCCGGATCTAGGCTGAGCCCTCTGCGGGGCGCAGGCAGCGTCGGGCGGCCGCCGGCGACGCGCGCCCATGGCTGCGCCTGCCACAGACGCGGTGGCGCTCGATGAGCTTGCTGGGGTCAGCCTCGCGGGCTGGCCCAAATGGCCAAATGGCCAAATGGGCCGGCTCAGGCCAGGGTGCTGCCGCTGCGCGTGGCGCGCTCGGACAGGCCGCCGGCCGCGTAGACGTTGGCCGCGGGCGCCGGCAGCAGGACGTCGATCGCGCGGTCCAGCGAGGCGGTGGCGCGCGCCAGCGCCTCGCGCTGGGCCGCCACCTGGGCGCCGGCCGTCATCAGGCGGCGGCGCAGCGGGGCCGGGATCGGGCCCTGGCGGGTGCAGCGGCCGAACTGGTCGACCGCGGTCGAGAGCCGGCGATGCAGCTCGGCGGCCGCGGACTCGATGCGCGCGGCGTCGCGCTCGCGCAGCGCCTCGGACAGCGAGGCCAGGGTCTGTTCGAGTTCTGCCAGCGGGAGTTCGAGCATCTGTGTCGCCTGTTCCAGCGCCAGCATCTCTTTCGGTGAGGCCATCATGATCGGCGCCGCCGCCGATCAGCTGCCGGACTTGCCGAGCAGTTCCTGCGCGTTGGCGATCAGCTTGTCGGCGATCGCCTCGGCGTTGATCTGGTACTTGCCGTCACGGATGGCCTGCGCGATGCGCTCCACCTTGGCCTGGTCGAAGCTGGCCTCGCCCGGGCCTTGCTGGCTCAGCGCGGCGGCGGTCGACGAGAGCTCGACGGTGGTGCTGGCGTCGCCGCTGCGCTGCGCGCTGCCCGAGCGGGCGGCCTCGCGGCGCTCGCTGCCCGCAGGCGCGATGCGTTCGATACCGTTGGCCTTGTTCTCGAGTGAACCGATCTTCATGGCGTGCTCCATCGGCGGGGCCCGGGTGGGCGATGCCGGCTTGTCATGGACGTGCTATCGGCAAGCGGCGACGCGAACTTTAGTGGCTGCGCGAGATTTTTGGCGCCGGCCCCCGATTCGCGGGGGAGGTGGCTGCGCGGCGGCGTCACAGCGGCATCTCCACCCGGCGCTCGGCGACCGCGGTGCCGCTGACGATGCGGCCGCTGGCGGTGCGCACGCGAACCGTCTGGCCGTCGATGCCACGGCCCATGGCCTGGCCTTGCGCACTGACCTCGTAGCCGGGTCCGAGGGCAACCACCTTCACCGTGTCGCCGGCGTCGAACCACACCGGCCGTTGCAAATCGTTGCCGCGCAGCGCCTCGCCCGCGGCCAGCGGCCGGCTCAGCTGGCGCCCGACGATGCGCTCCATGTCGGTCAGCGGCGGCTGCGCGCTGGCGGCCCAGTCGACCTCGGCGTCCACCAGGTGGTCCAGGGTGATCTCGGTGCCGGCCGGCAGCGGCTCGCGCAGCACCGGTGCGCTGGCCAGCACGCGCACCTGCACCGGCAGGAAGACGTTCCAGCGCGTGACGCCGTCGGCGCAGCGCAGGCCGACCCGGCTGCGTCCCCAGGGGCGCACGCCGGCCGGCAGATAGGGTTCGATGCGCGCGCAGGCGGCCAGCCGCAGGCGCGGGTCCAGGCGCCCGAGCTCGACCTCGACGCGCAGCGGCCCGAAGCCAGAGGCCGGCTGCACCTGCTGGCGCGTCCAGGTCTGCAGGCTGCGCGCCAGCTCGGCGCCTATCGGGTCGTCCGCGCCTGCGGGCTCGCCGGCCGCGGCCGATCCGACCAGGGCCGCGGCGAGCAGCGCGCCCAGGCTGCGACGCAGGTCGTGGCGCAGGGGGCCGGGCAGTGGCCCGGGCAGGGGGCGGCGCAGTCGGCGAGACGGACGGACTCGGTTCATCACGCCCGCACTGTAGGGCCGCAGGCAGGCCGGCTAGGGTGGATATGCGCTGCCAACACCCCGTTGATCGGGCCACTGCGCGCGCCCCGGGCGCCGAAGATTCGGCCCCATGTCCACGATCCCCTACCCGCATCCCAGGCCGGGCCTTGCTGCGTCCGGCCGGCCGCTCGCGGGTGGTGCGGCAAGGAGTGCGCGATGCTGAACCGCCTGAGCTCGTCGATCGACTTCCAGGCCGAGGCCTTGCTGCTGCGCTCGCAACGCCAGCGCCTGCTGGCGGGCAACATCGCCAACGCCGACACGCCGGGCTACAAGGCGCGCGACTTCGACTTCGCCGCCGCCTTGCGCAGCGCGACCACGTCCGCGGCAGGCGGCGGCCGGCTCGGCGACCCGATCGCACGCGGCGCCAGCGGCCTGGCGAGCGCGCCGAGCGCGGCGCAGCCGACGCTGCGCTGGGCCACCGCGGCGCAGACCAACCTGGACGGCAACACGGTGGACATGGACCGCGAGCGTGCCAGCTTCGCCGACAACGCAGTGCGCTACGAGGCGACGCTGAAGTTCATCAACAGCAGCCTGCGCAGCCTGCACGACGCGATGAAGAGCCCCAGCCAGGGCTGACGCGCCGACACCGACCAAGCCACTGGCGCCCGCAGCGAAGGAGTCCTCGCATGAGCATGTTCTCGATCTTCGACGTCTCCGCCAGCGCGGTCAGCGCGCAAAGCCAGCGCCTGAACGTGGTGGCCTCCAACCTGGCCAACGCCGACACCGTGGCCGGCCCCGACGGCCAGGCCTACAAGGCGCGCCAGGTCACCTTCCAGACCGTGATGATGGGCACGCCCGGCGCGCCCGAGGCCAGCGCCGGAGTGCGCGTGTCCAACGTCAGCGAGAGCGAGGCCCTGGGCCGGCGCGTGCACGCCCCCGACCACCCGGCGGCGGACGCCGAGGGCTACGTCACCTACAGCAACGTCAACCCGGTGGAGGAGATGGTGAACATGATCTCGGCCTCGCGTTCCTACCAGAACAACATCGAGGTCATGAACACCGCGCGCAGCCTGCTGATGAAGACGCTGCAGCTCGGCCAGGTCTGAGCGCGCGCCGCACGGGAGATTCGATGAGCACCGTCACCGGCACCGGCAGCGCCAGCAGCGCGAGCGAGCTCGCGGCCCTGGCCGGCAGCAAGAACGAGGCCGGCGCCGCCGACCGCTTCCTCAAGCTGCTCGTCACCCAGCTGCAGAACCAGGATCCGCTGAACCCGATGGACAACGCGGAGCTGACCTCGCAGATGGCGCAGATCAACACCGTCACCGGGCTGGAGAAGGTCAACCAGAGCGTGCAGTCCATGCACGCCAGCTTCCTGCAAATGCAGGCCCTGCAGGGCGCGAGCCTGATCGGGCGCGACGTCACCGTCGAGGGCAACAAGCTCACGCTGGTGGACGGCAAGCTCGAAGGCGGCTTCTCGCTCGCCGGCCCGGCCGACACGGTGCAGGTCGAGATCCTGAATCCGGCCGGCAAGGTGGTCGACACCCTGCAGCTCGGCAGCCTGGACAGCGGCCGCCACGGCTTCGAGTGGGACGCCTCCAAGCTCGACAGCAAGGCCGGCCACACCTTCCGCGTCAGCGCCAAGCTCGACAGCGCTCCCGTGAGCAGCGTGGCGCTGATGCGCGACCGCGTCAGCTCGGTGGCGCTGGACGGCGCCAACGGCCTCATGCTGACCCTCGAGCAAAGCGGCAACGTCGCCTACGGCGACATCCACGCCCTGAACTGAAGCCCCGCCGACCGCCGCCACCACGCTGCACACAGCGCCAACCCGCAAGGACACACACCATGGGATTCCAGCAAGGCCTGTCGGGCCTGAACGCGACCAGCAAGAACCTGGAGATCATCGGCAACAACATTGCCAACGCCAACACCTACGGCTCCAAGGTGGCGCGCGCCGAGTTCGCCGACATGTACGCCGCCGCGCTCGGTGGCGGGTCGACGGCGCCGATCGGCATCGGCACCAACCTGGCGGCGGTGGCGCAGCAGTTCACCCAGGGCAACATCACCACCACCTCCAACGCGATGGACCTGGCGATCAACGGCGCCGGCTTCTTCCAGGTCAGCGACGGCGTGAACCCGGTCTCCTACACCCGCAACGGCCAGTTCAAGATCAACCGCGACGGCTACGTCGTCAACAACGAGGGCCTGCGCCTGTACGGCTACCCGGCCGACGGCAAGGGCCAGATCCAGCCCGGGCGCTCGGGTGCGATCCAGCTGCCCACCGGCGGCATAGACCCGAACCAGACGACCGAGGTCGATCTGGAGATGAACCTGGACGCGCGGCTGGGCACCACCAACCCGGCGATCGTGGCGCGCGAGAAGGCGCAGTCCAGCTCGGACACGCTGTCCACCCTGGCCACCAGTTCGGTCGGTGCGTCCAACGTGGCGCTGAGCGCGATGAACGCGGCGCTGCCGGTGACGCCGCTGAGCACCGCCGCAGTGGCCGCCTTCACCACCGCGCGCGACGATGCCGCGGCCGCGGCCGCCGCCGCCGCCACCGCCGCTGCCGCCTACGCAACCGCCGACGACGCCACCGCGACCGCGAACGCGGTGGCGGCACAGGCCAGCGCCACCACCGCCAAGACCTCGGCGCAGGCGGCGCTGATCGCGATCGACGCCGCGCTCGCGGTCGACCCCGCGAACGCGACCCTGATCACCGCCCGCACGACGATGCAGGACGCGGTGACGAAGGCCGACGGCGTGCTGGCGCAGGCCAACGTGCACGCCGCCGCCGTCGGCGCCGTGCCGGGTGCCTTGAGCGGGCCGCAGATCGACTTCAGCGACGCCGACACCTACAACAACGCCACCTCGCTCACCCTGTACGACGCCAAGGGGCAGGAGGTCGCGCTGACCTACTACTTCCAGAAGGCCGGCACCGACACCTGGAACGTCTACGCCACCGCCAACAAGACCACGGTGGCCGGCACCGACGCGCTGCCGCAGCCCATCACGACGCTGCGCTTCAGCGCCGACGGCGGAACCCTGATCTCGCCCAGCGGCACGGTGCCCTTCAACATTCCGGCGGCGGTGAACGCCGCCGGCGCCGAGACGATGGCGATCACCGGCATCCAGCTCGACCTTGCCGGCGCCAGCCAGTTCGGCTCCGCCTACGGCGTGACCGACATGAGCCAGGACGGCTTCTCCGCCGGCCAGCTGACCTCGATCGCGGTGGAGGCCAACGGCATCATCTCGGCGCGCTACTCCAACGGCCAGTCGCGGCCGTGCGGGCAGGTGGAGATCGCCACCTTCCGCAACCCGCAGGGCCTGCAGCCGGTGGGCGGCAACTGCTGGGCCAGCAGCTACGCCTCCGGCGACGCGGTGGTCGGCGTTCCCGGCGACGGCAACCTCGGGGTGCTGCAGGCCGGCGCGCTGGAGGAGTCCAACGTCGACATCACCGCCGAGCTGGTGAACATGATCACCGCCCAGCGCATCTACCAGGCCAACGCGCAGTCGATCAAGACCATAGACCAGGTGCTGCAGACCATCGTCAACCTGCGCTGACGCCGGGCTCGTGACGCCCTTGCACCCGGCCAACCCCTGAACACGCATGGACCGCCTGATCTACCTCTCGATGGCCGGCGCCAAGGCCACCATGCAGCGCCAGGACGTGCTCGCGCACAACCTGGCCAACATCTCCACCGCCGGCTTCCGTGCCGAGCTGCAGGCCTTCCGCGCCGTGCCGGTGCAGGGCGACGGCGCCAGCACCCGCGTCTACGCGCTGGAAAGCACCCCCGGCCACAGCGACCAGAGCGGCCCGCTGCAGTCCACCGGCCGGCCGCTGGACGTGGCGATGAAGGGCCAGGCCTGGCTCGCGGTGCAGGCGCTGGACGGGGTGGAGGCCTATACCCGCGCCGGGGCGCTGGAGGTCGACGCCCAGGGCAGCCTGGTCACCGCGGCCGGGCTGCCGGTGCAGGGCGAGGGCGGGCCCATCGTGGTGCCGCCCGGGGCCGCGCTGGACATCGCCGCCGACGGCAGCGTCAGCGCCAGCATCGGCAAGGCGGCGCCGCAGGTGATAGGCCGGCTCAAGCTGGTGACGCCCGAAGCGCCGCTGCAGCGCGGCGCCGACGGCCTGTTCCGCGCCGCCGACGGCAACGACCTGGACGCCGACCCGAACGCGCGCCTGCAAAGCGGTGCCCTGGAGGGCAGCAACGTGAGCGCGGTGGAAACCATGGTGGCGATGATCGCCGCCGCGCGTCAGTTCGAGCAGCAGATGAAGACCCTGCAGGGCGCCGAGCAGCGCGACCAGGCCGGGCAGAAGCTGCTCGGCCCGCCGCTGGGCTGACCCGGCGCCGCCGCCGGGCCACTGCCGCGCCGCCGCCGGGCCGTTGCCGCAGCGCCGCCGGGCCGATCCGCCGCCGCCTGCGGCCGGCACGCCGGGATGACAGATCAGCGCCGCCATCGCGGCGCTTTTCTTCGCATGGCCGGCCTTCAGTTGGGCCGAACATCGGCGCAGGACCTCGCTTTATGGAGACCTGCCCATGATCCGCTCCCTGTGGATTGCCAAGACCGGCATGGAGAGCCAGCAGACCAAGCTGGACACCGTGACCAACAACCTCGCCAACGTCGGCACCAACGGCTACAAGCGCGCCGGCGTCGTGTTCGAGGACTTGATGTACCAGAACCTGCGCCAGTCCGGTGCCGCCGCCGGCGCGCAGACCACGCTGCCCACCGGGCTGCAGGTGGGCCTGGGGGCGCGCGCCGCGGCCACCACGCGCAGCTTCAGCCAGGGCACGCTGACCCAGACCGGCAACAGCTACGACCTCGCGATCCAGGGCCAGGGCTTCTTCCAGGTGCAGCTGCCCGACGGCACGACCGGCTACACGCGCGACGGCAGCTTCCAGGTGAACGCCGACGGCCAGCTGGTGACCGCGGCCGGCGACCCGGTGCAGCCCGCGATCACCGTCCCGGCCGATGCCTTGAGCGTCACCATCGCCAAGGACGGCACGGTGAGCGCACTGCGCCCCGGCCAGGCGACGCCGACTGCGGTCGGCCAGTTGCAGACCGCGAGCTTCGTCAACCCGGCCGGCCTGGCGCCCATGGGCGGCAACCTGTTCACCGAGACCGCCTCCTCGGGCGCGGCGAACGCGGGTGCGCCCAACATCGACGGCCGCGGCCCGCTGCAGCAAGGCATGGTCGAGGGCAGCAACGTCAACGTGGTCGAGGAGCTGGTGACGATGATCGCCACCCAGCGCGCCTACGAGCTCAACTCGAAGGCGATCAGCACCTCCGACCAGATGCTGCAGCGTCTGTCGCAGCTGTGATGAAGACACTGTCCATGCTTGCTGCGCTGGCCTTGCTGGCCGGGTGCAACGCGACCCTGTTCCCGCGCGTGGAGGTGGCCGACACGGCGCCCGTGGAGCCGGCCGCGCCGCCCCCGGTGCGCAGCAACAACGGCGCCATCTTCCAGCTCGCGAGCTACCGGCCGCTGCTGGAGGACCACCGCGCGCGCCACGTCGGCGATATCCTCGTCATCCGCATCGAGGAGAAGATCAGCGCCAGCCAGAGCGCGAACAGCAAGGTCGAGAAGACCGGCGAGCTGGCGGCATCGATCAGCGCCTTGCCCGGCATCCCGGCCAAGGCGCTGGCGCGCGGCACCGCCAGCGCGAGCTCGAGCAACGAGTTCGAGGGCAAGGGCAGCACCGACGCGAGCAACGACTTCAAGGGCGTCGTCACCGCCACCGTGACCCGCGTGCTGCCCAACGGCCACCTGCTGGTGAGCGCGGAAAAGCAGATCGGCGTCAACGCCAACGTCGACGAGCTGCGCTTCTCGGGCCAGGTCGATCCGCGCAGCATCCAGCCCGGCAACGCCGTCTCCAGCACCCAGGTCGCCAACGTCCGCCTGGAGCACCGCGGCCGCGGCGCCCAGTCCGAGGCGCAGGTCATCGGCTGGCTGGCGCGCGTGTTCCTCAGCGTGCTGCCGATCTGAGGGCCGCCATGTCCGCCCGCACAAATCCAGACCGCCAGCCTCCCGAGCGCTGGCTGCGCGCCGTCCTCGTGCTCGCCGCCGTCCTCGCCAGCGCCGCCCTGTGGTGGCCGGCGCCGGCCGCCGCAGCGCGCCTGAAGGAGATCGCCAGTGTGCAGGGCGTGCGCGCCAACCAGCTCGTCGGCTACGGCCTGGTGGTCGGCCTGGACGGCACCGGCGAGCAAAGCGCGGTCACCGCGCAAAGCCTGTCGGCGATGCTGCAGTCGCTGGGCGTCACCCTGCCGCCCGGCGTGGTGCCGCAGGGCCGCAACTCGGCGGCGGTGATGGTGACGGCCGAGCTGCCGCCCTTCGCCCAGCCCGGGCAGACGATAGACATCGCGGTGTCCTCCATGGGCAACGCCAAGAGCCTGCGCGGCGGCACCCTGGTGATGACGCCGCTGCGCGGCGCGGACGGCGAGATCTACGCCCTCGCGCAGGGCAACCTGGTGGTCGGCGGCGCGGGCGCCTCGGCCGGCGGCTCCAAGGTGCAGATCAACCACCTCTCGGCCGGCCGCATCCCGGGCGGTGCGACGGTGGAGCGCAGCGTGCCCACGCCGCTGTACGAAGGCGAGCGGCTGCAGCTGGACCTGCGTGCGCACGACTACTCGACCGCGCGCGCGGTGGCGCAGGCGATCAACGGCGCCAAGGGCGAGGGCACCGCGGTGGCGGTGGACGGCCGCACCGTGAGCGTGAAGATGCCGCCGGCCGGCATCACCCGGGTCGACTTCATGGCCGACATCGAGAACCTGCAGGTCGCGCTGCAGCGCCCGGCCGCGCGCGTGGTGCTCAACCCGCGCACCGGCTCGGTGGTGATGAACGAGGCGGTCACCATCGGTGCCTGCGCGGTGGCGCACGGCAGCCTGGCGGTGACGATCAACTCGACCCCGGTGGTCAGCCAGCCCAACCCGCTGGCCGGCGGCCAGACGGTGGCCGGCGAGAAGGCCGAGATCGCGATCACCCAGCAGGCGGGTGCCCTGGTGCAGATGGCCGCCGGCACCCAGCTTGCCGACGTGGTGCGCGCGCTCAACGCGCTCGGCGCCACGCCGCAGGACCTGCTCGCCATCCTGCAGGCGATGAAGGCCGCCGGCGCGCTCAACGCCGAGCTGGAGGTGATCTGATGGCGGTGCCTGCGCTCGCCGCCGATTCGCGCTCGCTGGACGCGATCCGCGCGCGCGCCCAGACCGACCCGCGTGCCGCGGTGAAGGCGGTTGCGCGCGAGTTCGAGGCCTTGTTCATGCAGGAGCTGCTCAAGAGCATGCGCGCCACCACCGGCGGCAGCGAGCTGATGAACGGCGGCAGCGGTGAGGAACTCGCCACCGGCATGCTGGACCAGCAGTACGCGGGCCAGCTCGCCGGCATGCCGGGCGGCCTGTCGCAGGCGCTGCAGCGCCAGCTCGAGCGCTCGATGGGCCTCACGCCGGGCCCCATCCCCATCACCCCCAGCCAGCGCGCCAACCCGGCGCCGCTGGCCCTGGGCCAGGCGGCCGACCGCGTGCCGCGCATCCCGGAGACCGGTGCCGCGGCCTTCGTCGGCCAGCACAGCCGCGCCGCGCAGGCCGCCGAGGCCGCCAGCGGCATCCCCGCGGCCTACATGGTGGCGCAGGCGGCGCACGAGTCCGGCTGGGGCCGGCGCGAGATCCTGCACGCCGACGGCACGCCTTCGCACAACCTGTTCGGCATCAAGGCCGGCGCGGGCTGGAACGGGCCGGTGGCCGAGGTCACCACCACCGAGTACATCGGCGGCGTGGCGCGCAAGGTGACGGCGAAGTTCCGCGCCTACGCCAGCTACGCCGAGTCCTTCGCCGACTACGCGCGGCTGATGACGAACAGCCCGCGCTACGCCGCGGTCGGCCAGGCCGACACGCCGCGCGAGTTCGCGCAAAGCCTGCAGCGCGCCGGCTACGCCACCGACCCCGCCTACGCCGACAAGCTGACCGCGGTCATCAACACCACGCTGCGTCTGCAGCGCACGACGGGATAAGCCATGGGTGCCACGCCTCTGATGTCGCTGGGCATGCGCGCGATGGCGGCCAACTACGCCGCGCTGCAGGTCACCGGCCACAACATCGCCAACGCCAGCGTCGCCGGCTACTCGCGCCAGCGCGTCGAGATGGCGACCGCGCAAGGCCAGTTCAGCGGTGCCGGCTACTTCGGCAAGGGCTCGGACGTCGTCACCGTGACGCGCAACCACAACGCCTTCCTGACCCGCGAGGCGATGAGCACGCAAGGCCTGGCGGCGAAGGACGAGGCGCGGCTGGAGCAGCTGCGCAAGCTGGAGAAGGTCTTCCCCACCGGCGAGCAGGGCCTGGGCTACGCGACGCAGAACTTCCTGAACGCGTTCAGCGACCTCGCCAACCTGCCGGCGGACACCTCGACCCGCCAGGTCGTGCTGGCGCGGGCGCAGGAGCTGGCGGTGCGCTTCGCCGACGCCGGGGCGCAGATCGACCAGAGCCAGCACCTGCTGCGCGAGGACCTGAAGACCACCGTCGCCACGGTCAACGAGCTGACCTCCAACATCGCGACGCTGAACCAGCGCATCGCCGAGGTCAGCGGCCTGGGCCAGCCGCCGAACGACCTGCTGGACCAGCGCGACCAGCTGCTGACCGAACTGTCCAAGCAGATTGCGATCACCACCGTGGCCGCGAGCGACGGCACCATAGGCGTGTTCGCCGGTGGCGGCCAGCGCCTGGTGCTGGGCAAGGAGGCGCAGCCGCTGACGGTGGTGAACAGCCTGGGCGACCCTTCGCGCGCCTCGGTGGCGGTGCTGGACAACGGCCAGCCGCTGCGGCTGGACGAGCGCAGCCTGGGCGCCGGCCGGATCGCCGGCATGCTGCAGTTCCAGAACCAGGACCTGGTGCAGGCCCAGCTGCTGCTGGGCCAGATGGCGGCGGCGGTCGGCGGCGCCGTCAACGCGCAGCAAAAGCTCGGCCTGAACCTGCACCAGCCCGCGGGCTCGGTGCCTGCGCAGGACATGTTCTCGGTCGGCGCCCCGAAAGCGCAGCCCATGGGCACCAATGCCAAGGGTGCGGACGGCCAGTACGTCGGCCGTCTGGAGCTGACGGTGGTGGACGCCACCCAGCTGCAGGCCAGCGAGTACGACCTGCGCGCCGACCCCACCAACCCGGGCGGCTGGCAGGTCACGCGCCTGTCCGACGGCCTGGTGCGATCGGTGAACGCGGGCGACGTGATCGACGGCTTTCGCATCGACCCCGGCACGCCGCCGCCGCTCACCAGCGACAAGTTCCTGCTCCAGCCGGTGACGCGCGCCGCGCCCGACATGCAGGCGCTGCTCACGGACACGCGCGACATCGCCGCCGCCTCGGCGCTGACCGCCACCACCGGCGTCTCCAACACCGGCACCGCGCGCATCGGCGCCCTGACCATGACGAGCAGCACGGTGGATCCGTCGCAGACCGCGACCATCACCTTCGGTGCCGGCGGCGCCTACACCTGGGAGCTGCGCGACCGCGTCACCAACACCTTGATGGGCAGCGGCGCCGGCACCTGGACCGCCGGCTCGGTGATCCCGAGCGCGCCGGACCCGCAGATCAACGGCTTCTCGCTCGCGCTCGAGGGCGTGCCGGCGGCCGGCGACACCCTGATCGTGGGCATGACGACCAACGTGGCGGCGAACAACGGCAACGCGCTGGCGCTGGCGGCGCTGCGCGACCAGGCCCTGGTCGGGCGCACGCTGGACGCCGGTGGCGGCCTGATCGGCGGTGCGCGCGCCACCGACGCCTACGCCGCGGCGATGGCCGACATGGGCGTGCGCGTGCAGGGGGCGCAGGCGATTTCGGAGATCTCGCAGTCGCTGGCCGTGCAGTCGGAGCAGACCCGGTCCTCGGCCACCGGGGTCAACCTGGACGAGGAAGCGGCGATGCTGATCGCCTACCAGCAGAGCTACCAGGCGGCGGCCAAGGTGCTGCAGATCGCGCAGTCGGTGTTCGACACCCTGCTGTCGGCGGCCGGCGCCTGAGCGAGAGCCTGTGAACGGAACATGGATCTGAGGAAGCAGCGATGACGATGCGGGTGACGACCTACAACAGTTTCGATCGCAGCGTCTCCACGCTGCAGCGGCGCAAGAGCGAGCTCAACACCCTGCAGGAGCAGATGACCAGCGGCAAGCGCATCGCGCGCGCCAGCGACGACCCGGCGGCGGCTGCGCGCGCCGAGCGCGCACTCGCGACCAAGACCCGTACCGATGCCGACCAGCGCGCGCTGGACGCCAGCCGCAACGTCGTCCAGCAGGCCGAATCGGCGCTGGGCGATGCCGGTGAGCTGCTGCAGCGCGCGCGCGAACAGGTGCTGGCGGCCGGCAACGCCTCCTACACCGACGCCGAGCGCCTGAGCCTGGCGAAGGACATCCGTGGTCTGCGCGACCAGCTGATGTCGATCGCCAACCGTGGCGACGGTGCCGGCGGCTACCTCTTTGGCGGCCAGGGTTCAACCGCCGAGCCCTTCGTCGACACCCCGGGCGGGGTCCAGTTCCGCGGTGACGACGGCGTGCTGCGCAGCGCCACCGAGCAGCCGCTGTCGGTGGATGGCGGCCGCACCTGGCTGCAGGCGCCCGACCCGGACAACCCGGCGCCCGCCACCTTGCCCACCTTCGAGCTGCTGGACCGCATCGCCACCGAGCTGGAGACCCCCGGGCGCAGCAACGCCCAGATCGCGCAGACCGTGAAGGACGGCGTGCGCGGCCTGGACTCGGTGTCCGGCCACATCGGCGCCGTGCGCTCGCAGCTCGGCGAATCGCTCAACCGCGCGGACGCGGTGGAGGTCAGGCTGTCCGAACAGGCGCTGATGGCCGCCGCCGACCGTTCCGCCGCCGAGGACCTGGACATGGTGCAGGCGCTCTCCGAGTTCCAGCAGAAGCAAACCGGCTACGATGCCGCGCTCAAGACCTATTCGATGGTGCAGCGCCTGTCGCTGTTCGACTACCTGAGCGGCTGACCGGCCTCTCCATCCGCCAGATGCCCCACTCCGCCATCCTCGGCCAGCTGGTGCTGGGCTACAGCCCGCTGATCGCTGCCGACCGCTCCGTCATCGCGACTCGCCTCACCGTCTACCCCGAGCGGCGCGACGCCGCGCCCGACGCGGCGGCGCTGCTGGCCTCGCTGCTCGAGGTCTGGCCACCGGCTGGCGGCGAGGCGCTGTCGCTGAACCTGCGCACGCTGCCGGGGGCTGCCTCATCGGCGGGCGCCGCCACCCCCGCGGTGCCCACGCGTGCCACCCCGCTGGCGCTGAACATCGCCTCCGAGCCCTGGCTGCGCGCCCTGCTGCAGACCCGGCCGCCGCCGCACGTGATGATCGAGCTGCCGGCCTTCATGGTCGGCGACCCGGCGCACGCGGCGTCGCTGCTGGCCTTGCACGAGGCCGGCAGCGTGCTCATCGTCAAGGGCCGGCCGGTAACCGAGCTGCCGCGCGAGCTGCTGCCTTGCTTCCGCCACGCCTTGATCGACGCCGGCGAGGACCGCCGCGGCGACGCCAGCCAGCCGCCGGAGGGCGTGGTGCGCCGCATCAGCCACATCCAGACCGGGGTGCGCACGCTGGCCGCGCTGGACGCAGCCTTCGCACGCGGCGCGGTCGGCGTGCTCGGCTGGCCGATCGAGGACGAGCTGCAGGCCGGTGGCGCCGCACGCGCGGGCGGGCCGGACATCGGCGTCGTCACCGAGCTGATGCGCCGGGTCGACCGCGAGGAGCCGGTCGACAAGCTCGAGGCGGTGCTGAAGAACGATCCGCAGCTCGCCTTCCGCCTTATCCGCTACCTCAATTCGGCCGCCTTCGGGCTCGCGGTCGAGGTCTCGTCCTTCCAGCACGCGCTCATGATGCTGGGCTACAAGAAGCTCAAGCGCTGGCTCGCGCTGCTGCTGGCCTCCTCCAGCAAGGACCCGCAGATGAAGCCGGCGATGTTCGCCGCCGTGCGCCGCGGGCTGGTGATGGAGGAACTGGTGCGCCACATGGGCGACGAGGAGATGCGCGGCGAGGTCTTCATCTGCGGCGTCTTCTCGCTCCTGGACCTGATGCTGGGTCAGGGCTTCGCGCAGCTGTTCGAGAGCGTGCAGGTGCCCGAGCGCGTGCACCAGGCGCTGGTGGATGGCAGCGGCCCCTACCAGCCCTATCTGCGCCTGGTGAAGGCGATGGAGCAGGGCGTGCGCAGCGACATCCGCGAAGCCGCCGACGCCGCCTTCCTCGGGCTGGAAGAGATCAACGCCGCCTTGCTGCGTGCACTGGCGGTGGCGCGGGAGCTGGACTGAAGCGCGCCGGGCCGCCCGCCGTTCCCGCTCTGTCCGAGGGCGTCCGCGCCCTGCTGGCCTTGCTCTGGGCGGCGCCCTATCCGGCCTTGCTGGAGGACGAGGCGGGCCGCATCGTCGACGTCAACGAACCCTTTGCGCAGTTCTGCGGCTACGCCCGCGAGCACCTCGCCGGCCGCGAGCTGCTGTCGCTGCTGCCGGCCGAGGACCAGGCCGGCGAGCGCCAGCGGCGTGCGCTTGCGGGGCCGAGCGCCGACGACGACGGCCCGGCATCGGTGGGTGACCGGCGGCTGCGCGACGCCGCCGGGCTGGAGCGCTGGTTCCGCCAGACCCGCATGCCGCTGGGCGAGCACGGCCTGGTGGTGGCGGTGCTGCAGGACACCACCGCCGAGCACGCGGCGCGCGCCCAGGCCGACCGCTCCAGCCACGAACTGGCGCAGTGGTTCGACCTCAGCCCGGCGGGCATGCTGGTGTTCGATGCGGGGGGCCTGATCGTGCGCTCCAACCGCGCCTTCGAAGCCTTGATCGGCCAGGTGCCGGTGACACTGGGCGAGGCCGCGCCGGCCCTGCAGTCGCTGCTCGCCTGGACCGGCGAGGGCCCCAGCCCGGGCGTCGCGCCGGGGGCACCGCCGCTGGATTGCCAGGCCCTGGTCGAGACGCCGCAGGGCCGGCGCCGGCTGGCGGCGCGCATCAGCGGCTTCGCCACCGCGCGCGGCGAGCTGCGCTGCATGGCGGTGGTCGAGGACTTGAGCGTGGAGGACGAGCGCGACCTCGCGCTGCTGGAGATCGGCGCCCTGATGGACACCGCGGGCATCTTCGTCGCCACCTACGACCCGGCGCAGGGCTGGCTGCGCTCGGCCGGCGCGGCGCGCGCCGGGGTCGCGGCGCCGCCCGCGTCCGCCTTGCAGGGCATCGCGCGCGAGATCGTCGAGCCGGCCTCGCTGCCGGCCTACGAGACCCTGCAGACAGCCCTGCGCGGCGGTCAGCGGGCCGAGGTGCGCTACGCCGTCCGGCACCCGGAGCTGGGTCAGCGCTGGCTGCTCACGCGGGTCGAGCCGGGGGCGCTGGCCGGCGGCCGGCAGGCAACATCCGTGGTCACCATAGACGTCACCGATCGCGAGCGCGCGCAGCGCCGCAACGAGCAGCTGCTGCACGAGCTGGGCACCATCCTGGAGGGATCGACCGCCGGCATCGCCTACCTGCGCGGCGAGGTCTTGCAGCGCTGCAACCACCGCTTCGAACGCATGCTGAAGCTGCCAGAGGGGGGCGGTCCGGGTGCGCGGCTGCCTTCGCTGCTGGCGGTGTCGCCGCAGGGCGCGGCGCTGGCGCGTCAGGCCCTGGCCGCGATCGCCGACGGCCAGGATGCCGATGCCGAGCTGCCGCTGGCCGACGGCCGCTGGTACGCGCTGTCGCTGCGTGCGGCGCAAGGCCCGGGCGGGCCGGAGGCGGTGGTGGTGCTGTCCGACATCACGCGGCTGAAGGCGCAGCAGGCCGAGCTGCAGACCCTGGCGCGCGAGCGCGAGCTGATGTTCGCGCACTCGGCGGTCGGCATCGCCTGGCAGCGCGGCAGCCGCATCGAGCGCGCCAACCAAGCGCTGGCCGACCTCACCGGCTGGACCGTTCCCGAGCTCGGCACCCTGGACGGCGCCGAGCTCTACGCCAGCGCCCGCGAGTGCGTGGACTTCGAGCGCGCGCAGGCGCAGGCGCTGGCGCGCGACGGTGTCTTCAGCGCCGAGCGGCTGCTGCGCCGGCGCGACGGCCGCCTGCTGTGGGTGCAGGTGGCGGTGCGGCCGGTGGCGCCGCAGGCGCCCGAGCAAGGCATCGTGAGCTCCTTCGTCGACGTCGACGAGCGGCGCCGCGCGCGCGATTCGCTGCAGCGCCAGGCCCAGCACACGCGCGCCATCCTGGATTCGGTGCTGGTGGGCATCGTCACCGTCGCCGACGGCGGCATCGTCTGGATGAACCGCTCGGCGCGCCGCATGTTCGGCGGCGAGCTGGCGGACTTCGTCGGCGAGCCGATCGCCACCGTCGCCACCGCCCAGTCCGACCATCCGCTGCGCCGCAGCGACTGGGGCAGCCAGCTCGCCGAAGGTCAGGCGCAGACCTTCGAGTGCCGCTTGCGCGGGCGCGACGAGCGCGAGTTCTGGGTCGTCGGCAACGTCGTGCGCAGCGCCGGCGATGAGCTCACCTTCGCGCTGCTGGACATCGAGAGCCGGCGCCAGGCCGAGGTCAGCATCGCGCGCGCCCAGGCCTCGCTGCAGCGCCTGATCGAGACCGTGCCGCTGGCGATCGCGCTGCTCGACGGCGCCAGCGGCGAGCCGCTGCAGGCCAACCCGGCGGCCGAGCGCTTCCTCGCCGCACCGCCGCCCGGGCTGGCGCAGGCGCTGGCCGATCCACCCGGTCGGCGCGAGCTCAGCGATGCCGGGCAGCGGCTGTGGGACACGCGCACCGTCGCCTTGCCGACGCCCGAGGGCGAGGCGGCGCAGCTGCTGCTGGTGGCGATCGACGTCACCGAGCAGCGTGCCGCCGACCAGGCGCGGCTGCAGGCGGCGATCGCCCAGCGCGAGGTGCTGGTGCGCGAGGTGCATCACCGCATCAAGAACAACCTGCAGGGCGTGGCCGGGCTGCTGCAGCAGTACGCGGCGCGCCACGCCGAGGTCGCGCCGGTGCTCGGCGAGGCGGTGTCGCAGGTGCAGGCGATCGCCCAGGTCTACGGGCTGCAGGTGGGCGCGAGCGGGCCCTTGCGCCTGACGCGCGTGGTGGAGGCGATCGCGCAGTCGGTGCAGCGCAGCTTCGGGCGCGAGATCGAGTTCCAGGCCGGCCCCGGTGCAGCCGAGTTCGAGCTGCCGGAGGCGGAGGCGATCCCGATCGCGCTCGTGCTCAACGAGCTGCTGACGAATGCGGTCAAGCACGGCCGCGGCGAGGTGCGCTGCCGGGTCGGGGCCGAGGCCGCAGGCGCCCGGCTGACGATCAGCAACGGCGGCCAGCTGGCGCCCGGATTCGACCTCGCGCAGGTGCGCGGCGGCGTGTCCGGCCTCGGCCTGGTGCGCGCCCTGCTGCCGCGGCGCAGCGCCACCCTGTCGCTGCAGGACACGGGCGGCGAGGTGCGTGCGGTGGTGGTCCTGCAGCCGCCCAGCGTCCGTCTGGCGGCTGCGGAGACCGCCGCGACCGCTGCCGCAAGCAATGCCGCAAGCACTGCCGCAAGCACTGCCGGCGTGCCGACGACGCTTGCGGCGACAATTGCGGCCGACCGCGATCACCAGCCATGAACGAGAACGACGAGGCGCAGGGCAAGGGCACGATCCTGGTGGTCGACGACGACCGCCTGGTGCTGGCCACCGTGACCCACGGCCTGGCGCAGGCCGGCTACACCGTGATCGACGCCGACAACGGCGACGACGCCATCCTGCTGGCGCGCCAGCACCGGCCGGCGCTGGCGCTGCTGGACATCCGGATGGAGGGCAAGACCGGCTTCGACGTCGCCGAGTACCTGCGCGACGTGGCCGGCATCCCCTTCATGTTCCTGTCCGCCTTCGCCGACGAGCCCACGCGCGCCAAGGTGCAGTCCCTGGGCGCGCGCGCCTACCTCGTGAAGCCGCTGGACGTGGGCCAGATCGTTCCCACCGTGGACCGGGTGATGGGCGAGATCGGGGCCCAGGCCGCCACCCCCGGGCCGGCGCCGAGCCCACGGCAGGCGCCTTCTTCGCCGGCGCCGTCTCTGCCGGCGCCCTCTGCGCCGACGCCGGCGCCGATGCCGACCGCCAGCAGCCGCGCCGATGACGCGGACGAGGTCTGGCTCGCGCTCGGGGTCGGCATCCTGATGCACCGCCACACGCTGGCGCGCGCCGCGGCGCACGAGCGGCTGCAGGCGCTGGCGCGCGACAAGGGCGTGTCGGCACTCGAACAGGCGCGCCGCCTGGTGCAGGCGATCGAGGTGCTGGCCGAGAGCTGAAACCCGGCCGTGCCGGCAGGCGTTCAGGCCGGCAGGGTGAAGAAGAAGGCGGCGCCGCGTCCCGGTTCACCGTCGGCCCAGATCTCGCCGCCGTGGCGCTGCACGATGCGGCGCACCGAAGCCAGGCCGACCCCGGTGCCGGCGAACTCGGCGCTCGCGTGCAGGCGCTGGAAGAGGCCGAACAGGCGCTCGGCGCTGCGCATGTCGAAACCGGCGCCGTTGTCGCGCACCACGAACACCGGCCGCCCGTCCACCGTCTCGCGGCCGAACACGATGTGCGCCTGCGCCCGCTTGGCGCTGTACTTCCAGGCGTTGCCCAGCAGGTTGTCCAGCACCAGGCGCAGCAGCGTCGGGTCGCCGCTGGCCTGCAGGCCGGGCTCGATCTCGACCTTGGCCTCGCGCAGCGGTGCGCTGCGGCGCAGGTCGTCCACCACGTAGCCGGCCAGCTGCGACAGGTTGACCGGCTGGCGCGCGATCGGCTGGGTGGACAGGCGCGCCAGCGTGAGCACGGCGTCGATCATCTGGTTCATGCGCGCGCTGGCGCCGAGCACGCGGTCCAGGTGGTCGTTGGCGACCCGGTCCAGGGACGGGCCGTAGTCTTCCTTGACGATGCGCGTGAAGCCCTCGACGACCCGGATCGGCGCCCGCAGGTCGTGCGAGACGGTGTAGCTCAGCGCCGCCGTTTCCTCGCCCACGCTGGCACCCAGGCGCCAGACGATGAGCAGCGAGGCCTCGGCGAGCTGCTGGTGGGCGAGCAGCCAGCCGTCGGCCTCGGCCTGGCCGGGCTGGTCCAGCGCCGCGCGCAGGGCGGCGGGCAGCCACTGCTGCAGCGCCGAGGACTCCAGCGCCTGGCCCTCGCCGAGCTGGCGCTGCGCCGCCGGGCTGGCGTGCAGCAGTTGCCAGGCTGGCGTGCCGGCGGCACAGGCCGCTTCGCGCCGCAGCACCGCCAGCACGTCGGGCCAGCTGCGTGCCAGGGTCGCCAGCGCCTGCTCGGCCAGGCCGTCGCCGGCCGCGGCGCGCGCCACGCCCAGGTGGCCCGCGAAGGCGCCGCCGTCGTCGAACCAGGGCAGGGCGTGCAGGGTGCGCGCACCGGCTGGCGTGCGCACCGCGCACGGGCCCAGGGGCTCGGCACGCGCCAGGGCGGCGGCGAGCTCGTCGCGGCGCAGGCCGGCGTCGTAGCGCTGCCCGAAGGGCGTGCCGTCGTCGAGCTGCGTCGTTGCACCGGGCTTGCTGCCGCTGCGCCAGAGCTCGCCGCCCGCGAGCTGGCCGAGCAGGCGTGCCTCCTGTCGCGCCGCACGCAGGGCGCGCCGCGCCTGCAGGTGGCCGAACAGCCAGCCTGCCGCAGCGGCCGCCAGCACCCCCAGCATCAGGGCAAGGCTGGCGTAGACATCTGCCTGCAGGCTGCAGCCGCCCAGCGCACTGGCTGCGAGCGCGGTACCGCCCAACCGCGTCGATGGATGCCAGTTTCGCATCGCGGCATTGTACGAACCGACCGACAATCGGCCCCGCGGTTCAAGTCTGGCCGCGCGCGGCCGAAACCCTGCGACATGTCCCGCGTCCTGCCGCACGCACGGTGTTCGCTGCCGAGGATGGCAGCGGCTGCCCTCGGCGGCGACGCGCCTGAACGAGAACGCCCATGAACCGACGTTCCCTGCCGCAACGCCTGCGCCACGCCGATTCCGCGGCCGGCGGCGGCGTGCCGCCGCCCGCGCCCGCGCACGCGCCAGCGCCCGCCGCACCGTCGGCGCCCGCGCTGGACGCGCAGGCCCTGGCGCGGCTGCACGCGCTGGACCCCGACGGCAGCCGTGGCTTCGTGCTCCAGGTGCTGCGCACCTACGAGGCTTCGCTGCAGCGCGGTCTGGGTGCGCTGCAGCAGGCGCGCGACGAGGCCGCGCTGGAGCGTGCCGGCACCACCGCGCACACCCTGAAGTCGTCGTCCGCGGCGGTCGGCGCGCTCGCCTTCGCCGCCGTCTGCGCCGATCTGGAGCGGCTGGCGCGTGCCGGCGATGCGGCCGCGCTCGGCGCGCCGCTGGGGCGCGTGCTGGAGGAGGCGGCGACGGCGCTGGCGGCGGTTCGGGCTATGCTTCCCGCCTGAAGTCGACCACCTCGCTGCCCATGTCCAACCCGCCGATCGCCGACGACAGGATGCCCGCGCAGCCGCGCGTGCTGCTGGTGGACGACGACGAGGTCAACCTGCTGCTCACCGCCCTGGCGCTGCGCGAGCGCGGGATGGAGATCACCGAGGCCTCCAGCGGCGAGCGGGCGCTGGCGCTGGTCGGCCAGTGGACGCCCGACGTCGTGGTGCTGGACGCCCAGATGCCCGGGCTGGACGGTTTCGAGACCTGCCGCCGGCTGCGCGCGCTGCCCGACTTCGAGCAGGTGCCGGTGCTGATGCTGACCGGGCTGGACGACGACGCCTCGATCGCGCGCGCCTTCCAGGCCGGGGCGAGCGACTTCTTCGTCAAGGCCACCCAGTGGGGCCTGCTCGCCGAGCGGCTGAAGTTCCTGCTGCGCAGCTCGCGCACCTTCAAGGAATTGCAGCGCAGCAAGGCCAGGCTGGCGCGCGCGCAGGACCTGGCGCGCATGGGCAGCTTCGAGTGGCGGCGCGGCGAGAACCTGCTGTGGATGCAGCCCGAGGCGCTGCGCGTGTTCGGCCTGCCGCCGGCCGACAGCGTGAGCCTGCGCCGGCTCCTGCGCATGGCGCGCGTGGTCGAGCGCAAGCGCATGCTGCGCCTGCTGCGCAACCGGCTCGGCGTCGGCGCGATGGTGGCCGAGGACGTGGCGATCGCCGAGGTCGACGGCAGCCGGCGCGTCATCCACGTCGAGGCCGAGCCCGAGTTCAACGAGCGTGGCGTGTGCGTCGGCTACCGCGGCATCGTGCAGGACGTGACCGAGCGTGTCGCGGCCGAGGATCGGATCCGCCACCTCGCCAACTTCGACACCCTGACCGGGCTGCCCAACCGCCACCAGCTGATCTGGCGCGCCGAGAAGGCGCTCGAGCAGGCGCGTCGCATGCAGCACGAGTTTGCGCTGCTGCTGATCGACCTCGACCGCTTCAAGGTCGTCAACGACACCCTGGGCCACGGCTCGGGCGACGAACTGCTGCGCCAGGTGGCGGAACGGCTGCGCGGCTGCGTGCGCCACACCGACCAGGTCCTGGACGGCGCGCTGGAGTCCGCGGGCGGGCGTTCGCACCGGGCGCTGGAAGCCATAGGACGCCTGGGCGGCGACGAGTTCGTGGCCTTGCTGCCCGAGCTGACGCACGAGTCGGACGCGGTGCGCGTGGCGCAGCGCGTGCTGGAGGTGATGCGAGAACCCATCGTCGTCGGTGGCCAGGAGTGCTTCGTCTCGGCCAGCATCGGCATCGCCATGTATCCGCGCGACGGCGACAACGTGGTCGACCTGCTGCGCAACGCCGACGTGGCGATGTATTCGGTGAAGGGCGCCGGGCGCAACGACGCCGCCATCTACAGCCCCGCGCTGGCGGGCACCGCGCACGACAAGCTCGAGCTCGAGGCGGCGCTGCACAAGGCGCTCGAGCGCGGCGAGCTGGTGCTGCACTACCAGCCGCAGGTGGAGGTGCGCAACCGCCAGGTCACCGCGGTCGAGGCGCTGATGCGCTGGCGCCGCGACGGTCGCCTGGTGCCGCCGGTGGAGTTCATCCCGCTCGCCGAGGAGACCGGTCTCATCGTCCCGATGTCCGAATGGGCGCTGCACGAGGCGGCGCGCCAGGTGCGCGCCTGGCGCGAGGAGATCGGCCGCGACATCACGGTGGCGGTCAACCTGCCGAGCCGCATGTTCGGCCGCAGCGACCTCGTCGACCGCATCCACGAGGCGCTCAACCTGCACGCCGTGCCGCCCAGTGCACTGCGGCTGGAGATCACCGAGAACCGCCTGATGGAGGACTACCAGGCGGTGACGCCGACCCTGCTGCGCCTGAACGAGATCGGGGTCGAGATCGCGATCGACGACTTCGGCACCGGTTACTCCTCGCTCGCCTACCTCTCGACGCTGCCGATCGCCGAGCTGAAGATTGACCGCAGCTTCATCCGCGACCTCGGCATCACGGCGCAAAGCCCGGCCATCGTGCAGGCCATCGTCGCGCTCGCGCGCGCGCTCGGGCTGCGGGTGGTGGCCGAGGGGGTGGAGCACCTGCGCCAGCAGCAGCAGCTGATACGCCTGGGCTGCTCGCTGATGCAGGGCTATATGTACTGCCGGCCGGTGCCGCCCCAGGACCTGGCGGCGGAACTGCTGGCCGGCCAGCTCACGGTCGCCGAGCGCGGCGGCGCGCTGCCGCCCGCCAGCGGGATGCCCGAGCTGTCCCGCCACTGATCCCTTCTTCCGCCACCACCGCGATGACACCGGCCGAGATCGCCAAGGGTGCGCTGCGCCGTCTTGCGCAGGCGCGCCAGGAGCCCAGCCCCGAGAACTACGCGCGCGCCTATGCCGAGGAGGCCGGCCTGCCGCCGCCGCCGGACCCGCGCCAGGCCGGCCCCCAGTGGGCGACCCTGATCGAGCGCCTGGTGCGTGGCCTGGAGCGCAGCGGCCGGCAGTGGACGCCCGCGCGCAAGAAGGACAGCCTGCAGCGCGTGCTGCAAGGCAGCGCGCGCGACGTGCAGCGCCTGCAGCAGCGCCTGCAGGCCTTGCTGCAGGCCTGGGAGAGCGATCAGCCGCTGGAATCCGAGGCGCCGCCAGGCGCCGAGGCGGCGGCCGATGCGGGCGCGGACACGCCTGCCGGCGAGCGTGCGGGTGAGTGCGCGGGTGAGCGCGCGACCGGCGGCTGGCCGCTGGTGGTGCAGGCCTTGCAGGACACCGTGCGTGCCGCGCTGCCGACGCCCGAGCCGCGCGCCGACGAGCTCGCCGACGAATTCGCCCGCCTGGCCCGGGGCCTGGTTCAGGAGGGCGCCAGCGCCCCCCTGGTGGCCGCGGTCGACGCCGCCTGCGTGCGTGCGCGCAGGCTGCTCGGCCACCGCCACCAGCTGGTGGAGGAACTGGGCCGGCTGTGCAGCGAGCTCGGTGCCGGTCTGGTCGACCTCTCGGAGGACGAGAGTTGGGCGCGCAGCCAGTGCCAGGCCTTGCAGTCCCGGCTCGCCGTCGGCATGGGCGCGCGCGACGTGCGCGCCGCCTCCGAGCTGCTGGCGCAGACGCGCGAGCGCCAGCGCCGCGTGCGCGAGGAGCGCAGCGCCGCCAGCCGGGCGCTGAAGGACTTGATCCAGCACCTGCTGGGCGAACTCGGCACGGTGGGCGAGCACGCGGGTCGCTTCGGCGACAGCGTCGGCCGCCACGCCGAGGCGATCGCGCGCGCGGACTCGCTGGAAAGCCTGGCCGGCCTGGTGCAGACGCTGCTGCAGGAAAGCCGGACGGTCGGTGCCCAGGTGCGCGACAGCCAGCAACGCCTGCAGCAGGAGCACGCCCAGGCCAGCCAGCTCGAGCAGCGCGTGCGCGAGCTGGAATCCGAACTGCGCCGTCTGTCCGACGAGGTGGCCACCGACGCACTGACCGAGGTCGCGAACCGGCGCGGCCTGCAGCAGGCCTTCGACGCCGAGGCCGCGCGCGCCGACCGCGCCTCATCGGGGGCGACGGGGGCGGCCGGGGCAGTGGGGGCCGCGGGGGCAGTGGCGGCGACGCTGGCGATCGGCCTCATCGACATCGACAACTTCAAGCGCCTGAACGACGCCCTCGGCCACGCCGCTGGTGACCAGGCGCTGAAGGCGCTGGCGGCGGCGGTGCGCGAGCGGCTGCGCCCGGTGGACACGGTGGCGCGCTTCGGCGGCGAGGAGTTCGTGGTCCTGCTGCCCGGCACGGCGCTGGACGAGGCGCAGCAGGTCCTGACCCGCTTGCAGCGCGAGCTCTCGGCCAGCCTGTTCATGCACGAGGGCAGGGAAGTCTTCGTCACCTTCTCCGCCGGCGTCACCGCCTGGCGCCGCGGCGAGGACCTGCAGACCGCGCTCGAGCGCGCCGACGAGGCCTTGTACGAGGCCAAGCACAGTGGCAAGAACCGCACCTGTCTCGGCTGAGGCGTCGATTCGGACTTGGCCTGCGACCGAAGGCCGCTGCCGGCGACGGCTTTCCGTGCAGAGGATCTGCCGGGGCTCAAGTCCGGCCGCGAACGGCCGATAAGTCCGGTGTCTTCATCCCTCCTATCCTCGTGTTGCCCATGGCCATCGTTCGCAAGGCCTTGAAGTCGGTGCGCCACGCCGCGCACCTGTTCTTCCGCAGCCAGGTCAAGCTGGAGCTGCGCGGCGGCGCGCGGCTCGCCTTCGTCGAGCGCGACGGCAGCCGCAGCGCCTCGCCGCAGGAGCTGGAGGCGGCCCAGCGCAGGCAGGAGCTTTCGCGCATGATCGGCGAGCTCGCCCAGTGCCTGGACGCGGACCCCGACATCCGGCCCGAGCTGCGCCACCTCGCCTACCTGGAGACCATGCTGCGCCAGCGCGGCCTGGAGGCGCTGCAGGCGGTGCCGCTGGACGTGCTGGAGAAGGCCCTGGAGCAGTTCGAGGGCCTGGTCTCGAACTGGTCGCCCTGGGGCCTGGCGGCGCTGCGCTCCAAGATGGCGGTCGGGCTGGCCGAGCGCCGCGCCGCCGAGGCGACGCCCTCGACCGCAAGCTCGGTCAGCCGGACAACGGCCTGAGCTTGGTGGACGTTGCGGCGTAGGCCAGCGCGCCCAGCAGCAGGCCGACCGCGTCGGCCGCGAGATCCGCCCAGTCACCCTGGCGCGGCGGCAGCAGCGACTGCAGCAGCTCCAGCCCCCCGCCCCAGGCCAGCAGTGCCGCCAGCAGCAGGGCTGCACCGCGCAGCGAATCCTGCCGGCGTCCGAGCAGGCCGGCGAGCGCCGGTCCGGCGAAGGCGAGGGCGTGGTTCGCCTTGTCCCAGCCGATGAGGTCCATCCCCGCCGGTGGCCGCGGCCACAGCATGAGCGCGCTCACGAGCAGGCATTGCAGCCACAGCAGCCGCCGCCAGACGTGGCGCGGCCAGGGTGGCAGGGCGGGCATGGGGCGGATGTCCAGTGGGCGCTCAGCGAGCCCAGCCAGCGCGCCGGTCAGCGCGCCGGCCATGCGGCCGTGCCGGCCCTGGCGCCGCGCAGAAATGCCAAGGCCCGCCTTGCGGGCGGGCCCGGGTGCCAGGGAAGCCGAATCCTGGCGGGATGGTGCCGGTGAAGAGAGTCGAACTCCCGACCTTCGCATTACGAATGC
>CAUJJP010000005.1 GCA_963205525.1 Pseudomonadota bacterium | reverse complement strand
GGGGGGGGGTGTGGGTCGTAACTTTGGTTCTGTGGGGTTTGGGCGTGGGGGGGTTGTGGGGCGGGCGGGCCCACGACGAGCGTGACTTCGCCTTCGCGCTCAAGTACGGGCTGCCGATCAAGCAGGTGGTGGCGGTCGAGGGCAAGACCTTCAGTGACCGCGTCTGGGACGAGAGCCATGCCGACAAGCAGCGCGGGCGCTGCGTGGCGTCGGGGGCCTTGGACGGGCTGGCCTACCGGGAGGCGGTGGACAAGGTCGCCGAGCTGCTCGCCGCCAAGGGCCTGGGCGAGAAGAAGACGACCTGGCGGCTGCGCGACTGGGGCATCAGCCGCCAGCGCTACTGGGGCACGCCGATTCCCATCATCCACTGCCAGGACTGCGGCGCGGTGCCGGTGCCCGAAGCCGACCTGCCGGTGGTGCTGCCCGAGGACTGCATCCCCGACGGCAGCGGCAACCCGCTGAACCGGCGCGAGGACTTCCTGGCCTGCGCCTGCCCGCGCTGCGGCCAGCCGGCGCGCCGCGAGACCGACACGATGGACACCTTCGTCGACAGCTCGTGGTACTTCATGCGCTACTGCGATCCGCGCGACGATGCCCGGATGGTCGCCGAGGGCACGCGCTACTGGATGCCGCCGACCGCCGGCGCGGCCGGCGGCGCCGGCATGGACCAGTACATCGGCGGCATCGAGCACGCCATCCTGCACCTGCTGTACGCGCGCTTCTGGACCAAGGTGATGCGCGACCTCAAGCTGGTGCAGGTGAGCGAGCCCTTCACCCGGCTGCTCACCCAGGGCATGGTGCTCAACCACATCTACAGCCGGCGCGGCGACAAGGGCGGCATCGAGTACTTCTGGCCGCACGATGTCGACAACGTGTTCGATGCCGCCGGCAAGGTGGTCGGCGCCAAGCTCAGGAGCGACGGCAGCGCGGTCGACTACGAGGGCGTGGGCACGATGTCCAAGTCCAAGAACAACGGCGTCGACCCGCAGGCGCTGATCGACCGCTACGGCGCCGACACCGCGCGCCTGTTCGTCATGTTCGCCAGCCCTCCCGAGCAGACGCTGGAGTGGAACGACGCCGGGGTCGAAGGCGCGCACCGCTTCCTGCGCCGGGTCTGGGCCTTCGGCGGCCGGCTGCAGCGGCTGGCGCAGCAGGCGCTGCCGGCGGCCGAACTCGGTGCCGCAGGCCGCGAGCTGCGGCGCGAGGTGCACGGCGTGCTCAAGCAGGTGAGCTACGACTACGAGCGCATGCAATACAACACCGTGGTGTCGGGCTGCATGAAGCTGCTCAACGCGCTGGAGGCCTTCGAGCCCGCCGGCAGCGCCGACCACGAGGCGCTGCGCGAAGGCTTCTCGGTCCTGCTGCGCGCCCTGTATCCGGCCTGCCCGCACATCAGCCACGGCCTGTGGCTGGGCCTGGGCTACGCGGCACAGGCCGGCGAGCTGCTGGACGCACCCTGGCCGGCGGTGGACGAGGCGGCGCTGCAGCGCGCCGAAATCGAGCTCGTGCTGCAGGTCGGCGGCAAGCTGCGCGGCGCCATCACGGTGCCGGCGGCGGCGGACCGGGCGGCGATTGAGGCCGCCGCGCTCGCCAACCCGGATGCGCAGCGCTTCATGGACGGCAAGCCGGCGCGCAAGATCGTCATCGTCCCCGGGCGGCTGGTCAACATCGTGGTCTGAATGCACGGGCGACGCACGACGCTGGCGGTGCTCGGGGCGGCGCTCATCGGTGCCGGCTGCGGTTTCCGGCTCGCCGCACCCGCGAGCTATCCGTTTCGTCGCATCGCCCTGGTCGGCTTCGCGCCCGACTCGCCCCTGGCCGCCGAACTCACGCGCGCGCTCGCGCCCCAGGTGCAGGTGGTGGCGCCGGCGCAGGCCGAGGTCGTGCTGCGCGCGCTTCTGGACCGGCGCGAGCGCAGCGCCGCCGCCACCACCGCCGCCGGCCAGCTGCGCGAGCTGCAGCTGCGGCTGCTCGCCACCGTGCGCGCCGAAACCCCGGACGGGCGCGTGCTGATGGCGCCGGTGGCGCTGCGCCTGGTGCGCGAGCTCGGCACCACCGAGGCCGCCACCCTGGCCAAGCAGGCCGAGGAGGCCGACATCCTGCGCGAGATGCAGGCCGACGTCGTGGCCCAGCTGCTGCGCCGCCTCGCGGCCCTGCCCCTGTAGCCATGCAGGTCCGCCCCGACCAGCTCGGCGCCCACCTGCAGCGCGGCCTGCGCCCGCTGTACGTGGTGCACGGCGACGAGCCGCTGCTGGCGCAGGAGGCGGGCGACGCGATACGCGCTGCCGCGCGCGACGCCGGCTGCGGCGAGCGCCGCGTGTTTGCGGTCTCGGGCGCGCACTTCGACTGGAGCGCGGTGCTCGGCGCGGCGCAGGCCATGAGCCTGTTCGCCGAACGCCAGCTGATCGAGATCCGCATCCCCGGCGGCAAGCCGGGCAAGGACGGCGGCGAGGCGCTGCAGCGCTACTGCCAGCGCTTGCCCGAGGATGTCTACACCCTGGTGCAGCTGCCCAGGCTGGACGGCTCGCAGCTCAAGAGCGCCTGGTTCGGCGCCCTCGAAGGTGCGGGCGTCAGCGTGCGTGTCGACCCGGTGGAGCGCCGCGCCCTGCCGTCGTGGATCGCCCAGCGGCTGGCCCTGCAGGGGCAGCGCGTGGCCGCGGGCGCCGAGGGCCAGCAGGCGCTGGACTTCTTCGCCGACCGCGTGGAAGGCAACCTGCTGGCGGCGCAGCAGGAGCTGCACAAGCTGGCCCTGCTGTACCCGGCGGGCGAGCTGCGCTTCGACCAGATCGAGGCTGCGGTCCTCGACGTCGCGCGCTACGGCATCCAGCAGCTCGCCGAGGCGGTGCTGCAAGGCCAGACCTCTCGCGCCCTGCGCATGCTCGACGGCCTGCGCGCCGAGGGCGAGAGCGCGGTCTTCGTGCACTGGACCCTGGCCGCCGACCTGCTGGCGCTGGCGCGCGCGCGGGCCGCGCTGGACGCCGGCCGGCCGCTGCCGATGGCGCTGCAGGAAGCGCGCGTCTGGGGCGCACGCCAGCGCCTGTTCGAGCGCGTCCTGCCGGCGCTGAGCACGCGTCGCCTGGGCCCGCTGCTGCAGGCGGCCAGCGTCTGTGACGGCCTGGTCAAGGGCCTGCGCCACCCGGACTGGCCCGCCGACCCCTGGGACGGCCTGCAGCGCCTGATGCTGATGGTGCTGCAGGCACTGGCCGCCGACGCCCGCAAGCCGCTGCGGCTGGCGCTGGCCGGCGCCTGAGCTGAGCCCGGCCCCGAGGCCGCTCAGTACCCGCGCACCCTGTCCACCAGGTGCGCCAGCGGCCGACCCTGCGCCAGCGCCTGCAGGTTGAGTGCCACCACCTGGGAGGCACTGCGCGGGTCGGTGGCGGCGGCCACGTGCGGCAGCACGGTCACGCGCGCGTGCGTCCACAGCGCATGGCCGGGCGGCAGCGGCTCCTGGGCAAAGACGTCGAGCACGGCGTGCCCGAGCTGGCCACGGTCCAGGGCGGCGAGCAGATCCGCTTCCACGACGTGGCCGCCGCGCGCCAGGTTGACGAGGGCGGCGCCGGCCGGCAGCGCGGCCAGGAAGCGGGCGTCGATCAGGCCCTGGGTGGCCGGCGTCAGCGGCAGCAGGTTGACGACGACCTCAGCCTGCGCCAGCGCGGCGTGCAGCGCGTCGCCGCGTCCCCAGTGGGCGACCCGGTAGCCGGCGTCCGCCAGCCGCCGGCCGACCGCGCTGCCGAGCGCGCCGCGGCCGAGCAGCAGCACCCGCAGATCCTCGGCGCGGCGCTGCGGGTGCGGCAGCCAGCGCCGCTCGGCCTGCTGGCGCGCGTAGCGGAAGAAGTCGCGCTGCAGGCCCAGCAGCGCCCAGTGCGCGGTCTCGGCCATCGCCAGGCTCATCATCGGGTCCACCATGCGCGCCAGCGGCACCGCCGCCGGCAGCGTCGGGTCGTCGAGCAACCGCTCCACCCCGGCCCACAGCGACTGCACCAGGGCCAGCTCCGGCAGGCCTTGCAGCGCACCCGGCGGCGGGCTCGCGACCACCGCGGCGCGCACGCCCTGCGGCGCCGCGCGTGCCTCGTCGAGGTCCAGCCACTGCCCGGCCGGGTAGGCGGCCGCCAGTTCGGCGTGCCAGATTTCACGTTCGCCTGGTCTGAAGCGGCCACAAAGCAGGATGCGCATGGATGCGAGCCTAGCGCAGCCGATAAGTGCCCGGTGACCCTCAGATCCACCAACGTGAAACGGCTGCTCGCCCAGACCCCGCAGCGGGTCAGGACAGGCCGGACGGCGCCCACGCGACAGCCATGACCCGTGCCTGGCGTTCCCTGCGTGCCGCAGTGCTGGGCGCCATCGTGGTCGGAGTCGTGCTGCCGGCGCTGCTGGTGACGTGGGTGGCGGACCTGGCGGCGCGGCGCTCGCAGCAGCCGGTGGTGGAGCGCACGCGCGACGCCGTGATGGCGCTCGCCACGGCGGCCATCACCGAACCCGCCTGGACCCTGAACCAGCCCGGGCTGCTGGCGGCGATGGAGGGCATCCTCGAGGGTTCTTCGGTCTGCGCGGTCGAGGTGCTGGACCTGCAGCCCGACGCGCAGGCGGCGGACCTGCGGCGCGACCGCTGCGATCCCGCGCGCCCGGTGGTGCAGCGCGAGGTGGCGGTGCGCTACGAGGGCCGGACCATCGCCCGCCTGCGGCTGCGCTTCGACGACAGCGAGCTCGACCAGCTGCGCGCCGAGCGCCGGCGCGACACCTTGTGGCTGGTGGCGCTGCAGGTCTTGTTCGGCGGCGCGGTGATCGCGGTGCTGATGTCGGTGCGGCTGCTGCGCCCGATCGAGGCCTTGAAGCGCCAGGCCGACGGCCTGGCGCTTCGGCGCGACGAAGCCGCTCCGGCCTGGTCGGGCAACGACGAGCTCGGCCAGCTCGGCCAGCACCTGAGCAGCGTGCACGCCCAGGTGCGCGGCCTGATCGAGGAGCTGGAGCACAAGCACGAGGCGCTGCGCCAGCTCGCGCTGCACGACGCGCTGACCGGCCTGCCCAATCGTACCCTGCTGCGCGAGCTGTTCGGCAGCGCTGCCGCGCAGGCGAGGCGCGACGGCACGACCATCGCCCTCCTGTTCGTCGACCTCGACCAGTTCAAGGCCGTCAACGACAGCCACGGCCACGCCGTCGGCGACGCCTTGCTGCAGGCGGTGGGCCAGCGCCTGCGCGAGGTGCTGCGCGCCGCCGACACCCTGTGCCGGCTTGGCGGCGACGAGTTTCTGGTCCTCATGCCCGGCCTCGCCGATGCCGACGCCGCGCAGGCGGCGGCGCGTGTGATCGCCCGCCTGTGCCAGCCCCTGAGCCTGAGCGGACTCTCCGAGCCGCTGCGCGTGGGTGCCAGCGTCGGCATCGCCCGCTTCCCGGCCGACGCCGCCGACTTCGACGCCCTGGTGCAGGCGGCCGACCTCGCGATGTACCGCTGCAAGCAGCTCGGGCGCGGCCGCCACGGCTTCTACAACGCCGAGCTGGACGCCGAGCGGCGCGCCCGCCAGGCGCTCGAGCACGAGCTCGAGCAAGGCATCGCCGCCGGCCAGTTGCGGCTGCACTACCAGGCCGTGGTGGATCCTCAGGCCGGTCGTGTGCGGGGCGCCGAGGCCTTGGTGCGCTGGCAGCATCCGACGCGCGGCCTGCTCGGGCCGGACGCCTTCATCGCGCTCGCGGAGGACAGCGGCCTCGTGCTGGCGCTCGGAAACTGGGTGCTGGAGACCGCCTGCGTCCAGCTCGCGGCCTGGCACGCCGAGGGCCGCGCCGTCCCCTGGCTGTCGGTCAACGTCTCGGCGCTGCAGATGCGCGACCCGGCCTTCGTGCCGACCCTGGCTGCGCTGCTGGCGCGCCACCGGGTGCCGCCGCGGGCGCTCACCCTGGAGCTGACCGAGACCACGCTGCTGGCCGACTGCGATGCCACCAAGCGCGCGCTCGAGGCGCTGCGCGCGGCCGGCCTGCGGCTGGCGGTGGACGACTTCGGCTGCGGCTACTCGTCGCTGGCGACGCTCAAGCGGCTGCGCCCGGACTACCTCAAGATCGACCGCAGCTTCGTGCGCGACCTGCCCGCCAGCGCCGACGACGGCGCCCTGGTGCAGGCCATGTTCGGCATGGCGCGTGCGCTCGGGGTCCAGGTGGTCGCCGAAGGGGTCGAGACGGCGGCCCAGCGAGACTGGCTGCTGCAGCGCGGCGACCACTTGCAGCAGGGCTGGCTGTGGGCGCGCGCGCAGCCAGCAGACGCCTTCGAGGCCTTGCTGGCGCCGCAGGCGGAAAGCGCTCAGCCCGGCTGAGCCCAGATCCGACAGTTGGACGCGCCCGAGCGGGCTGCGCTGCGGTGTGCTGGCAAGGCGCGACGACGCGGCGGGCTGCTGCTGCCCGCGAGGAGGAGCAACACCGCCAGCGCGCCGCAGCGTGGCTCGATCGGGTGCGTAGCGGGTTCACCCATGAGGTGAGCGGCGTCAACGCCACCGGTGCTTGAAAACACTGGGGAATCCTGCCCAGAAGAGCGGTCAACTGCCGGATCTAGGGTCAGAAGTCCTTCGCCTCGAAGCGGTCCAGCACCGCGCCCGTGCTTGCGCTGGACGCATTGCGCGCAAACTTCGCCAGCACGCCGCGCGTGTAGCGCGGGGCCGGGCGCTTCCAGGCGGCACGCCGACGCTCGATCTCGGCGCTGTCCACGTTGAGCTGCAAGAGCAGCTGGTGGGCGTCGATGGTGATCGAGTCGTCCTCGTGCACCAGAGCGATCGTGCCGCCTTCGTAGGCCTCGGGCGCCACGTGGCCGACCACCATGCCCCAGGTACCGCCGGAGAAGCGGCCGTCGGTGATCAGGCCCACGCTCTCGCCCAGGCCCTGGCCGATCAGCGCACTGGTGGGCGCCAGCATCTCAGGCATGCCCGGGCCGCCGCGCGGACCCAGGTAGCGCAGCACCATCACGTCGCCGGCCTTGATCTGGCCCGCCATGATGGCGGCGAGCGCGCTTTGCTCGTCGTCGAAGACGCGCGCCGGGCCGGTGATGACGGGGTTCTTCAGCCCGGTGATCTTGGCCACGCTGCCTTCGGGCGCCAGGTTGCCCTTCAGGATGGCGAGGTGGCCTTGGGCGTACATCGGGTTGCCCAGCGGGCGTATCACGCCCTGGGTCTCGGCCAGCGGCGCCACGTTGCGCAGGTTCTCGGCGATCGTCCTGCCGGTGATCGTCATGCACTCGCCGTGCAGCAGCCCGGCGTCGAACAGCACCTTCATCACCGCCGGAATGCCGCCGGCGCGGTGCAGATTGATCGCCAGGTACTTGCCGCTGGGCTTGAGGTCGCACAGCACAGGCACCTTCTTGCGCATGCGCTCGAAGTCGTCGATCGACCATTGCACCTCTGCCGCGTGCGCGATGGCCAGGAAGTGCAGCACCGCGTTCGTGCTGCCGCCGATCGCCATGATCACCGCCACCGCGTTCTCTATGCTCTTGCGGGTGACGATGTCGCGCGGCTTGAGGTCGGCCTTCACCGCCTCGAACAGCACGCGTGCCGCTTCCTCGGTGTAGCCGACGATGGTGTCCTCGACGTTGGCCATCGTCGAGCTGTAGGGCAGGCTCATGCCCAGCGCCTCGAAGGCCGAGCTCATGGTGTTGGCGGTGTACATGCCGCCGCAGCTGCCGCTGCCGGGGATCGCGTGGCGCTCGATCTGGCGGAAGTCCTCGTCGCTCATGCGGCCGGCGCTGAACTGGCCCACGGCCTCGAAGACGCTGACGATGTTCAGGTCCTCGCCCTTGTACGCGCCGGGCAGGATGGTGCCCCCGTAGACGTAGATCGCGGGCACGTTGGCGCGCAACATGCCCATCATGCCGCCGGGCATGTTCTTGTCGCAGCCGCCGATCACCAGCACGCCGTCCAGCCACTGGCCGTTGACGCAGGTCTCGACGCAGTCGGCGATCACCTCGCGGCTGACCAGGCTGTACTTCATGCCTTCGGTGCCCATCGCCATGCCGTCGCTGATGGTCGGGGTGCCGAAGACCTGCGGGTTGGCACCGGCCGCCTTCAGGCTGGCCACCGCGGCGTCGGCCAGCTTTTGCAGGCCGGAGTTGCAGGGCGTGATCGTGCTGTGGCCGTTGGCGACCCCGATCATGGGCTTGCCGAAGTCGGCGTCGGTGTAGCCCATGCCGTAGTACATGGACCGGTTGGGCGCACGGGCGACACCCTCGGTGATGTGCTTCGAGCGGCGGTTGTAGCCGGACATGGTGCGGTCCTCCTCACAGGCTGGCGCATGGGGTCGCGGGCGGGGCATCAAGTATGGACGTTGCCGGAATGCGGGCCCAGGCGTGGCCTGCCCTTCATCGATCAGCCGCACCGACGATCGAAATCCGAGCCTGGCGCAGGTTTCGCGTCGAGGTCGTGAAGGCGTCGTCGGCGTCCCGCTGTAGGGTTTGCGTGGCAGGGCGAAGGCGATGCGAGCTGCGCCCTGGCCCGTGCTGGCGTGCGGGCCGCTGGTGGGGTGCTACGCGCGGCCTCGCCGGCCCCGTGCTGCGTCGCCGTGTCGGCCCCTTGCGGCAGGGTGTGCACGAGCCGCCGCACAGGAGCCGGCGACAATCGGCCTGTTCCCAACCCGGCAGCGCGGCCGCACCGCGTGCCAGCAAGGCCGATTGATGCTTGTGCATCCGCAGTTCGACCCGATCGCGATCGCGATCGGCCCGGTCCAGATCCACTGGTACGGCCTGACCTACCTGGTCGCCTTCGGCCTCTTCCTGTTCCTGGCCGTGCAGCGCGCACGCAAGCCCTGGTTCGCCGACGTCGGCTGGTCGCGGCGCGAGGTCGAGGACCTGCTGTTCTGGGGTGTGCTCGGCGTCATCGTCGGCGGCCGGCTGGGCTACGCGCTGTTCTACAAACCCGCCCACTACCTGAGCCACCCGCTGGAGATCCTGATGGTCTGGCAGGGCGGAATGTCGTTTCACGGTGGACTGCTGGGCGTCATCGCGGCGCTTGCGCTGTACGCGCGCAAGCTGGGGCGGCCATTCCTGGAGGTCGCCGACCTGGTTGCGCCCTGTGTGCCCACCGGGCTGGCCAGCGGGCGCATCGGCAACTTCATCAATGGCGAGCTCTGGGGCCGCGCCGCCGATCCCGCGCTGCCCTGGGCGATGGTGTTCCCGCAGGCCGGCGACGGCGTGCCGCGTCATCCCTCCCAGCTCTACCAGTTCGGTCTCGAAGGGGTGCTGCTGTTTGTCCTGCTGTGGTGCTACGGCTCCCGCCAGCGAGGCAGCGGACAGGTGGCCGGCGTGTTCCTGATCGGCTACGCGATCTTCCGCTTCATCGCCGAAGGGTTCCGCGAGCCCGACAGCTTCCTCGGCCTGCTGGCCCTGGGCATGAGCATGGGCCAGTGGCTGTGCGTGCCGATGCTGGCCGCGGGGCTGTGGCTGTGGCAGCGCGGCCGCCGCACACAATAGGCGCGATGCGACAGATCTTCCTGGACACCGAAACCACCGGCCTTTCGGCCGACAACGGCGACCGCGTGGTCGAGATCGGCCTGGTGGAGATGGTGGACCGCCGGCTGACCGGCAGCAACCGCCACTGGTACCTCAACCCCGAGCGCAGCAGCCACCCCGACGCACTGCGCGTACACGGCCTGAGCGACGACTTCCTGGCCGACAAGCCCAGGTTCGCCGCCATCGCGCAGGAGCTGCTGGACTTCGTGGCCGGCGCCGAGCTCCTGATACACAACGCGGCCTTCGACCTCGGCTTCCTCGACGCCGAGCTGGCGCGGCTGGACCTGCCGCCCCTGGCCCAGGCCTGTGCCGGCGTGTGCGACACCTTGCAGCTGGCACGCGAGAGCTTTCCGGGCCGCAACAGCCTGGACGCCTTGTGCAAGCGCCTGGAGGTCGACAACAGCGCGCGCACCCTGCACGGCGCCTTGCTCGATGCCGAACTGCTGGCCGAGGTCTACATCCGGCTCACGCGCGGCCAGGAGTCGCTCGTCATCGACGCTGCCGACGGCGCCGCCGGCCCGCAAGCGGCGGTCGCGGTCGACTTTTCACAGTTCGCCCTGCCGGTGCTGTACGCCAGCGACGCCGAACGGGCCGCGCACGAGGCCGTGCTCGGCGAGCTGGACAAGGCCAGCGGCGGCAAGACGCTGTGGCGCCGAACAGAGCCCGGCGCGCAAACCATGGCATAATGCGCGGCTCACCGGGAAGCCGGCAACGGAACACCCGGGCGGTTAGCTCAGCGGTAGAGCACTGCCTTCACACGGCAGGGGTCGCAGGTTCGAACCCTGCACCGCCCACCAGAAAAACACCAGCAGGAACAACAACTTAGGCCGCCTCACGCGGCCTATGTTTTGCCCGCAGGCGGAGCTGGTGTATGACTTTGGTGTAAATCGACCAGCGATCCGAGGCCTTCCATGGCGCTGCGCTGCCGGTTCGCCGCAACGTCGGCGGCGTCCTGCTCTCGAAGAGCTTCCCGCGGCTGGTTCGGTCGGGTTCAATGCGGCGCTTGGGCTGCTGCCGACACGCTCAAGCCCCGGATGCCGCGGCGCACGCGCTGAGGCGAGCCAGCCGGCGTTTGCTCCTGGTGCCAGACCTAGAATCGGCGACCATCGGTATCGCAGCGGAGTGGGCGCGATTGGACTTCTCGACCTGGGTCACCTTTGCCATCGCCACGCTGGCGATCAGCCTGTCGCCAGGGCCGGGAGCGATTGCCGCCATGGGTGCCGGGCTCAGCCACGGTGCTGCCAGCGGCCGTTTCATCGCCAGCGGCCTGGCGCTGGGCGTGTGGACCCAGCTGGCGGTGGTCGGCGTCGGACTGGGGGCGCTGCTGGCGGCCTCTGCGACCGCATTTGCGGTCGTCCAGTGGCTGGGTGTGGCCTATCTGGTCTGGCTCGGGGTTCAGCAGTGGCGTGCACCGGCTGCGCCGCTGGTGGCGCGCGCGGCGGGTGAGGGGCGGGCGTCCGCGCGTGCCCTGGTGCTGCGTGGCTGGACCGTGAATGCCCTGAACCCCAAGGGTACGGTGTTCCTGCTCGCGGTGTTGCCGCAGTTCATCGCCCCGACGCAGCCGCTGCTGGCGCAGTACCTGGTAATCGGCGCGACCTTCGGCGTGATCGAGTTCTGCGTCATGCGCAGCTATGCGGCGCTGGCCACCCGCGTGCTGGGCCAGCTGCGTACGGCGCGCCAGATGCGCACCCTCAACCGCATTTTCGGCAGTCTGTTCGTCGGCGCCGGGCTGCTGCTGGCAAGCTTCACGCGCAGTGCCTGAGCGCAGTGCCGCAGCGCAAGGCCTGAGCGTCGGCCGGTCCGTCACCGCCCTTTGAGGACCCCGAAGCGTCGAGAGCGCGCGGGGGCGGGCGGCGGGACGGTCTCAGGCCGATGTGGTCTCGGCCCTGGGCTTGTCACTCTTCTTGGGTGGCTGGATGTCGAGCGCGATCTCGTCCTTGTCGTCCAGGTCGACGGTCAGCCGGCCGCCGTCGACGAGACGGCCGAACAGCAGTTCGTCGGCCAGGGCTCGACGGATGGTGTCCTGGATCAGGCGCTGCATGGGGCGTGCGCCCATCAGCGGGTCGAAGCCCTTCTTGGCCAGGTGCTGGCGCAGGCGGTCGGTGAAGGTGACTTCGACCTTCTTCTCCGCGAGCTGGCTCTCGAGCTGGAGCAGGAACTTGTCGACCACGCGCAGGATGATCTCCTCGTCCAGCGCGCGGAAGCTGACGGTGGCGTCCAGGCGGTTGCGGAACTCCGGCGTGAACAGGCGCTTGAGGTCGGCCATCTCGTCGCCCTGCTCGCGCTTGGTGGTGAAGCCGATAACCGACTTGTTCATGGTTTCCGCACCAGCGTTGGTCGTCATGATGACGATCACGTTGCGGAAGTCGGCCTTGCGACCGTTGTTGTCGGTCAGCGTGCCGTGGTCCATCACCTGCAGCAAGACGTTGAAGACGTCCGGGTGCGCCTTCTCGATCTCGTCGAGCAGCAGCACCGCGTGCGGCTTCTTGGTCACCGCCTCGGTGAGCAGCCCGCCCTGGTCGAACCCGACGTAGCCGGGCGGCGCGCCGATCAGTCGGCTCACGGCGTGGCGCTCCATGTACTCGGACATGTCGAAGCGGATCAGGTCTATGCCCAGCACATAGGCGAGCTGCTTGGCGACCTCGGTCTTGCCGACGCCGGTGGGGCCGCTGAACAGGAAGGAGCCGATCGGCTTGTCCGGCTTGCCCAGTCCCGAGCGCGCCATCTTGATCGCTGCGGCGAGGGCATCGATCGCCGGGTCCTGGCCGAAGACCACGCTCTTGAGGTCGCGGTCCAGGGTCTTGAGCTTGCTGCGGTCGTCGCTGCTCACCGATGCGGGCGGGATGCGGGCGATCTTGGCCACGATATCTTCGACCTCGGCGCGCGTGATGGTCTTCTTCTGCTTGCTCTTGGGCAGGATGCGCTGCGCGGCACCGGCTTCGTCTATGACGTCGATCGCCTTGTCGGGCAGGTGGCGGTCGTTGATGTACTTGGCCGACAGCTCGGCCGCGGCCTGCAGCGCGCCGACCGCGTACTTCACCTGGTGGTGGTCCTCGAAGCGGCTCTTGAGCCCCTTGAGGATCTCCACCGTCTGCTCGACGGAGGGCTCAACGACGTCGACCTTCTGGAAGCGGCGCGACAGCGCGGCGTCCTTCTCGAAGATGCCGCGGTACTCGGTGAAGGTGGTGGCGCCTATGCACTTCATGGCGCCGCTGCCCAGCGCGGGCTTGAGCAGGTTGCTCGCGTCCAGGGTGCCGCCGCTGGCGGCGCCGGCGCCGATCAGGGTGTGGATCTCGTCGATGAAGAGGATCGCGCTCGGCTGATCCTTGAGCGGCTTGAGCACGCCCTTCAGGCGCTGCTCGATGTCGCCGCGGTACTTGGTGCCGGCGAGCAGGGCGCCCATGTCCAGCGCGTAGACGGTGGCGCCCGAGAGCACCTCGGGCACGTCGCCCTCGGTGATGCGCCAGGCCAGGCCCTCCGCGATCGCGGTCTTGCCGACGCCGGCCTCGCCGACCAGCAGCGGGTTGTTCTTGCGCCTGCGGCACAGCACCTGGATCACGCGCTCGACCTCGTGCTCGCGGCCGATCAGCGGGTCGATCTTGCCCTGGGTGGCGAGCTGGTTGAGGTTCTGCGTGAACTGGTCCAGCGGAGATGCCTTGCCGTCGCCGGCCGCCGGGTCTTCCTTCTCGGTCTCGCTGCTGCCCTCGGGCGGCTTCTGCGGCTCCGGCGGGTCGCTCTTCTTGATGCCGTGGGCGATGAAGTTGACCACGTCCAGCCGGGTCACGCCCTGCTGGTGCAGGTAGTAGACCGCGTGCGAGTCCTTCTCGCCGAAGATGGCCACCAGCACGTTGGCACCGGTGACTTCCTTCTTGCCGCTGCCCGTGCTCTGCACGTGCATGATGGCGCGCTGGATGACGCGCTGAAAGCCCAGCGTCGGCTGGGTGTCCACCTCCTCGGAGCCGGAGACGGTGGGCGTGTTCTCCTTGATGAAGCCGGCCAGGCTCTTGCGCAGCTCGTCGATGTTGGCGGCGCAGGCGCGCAGCACCTCGGCCGCGCTCGGGTTGTCCAGCAGCGCCATCAGCAGGTGCTCGACGGTGATGAACTCGTGCCGCTGCTGGCGCGCTTCGACGAACGCCATGTGCAGGCTGACTTCCAGTTCTTGCGCAATCATGCGGCCTCCATAATGCACTGCAGCGGGTGCCCGTCACGGCGGGCGGCTGCCAGCACCAGTTCTACCTTGGTCGCGGCGACATCTTTCGTGTAGACGCCACAGACGGCGCGACCTTCGTGGTGGATCTTCAGCATGATGTGGGTGGCCGTGTCCAGGTCACGCTGGAAGAAGTGCTGCAACACCATCACGACGAATTCCATCGGCGTGTAGTCGTCGTTGAGCATGACGACCTGAAACAGGCCCGGCGGCTTGGTGCGGGCCCGTCTGCGTTCGACCACCACCGCGCCTTCGCTGCCATCGCGGCGCGGCAGTTTCGGTGGTTTCGGGGTCTCATCGGGCATGGTTCATTCTATGCACATGCCACTGCGGCCACGCTGGCCGGGGGCATCGCGCACGGTGCCATCTTGCCCCCGCCAAGCGGCCTGCGGCGGCCGGATATCACGCCGCGCAGCCCGGCTTATCGAGGCATGTGGCGTGCGCCCTGGCGCACCGGCAGTGGGCGCCTGCAACGCGGTCGCGGGCGACTCGGGTCGGTTCAGGCTTGACACCTGTTTTGCCCACACCGGAGAATTTATAACTTCCAAGAACGAGGTGGGAGACAGGAATGCCGTCAGGTACCGTCAAGTGGTTCAACGATGCCAAGGGTTTCGGCTTCATCGCCCCGGAGGACGGCGGCGCCGACGTCTTCGCCCATTTCTCGGCCGTCCAGATGGACGGCTTTCGCACCCTCAAGCAGGGCAGCCGGGTCACCTATGAAGTGGTGAAGGGGCCGAAGGGCGACCTGGCGCAGAACATCCAGCTCGCCGCGCAAACGGTGGCCTGAGGCCGGCGCGCTGGGGCGCCGGCGCATCCGAGCACCGGCGCGCGCTCAGGCGCCTACTCCAGCACGAAGCGCACCAGCACCGGCTTGCGGCCGGCCAGGCTCACGCTCGCCAGCGCCTTGCTGCCGGGGCCGCGCCTGTGGCTGGTGCTGGCCTCCAGCCTGTCCTCGCCCACCGGCGCCAGTGCGAGCTCCGACTTCTCGCCGCCGCTGAGCAGGGTGAGCCTGGCGCTGGCGCCGCGCAGCGCGGCGGGCTTGCCGTGATCGCGTACGTACAGCGTCAGCCGCTCGGCCTTAGCGACGAGCTCGAAATCGAGGTCGCCGGCCTCGGCCACGACGCCGCCGTGCAGCGGCTGGTGCGCGTGCGCGTCACCGTGCGCGAAAACCGGGGCGGCCAGCGCCAGCGCGAGGCTGGCGATCAGGGGCGCGAAGTTCATGGGATCTCCTTGGGCTGGGGTGTGGCTTGGTCTGGCGCGTGGCAGTCGATCAGAAGGCCTCGGCGCTGCGCGCGTCGACCAGGCGCTCGGCGTCGCGGCGGCCGAACAGCCAGAACATCGCCGGGGTGAGGAAGGTGTCGAGCAGGGTCGAGCTGACGAGGCCGCTGAAGATCACCACCGCCACCGGGTGCAGCACCTCGGTGCCAGGGCGCTCGGCCTCGAACAGCAGCGGCGCGAGTGCGAACGCCGTCACCAGTGCCGTCATGAGGACCGGGCTGAGCCGCTCCAGCGAGCCGCGCAGAATCATCCGGTGGTCGAACTCCTCGCCTTCGATGCGCATCAGGTTCAGGTAGTGGCTGACCTTGAGGATGCCGTTGCGCACCGAGATCCCGGCCAGGGTGATGAAGCCGATCAGCGCCGCCACCGACAGCGGCTGGCCGGACAGCCACAGGCCGAGCACCGCACCCACCAGGGCGAGCGGGATGTTGGCCATGATGAGCAGCGACAAGGTGCTGGACTGGTAGCGGCTGTAGAGGACGACGAACATCAGCAGCAGCGACACCACCGACAGCATGCCCACCAGGCGCGAGGCCTCCTCCTGGGCCTGGAACTGGCCGCCCAGGGTGATGAAGTAGCCCTGCGGCAGCGCGGTCTCGGCCACCACCTGGCGGATGTCGGCCACCACCTCGGACAGCGCGCGGCCCTGCGCGTTGGCCGACAGCACGATGCGCCGCTTGCCGTCGTCGCGGCTGATCTGGTTCGGGCCGTCGCCGTCCTCTATCGTCGCCACACGCGCCAGCGGCACCCGCCCGCTGGGCGTCTCGAGCAGGACCTCGCGCAGCCCCTGCGGTGAGCGGGCGCGCTCGGGCAGGCGCAGCACGAGGGCGAAGCGCCGGTTGCCTTCGACGATCTGGGCCAGGGTCTGGCCTTCAACCAGGCTTTGCAGGGTCGCCATCAGCTGCGGCACCGGCACGCCGTAGCGGGCGGCGGCGGCGTAGTCGACGCGCACCTTGACCTGCGGCGCCAGGACCTGCTTCTCGACCTCCAGGTCGGCCAGCCCGGGCACGGCGGCAAGCCGCGCCTGCAGGGCAGCGGCCTGGCCGCGCAAGGTGTCCAGGTCCTCGCCGAAGATCTTGATCGCGATCTGCGAGCGCACGCCCGACATCATGTGGTCGATGCGGTGCGAGATCGGCTGCCCGAGCGAGATGGCCGCCGGCAGGTTGACGAGCCGGCGCCGGATGTCGGCCTGGATCTCGGCCATCGGACGCTGCAGTTGCGCAGCCGGCAGCAGGCCGACGTCGAGCTCGCTCACGTGCACCCCTTCGGCGTGCTCGTCGAGCTCGGCACGGCCGCTGCGGCGGCCGACGTGGGTGACCTCGGGAACCTGGCTCACCAGGCGCTCGGCCTGCTGCGCCAGGCGCGAGCTCTCGGCCAGGGTCACGCCCGGGTTCAGCCGAATGCCCACCAGCAGCGTGCCCTCGTTGAAGGGCGGCAGGAAGGTGGTCGGGAACAGCGGCACCGCAGCACCCGCGACCAGCACCGCCAGCGTGCCCAGCGCGAGCGCCGCCTTCGGACGCTGCAGCACGGCGGCGAGGGCGCGCCGGTAGCCGCGCTTGAGTGCCGCCAGCAGCCGGGTGTCGCCGTGGTCGAGCGACTTCATGCGCGGCAGCAGGTAGTAGGCGAGCACCGGCGTCACCGTCACCGACACCAGCAGCGAGGCCAGGGTGGAGACGATGAAGGCCACCCCCAGCGGCACGAACAGCCGGCCCTCCATGCCCGGCAGCGCAAACAGCGGCAGGAACACGAGCACGATGATGACGGTGGCGTAGAGGATGGCCGAGCGCACCTCCAGGGTGGCCGACTTCACCAGCTCCAGCGGGTGCAGCCGGCGCTGCGGGTGGTGCTCGCGGTCCACGCGCAGCCGGCGCAGCACGTTCTCCACCCCGACCACGGCGTCGTCCACCAGGCCGCCGATGACGATCGCCAGCCCGCCCAGGGTCATGGTGTTGATCGACTGCCCGAAGTGGCGGAACACGAGCGCGGTCATGAAGATGGACACCGGGATCGCGGTGAGCGCGATCAGCGTCGGCCGCAGCGTGCCCAGGAAGGCGAACAGGATGAGGGCGACGAAGACCGAGGCGCCGATCAGCTTGCCCTGCAGCGTCGAGACCGAGGCCTCGATGAAGCTGGCCTGGCGGAAGGTGACGCGCGGCGCCTGCATGCCTGTGGGCAGCGATTTCTGCAGGTCCGCCAGCGCGCCCTCGATGCTGCGCGTGAGCGCGATGGTGTCGGCGCTGGGCTGCTTGTGGATGCCCAGGATGACCGCCGGCCCGCCCTCGAAGCCGGCGTCGCCGCGCTTGGGCGCCGCCGCGAAGCTGACCTCGGCCACCTGGTGCAGCAGCACCGGCTGGCCCTGGCGCGCGGTGAGCGCGAGCTTGCGCAAGTCCTCCAGCCGCGAGCTGCGGCCGAGGTTGCGGATCAGCACCTCGCGCCCGTTCAGCTCCAGGAAGCCGCCCGAGCTGTTGCCCGCATAGCCGGTCAGGGCGGCCTCCAGCTGTTCGTGGTCTATGCCCAGCGCGGCCATGCGCGCGGTGTCGGGCTGGACCTGGAACTGGCGCACCTCGCCGCCGATCGGGATCACCTGCGCGACGCCGGGGATCGCCAGCAGGCGCGGGCGCAGCAGCCAGTCGGCGTACTCGCGCACCTGCATCGCCGAGACCTTGGACTCGTCGATGGGGATCGCGACCTGCATGATCTCGCCCATGATGGAGCTGATCGGGCCCATGCGCGCGACCACGCCCTCGGGCAGGCCTTCTTCCATCGACGACAGGCGCTCGGACACCATCTGGCGCGCGCGGTAGATGTCGGTCGACCAGTCGAAGGTGATGTAGACGAAGGACAGGCCGGCGCTGGAGACCGAGCGCACGCCCTCCACCCCGGGCAGGCCGTTCATCGCCGTCTCCAGCGGGAAGGTGATGAGCTGCTCCACCTCCTCGGCCGCCATGCCGCCGGCTTCCGTCATCAGGGTGACGGTGGGTTTGTTGAGGTCGGGGAAGACGTCCACCGGTGTGCGCGAGAGGGTGAACGCGCCGTAGGCCATCAGCACCAGGCTGGCGATGATGACGAGCAGCCGGTTGCCCAGGCTGCGTTCCAGGATCCACTTGAACATGGCGTGCTCAGCGGATCTGGTTCACGAGGGTGGCGCCCTCGGTGGTGACGCGCTCGCCCGCGCGCAGGCCGCGGGTGATCACGACCTGGCTGCCGTCCAGCGGCTCGAAGCCCACCACCCGCGGCTCGAAGCGCTCGGGCGCGACCTTGACCCAGACGATGTCCTGGTTCGCCGGGCTCTTCATCAGCGCTGCCGAGGGCAGGGCAAAGCCCGCGCGCCGCGTGCGCGACTGGATCAGCACCCGCACCGGCTGCCCGAGCGCGAGGGCGCCGAGCTGCGCCAGCGCCGGTCCGCTGGCGCCGAACTGCAGCGGCAGCGCCTGCTCGCGCAGGCTGCGTGCGGCGCCGATGAAGCGCAGCGGCAGCGTCTGGCCGCCCAGCAGCGCGCTGGCGCTGGCGATGTCGTCGGCCCGCTCCAGCTCGTAGGCCAGGGCCTCGACGCGCAGCCGCGTCGGGTCCACCACCTCGAACAGCAGCTCCCCGGCATCGACCACCTGGCCGGCGACGGCGAAAGCGGAGGCGACGACGCCGCTGGCCGGGGCGCGCAGCGCATCTCGGCTGCCCAGGCCGGCATCCAGGGCGGCCAGGCGTCCGTCCAGGCTTTGCAGATCGGCCTGCGCGGCCTCGATGTCCTTGCGCGGCACCGTGTCGGCCAGCGCCTGCAGCCGCTGCAGGCGCTGCGCGGCCAGCGTCCTCGCGCTGCGCAGCTCGGCGAGCTGCGCGAGCTGGTTCGAGCGCTCGATGGCATCCACCTGCGGCTGCACCCAGGCCAGGAGCTCGCCCTTGCGCACCCGCTGGCCGACGGCCGGCAGCCCGCCCGGGCCGGGTTCGACGCGGCCGGCCAGCGCCGCCTGCACGCGCCCGCCGGCGTTCGGGTCCATCACCACCTGGCCGGTGAGTTCGGTCGCACGCGCCAGGTCGGCCTGCACCACCGCCAGCGTGCGCAGCTGCAGCTGGCGCTGCGCCGGCTTGGGCAGGAAGACGCTGCCGTCGGGCAGGCGCTGCGGACCGCTGCCGGCCGGCGCGGGTTCGGCATGGTCGTCGCCGCCGTGGGCGTGCGCCGGCGCCAGGCTGGCGCTGCCGGCCGCCAGGACCAGCACAGCGGCCAGCGTCCTGAGACTGCGTCGCACGGCGGCGCGTTTCCTCATCGTCTTGCTCATGCCTGCACCTGCGGGCTGTCGGCGCCAGGGTGGCGGCGCGTGCCGCGCAGCAGGGCCAGGGCGAGCGCCAGGAGCGCGAACAGGCCAGCGGCGATCCAGCCGCTGCTGCGCTGCCAGTCGAATCCGGCTGCACCGGTGGGCGCGTCCGGCGCCTCGGGGTGGATGTCGAGCTCACCGGCCAGCAGGTCGGACGCCTCGCCGGCCAGCACGCTGGCACTGATGCCGATGACGCCGGGGGCGGGCGCCTGCGGCAGCTGGGCCTCGAACTCGCCGACACCGTGCGGCTCGACCTCGATCTTGCGACCGTCCAGCTCCAGTTCCAGGCTGGCCTTCTCGACCGGGGCATTCGTGGCCGCGTGGTCCAGGTACAGCGCCAGGCGCCGGCCGTCGAGGATGCCGACCAGCTCGAAGGACTCGGTGGCGATGGCAAAGCGCGGCAATGCCTCGGCGCTGGCGCTGGGCGCCTCCTCGGCGTGGCCTTCGTGGGCCTGGGCGGCGGTGCCGGTCAGCGCCAGCACAAGCGCCGGCAGCAGGGAAGGTGTCTTCATGGGGGTGTGATGGATGGGGTGCGGGTCGCGGCGCGCGACCGGGTTCAGGCCGGCAGCAGGCCCAGGGCCTGGCGCAGGGCCGAAATGGCGGCGGCGGCGTCTATGCGCAGGCGGCCGAGCTGGCGTTCGGTCTCGACCGCCTCCAGCTCGGCGCGCAGACGGGTGGGCAGGTCCGATTCGCCAGCGCGAAACGACTTGTCGACGAAGCCGCGCAGCTCCTGCGCGAGCCGGGCGCGCCGGCTGGCGACGCTCAACTGCTGCTGCAGGGCGGCGAGCCGGCTGCGTGCGCCGGCCAGCTCGGCGTCCAGGCGGGCGCGTTCGAGCCGAGCCTGGGCCTGTGTTTCCAGCGCCGCGGCGCGTGCGCTGGCCAGGTTGGCGGCGGCGCGGTCGTCGCGGCCCAGGGGCAGTCGGATGCCGATGTCCAGGCTTTGCCGCGCCCGTTCGCCGTAGGCGCCGCGCTCGCGCGTGCCGCCCAGGTTCAGCTCGGGGCTGGCGCTGCCCTGGCGTGCCGCCAGCTCGGCGGCCCGCTCGGCGACCGCCCGGCGCGCCTGCAGTTCGGCCAGCAGGGGATGCTGTGAATCGACAAGCAGCGTATCGACCGCGGCGGGCAAGGCCTCCGGTGTCGCGGCGGCGATCGCGTCATCGCCTGCCAGGCCTTGGCCGCCGAGCAGGCCCTGCAGGTCTTGACCGCCGAGCAGGCCCTGCAGGGCCAGCCGGGCTGCCTGCAGCGTCGCCTGGGCGTCGGCGCTGCCGGCTTGGGCCTCGGCGAGCGCCATCTCGGCCTGGTGCTGGTCGGCGCGCGCCAGCTCGCCCGCGCGCACGCGCCGTGCCACGTCCTCGGCCAGGCGCGCGGCGGCGTGCTCGCGCTCGCGCGCCAGCGTGGCGTCCAGGCGTGCCGCCTGCAGCGCCCACCAGGCGCTGCGCAGGCTGCCGGCCAGGCGCAGGCGGGCCGCAGGCAGGCTGCGTTCCAGGGCCTCGCGCTCGGCGTCGGCGAGCGCCTGTGCACGGTCGCGCTCGCCCGGTCGCCACAGCGCCAGCGCGACCGAGATCGCGATCTCGCGGCTGCCTTCGTCGGCGTGCAGGCGGTCGCTGTTGGCCGAGACCTCCAGCGCGGGCGGCTCCGCGGTCCAGCGCCGGGCGGCCTGCTGCGCCGCTTCGACGGCCTGGGTGCGTGCCGCCTGGGTGGCGAGTTCGGGCTGCTGCTGCCAGGCGGCGGCAAAGGCCTGGGCCAGGTCGAGGCTGGGCGGCTGGTGGGCGCGGTCTTGCGCCAGCACGCTGCCGCTGAGGGCCAGCGCCGTCGTCAGCGCTGCCGCCAGCCGCTGGGCCGTGGGCAGGGCCGGCCAGGCGCGCCGGTAAGGTCTTCTTCGATGCATCCGCTTCTCCACGTACGGCAGTGCGTACGAGTCACGCAGGGTGAACACACAGGGTGAACAAGGAACTTGCGAGCCGCACGCACCAGGCCGCTTGCAGCCGGGAGGACTGCGAGGCGAGGGTCGGGGCTGCGGGCCGTCTCGGGCCCGGGTCGCCGGTCGCGGGGGTGTGCCGGGCAGCGGAGCTGCCGGGGCCCCGGACTCAAGAAGACGCCGGGCCGCCCCAAGTCTTCTTGCCCCCTCGGGGGGCGGGCTGGGTGCAACCCGGACCTGGGGGCGCTCAGGCGCGCCAGTCGGGGTCGTCCAGGCGCCGGGGCGGCGGATCAGGCCACCAGGGATTCGCGCCGAGCGCCGGAGCGGCGGCGCCGAGGCAGAGCAAGGGCAGCGCCGGCTCGATGCTCAGGATGCTGCTGCAACCATGGCAGCCGTGGTGATCGGCCTCCAGGGCGATGTCCAGCCCGCCATCCATGCCGGACTCCGGCCCGGCCGGGCCACCGAGCTCGGCCGCGCCGGCGTCGTCGATGAGGCAGGCTTGGTGCGCGGCATGCTGGCTGCTCGGGCTGGCCTCGTGCGATCCCGATGCCGCCACCGTCGCCCAAGAGGCTTGGAGCGTGAGCAGGCACAGCAGCAGCAGGAGGGCGATGCAGCGACGCATTCAGGTGCGGGACCGGGCGCGTGGCGCCCGCCGGGATGAAGCTGGGGTGGGATGGATGTGCCGCTGCCTGCGGGCCCAGGCTGGCGCCTGAAGACACAGGCTGGGGCTGGCTGGTCAGCTGGCGGAGTCGGAGGGATTCGAACCCTCGATGCAGGTTTTGCCCACATACTCCCTTAGCAGGGGAGCACCTTCGGCCACTCGGTCACGACTCCAGCACGAAGACCGGCATTCTAGCCGCATCCGCGGCCATGCCAGGCGCACTCAGGCGGTGGTGGGGGCCTCGCCGTCGAGATCGAAGACCTTGTGCAGCGCGCGCACCGCGAGCTCCATGTACTTCTCGTCGATCACGACCGAGGTCTTGATCTCGCTGGTGGAGATCATCTGGATGTTGATGCCCTCCTCGGACAGGGTGCGGAACATGGTGGCGGCCACGCCGACGTGGCTGCGCATGCCGATGCCGACGATCGAGACCTTGCAGATCTTGGGGTCGCCCAGCACCTGTGCGGCACCGGTGGCGGGGCCGACCTTGTCCTTCAGCAGGTCCAGCGTGCGCGCGTAGTCGTTGCGGTGGACGGTGAAGCTGAAGTCGGTCTTGCCGTCGTGCGAGACGTTCTGGATGATGACGTCGATGTCGATGTTGGCATCGGCCACCGGGCCGAGGATCTGGTAGGCGATGCCTGGCTTGTCGGGCACGCCCATGACGGTGATCTTGGCCTCGTCGCGGCTGAACGCGATCCCGGACACGACGGCTTGTTCCATCTTCTCGTCTTCCTCGAAGGTGATCAGGGTGCCCGAACGCGCTTCCTCGTCGAGCGGGATGTCCCAGGGGGTGAAGCTCGACAGCACGCGCAGCGGCACGCGGTACTTGCCGGCGAACTCCACCGATCGGATCTGCAGCACCTTGCTGCCCAGGCTGGCCATCTCCAGCATCTCCTCGAAGGAGATGGTGTGCAGGCGCTGCGCCTCGGGCACGATGCGCGGGTCGGTGGTGTAGACGCCGTCGACATCGGTGTAGATCAGGCACTCGTCAGCCTGCAGCGCGGCGGCCATCGCCACCGCCGAGGTGTCGCTGCCGCCGCGTCCCAGGGTGGTGACGCTGGACTGCCCGTCCACGCCCTGGAAGCCGGTGATGATGACGACCCGGCCAGCGTCCAGGTCGGCGCGCACGCGGGCGTCGTCGATGCGCTGGATGCGCGCCTTGCCGAAGGCCGAGTCGGTGTGCAGCGCGACCTGCCAGCCGGCGTAGCTGACCGCCTGCAGCCCTTCGCTGTGCAGCGCCAGCGCCAGCAGCCCGACCGAGACCTGCTCGCCGGTGGCGGCGATGGCGTCGAGCTCGCGCAGCGAGTTCGCGCCCATCTTCTCGGGCTGCAGTTCCTTGGCCAGCGCCAGCAGGCGGTTCGTCTCGCCGCTCATCGCCGAGGGCACGACGACCATCTGGTGGCCGGCGCGCACCCATTTGGCGACGCGCCGGGCGACGTTGCGGATGCGCTCGGCGGACCCCATCGAGGTGCCGCCGTACTTGTGAACGATGAGTGACATGGATTGCGCGCTTGCGGGGCCCGGCGCCGGGGTGGCGGATGCGGGCAAACCCGCGGATTCTATGCGCTGGCTGCGGCCCTCAGGCGCCGTGCGCCCGCGGCCTGGCGCTGGCCGCAGGCCTGGCAGCGGCCGGCGCGTAGCGCAGGAGTCCGCGGCGCAGCTGCAGCTCGCCACCCGGCGCCGGCCAGCGCGCCGCGCGCGCGCCTGGCAGCTCGGCGAGCAGGCGGCGCACCAGGGTGCCGGGTACGCCGCGCCCAGACCAATGTTCGATCAGGTGGCGCAGCAGCAGCGCGCGCCGCGCCGGCGTCAGGCCCAGCCAGGCGCTCAGGCGCAGGCCGTCGTCGCCGCTGCAGGCGGCCGCGTCCAGGGTGGCCAGCTCGTGCAAGGCTTGGGCTTCCTCGCTCGCGCGCGCGGCAGCGGCAGCGAGGGCCGCCTCGGCCTGCGGGAAGGCGGCGTCCAGCGCCGCCCAGGCCTGCTGCTGCAGCCGGCCGCGCGCCAGGCGAGGGTCGCCGTTGGACGGGTCATCCACCCAGCGCAGGCGGTGGCGCTGCAGATAGGCCTGGATCGCGCTGCGCGGCTGGTCGCGCCAGGGGCGCAGCCAGTGGATGCCGTCGCGCCGCAGCGCCGCCGGCATCGCGGCCAGTCCGCGCGCACCGCCGCCGCGCATGAGCTGCAGCAGCACGGTCTCGGCCTGGTCTGTGCGGTGCTGGGCGAGCAGCACGGTGTCGCAACCCGCATCGCGGGCCATTGCCGCCAGCGCGCGGTAGCGCCCTTCGCGCGCCCAGGCCTCTATGCTCTGCGCCGGTGCCGGCGCGTCCTGCAGCCGCGCCTGATGGAACACGGCACCCCAGCGCCGGCACTGGCGGCGCACATGCGCGGCCCAGTGGTCCGCCTCGGGGTACAGGCCGTGGTGGACATGCAGCGCGTGCACGCGCAGGCCCAGCGCCCTGGCCGCGCGCACGCTGGCGTGCAGCAAGGCGGTGGAATCGCGGCCGCCGCTGGCGGCCACCGCCAGTTCAGCGCGCGGTGGTGTCGCTGAATCGCCCATAGGACTGCAGCCGCTCGTAGCGGCGCTGCAGCAGCTCCCTGGGCTCGAGGTCGGCCACCTGGCGCAGCGCGTCGTTGAGCGCGCGCTTGAGCGCCGAGGCCATCCACTTCGGGTCGCGGTGGGCGCCGCCGACCGGCTCGTTGACGATCTTGTCCACCAGCCCCAGCGCCTTCAGCCGGTGCGCCGTGATGCCCAGTGCCTCGGCGGCGTCCGACGCGCGCTCGGCGGTCTTCCAGAGGATGGAGGCACAGCCCTCGGGCGAGATCACCGAGTACACCGAGTACTGCAGCATCAGCACCTGGTCGCCGACCGCGATCGCCAGCGCGCCGCCGGAGCCGCCTTCGCCGATGATGGTGCTGACGATGGGCACTTCCAGCTGCGCCATCTCGAAGATGTTGCGGCCGATGGCTTCCGACTGGCCGCGCTCCTCGGCCCCGATGCCGCAGTAGGCGCCCGGCGTGTCGACGAAGGTGAACACCGGCAGGCCGAACTTCTCGGCGGTGCGCATCAGGCGCAGTGCCTTGCGGTAGCCCTCCGGGCGTGACATGCCGAAGTTGCGCGCGGTGCGCTCCTTGGTGTCGCGGCCCTTCTGGTGGCCGATCACCATGCAGGCGTTGCCGTTGAAGCGCGCCAGGCCGCCGACGATGCTGAGGTCGTCGCCGTAGTGGCGGTCGCCGTGCATCTCCTGGAAGTCGGTGAAGATCTCGCCCACGTAGTCCAGCGTGTAGGGGCGCTGGGCGTGGCGCGCGATCTGCGTCACCTGCCAGGGGTTGAGGCTGGCGTAGATGTCCTTGGTGAGCTGCAGGCTCTTCTTGGACAGGCGGTCGATCTCGTCGGAGATGTCCACCGCCGACTCGTTCTGCACGTAGCGCAGCTCGTCGATCTTGGACTCGAGCTCGGCGATCGGCGTCTCGAAGTCGAGGAAGTGGCGTTTGCTCATCTGTGAATCCCGTCAGGCCCGTCTCGTGAAAAAGCCGGGCCGCCGCAAGTCTTCTTGACCCCCGCGGGGGCGGGCTGGGCGCAGCCCAGGGGCGTGCTCAGTATTCGACCGGCAGCGGATCGAGGCTGCGCCAAATGTACCAAACCGCCACCGAGCGGAAAGGCGCCCAGGCCTCGCCGACCTCGCGCACCTCGGCGCGCGACACCGGCTCGCCGCTGAAGTAGTTCTGGCTGATGCCGCGCACCAGGCCGAGGTCGTCCAGCGGCAGCACGTCGGGTCGCATGAGGTGGAAGATGAGGAACATCTCCGCCGTCCAGCGGCCGATGCCTCGGATCGCGACCAGCTCGTCGACGATCGCGTCGTCGTCCATGCGCTTCCACTGCGCCGGGTGGACGCGGCCCTGGTCGAAGTGGCTGGCGAGGTCGCGCAGGTACTCGGCCTTGCGTGCCGACAGGCCGGACTCGCGCAGCGCCGGCACCGGCAGGGCGAGCACCGCCGCCGGCGCCAGACGGTGCGAGGGGCCGCCGACCGCGGCGGCGAAGCGGTCCCACACCGACTGTGCTGCCTTCACCGAGATCTGCTGGCCGACGATGCTGCGCGCCAGGGTCGTGAAGGCATCGCCACGGCTTTGCAGCCGGGCCTCGCCGAAGCGCGGGATCAGCTTCTTGAGCACGCGGTCGCGCCGGCCCAGGTGGCGGCAGGCCTCGTCCCAGTAGGCGGGGCTGGCGAGGGCGGAGCTGGCCGGCATCTGCTGGCTCAACCGCGCGCGGTCCAGGTCGTGCCCTGCGCCGAGTCCTGCAGCTCGATGCCGGCCGCCAGCAGTTCGGCACGGATGCGGTCGGCGCTGGCGAAGTCGCGCGCCTTCTTGGCCGCCGCCCGGGCCGCGATCTGCGCCTCGATGGCGGCGGCGTCCAGCGTGGCGCCGCCTTGCAGCCAGCGCCGCGGCTCCTGCTGCAGCAGGCCGAGCACGCCGCCCAGGCGGCGCAGCAGCGCGGCGGCGGCGGCGTCGCCGCGGTTGGCGTTGCTGGCGAGCTCGAACAGCACCGCCAGTGCGGCCGGGGTCTGGAAGTCGTCGTCCATCGCCGCCTTGAAGGCGGCGGCCGGCGCGGCCGACCAGTCGATGGCCTCGGTGTCGCTGTCCGGCAGGGCGGCGGCGTCGAGCGCGGCGTAGAGCCGGCGCAGGCCGTGGCGCGCGTCCTCGAGGTTGGCGTCGCTGTAGTTCAGCGGGCTGCGGTAGTGGGTGCGCAGCATGAAGAAGCGCAGCGTCTCGCCGTCGAACTGGCGCAGCACGTCCTCGATGGTGAAGAAGTTGCCCAGGCTCTTGGACATCTTCTCGTCGTCGATGTTGAGGAAGCCGTTGTGCATCCACAGGCGGGCAAAGCCGGGGCCGTGCGCGCCCTCGCTTTGCGCGATCTCGTTCTCGTGGTGCGGGAACTGCAGGTCCAGGCCGCCACCGTGGATGTCGAAGGTCTCGCCGAGCACGGCGCAGCTCATCGCCGAGCACTCGATGTGCCAGCCCGGCCGCCCGGCGCCCCAGGGGCTGTCCCACTTGGCGTCCGCCGGTTCCTCGGGCTTGGCCGCCTTCCACAGCACGAAGTCCAGCGGGTCGTCCTTGCCCTCCAGCACGGCCACGCGCTCGCCGGCGCGCAGCTCGTCGATCGACTTGCCAGACAGCCGCCCGTAGCCGGGGAACTTGCGCACCGCAAAGTTCACGTCGCCGCCGCGGCCCTGGTAGGCCAGGCCCTTGTCCTGCAGGCGGCCGATCATGGCCAGCATCTGCGGCAGGTACTCGGTGGCGCGCGGCTCCAGTGTCGGCCGCTGCACCCCCAGGGCCGCGAAGTCGCGGTGCATGGCGGCGATCATCTCGTCGGTCAGCGCGCGGATGGAGATGCCGCGCTCCAGGGCGCGACGGATGATCTTGTCGTCGATGTCAGTGATGTTCTGCACATAAGTCACCTCCCAGCCGCTGGCGCGCAGCCAGCGCTGCACGACGTCGAAGGCCACCACCATGCGCGCGTGGCCCATGTGGCAGCGGTCATACACCGTGATCCCGCACACGTACATCCGCACCTTGCCGGGTTGCAGGGGCTGAAAGGTCTCCAGGCTTCGCGTCAGGGTGTTGTGGATGCGCAGGCTCATGGGATGATGGATGATGATCGGCAGGGATCGCTGGGGATGAACCGTGATCGGCGGTGATCGGTGGCAATCGGCGGTGATCGGCGGTGATCGGCGACCGGGGAGTGCACTGCCGGCTGCGCGCGCGGCAGCGGGCCGGTGGCGCACGGCTCGGATGAGCCGCCGCTGTCATTCCGGGAGGGGCAGGCAGTATATCGACAGCACCCGCTAGACTTCGACGCTTCGCCCAGACCCCCGCAGCGCCGATGAAAGCCGTCCTCACCCGTTTGCTTGCCGCCCTCGTGGCGGCGCTGTGGCTGGCCGCACCCGCCTGGGCGCAGAAGGTTCGCCTGGGCACCACGGCGGGCGACATCGTGCTCGAGCTGGACGCCGCGAAAGCGCCCAAGACGGTCGAGAACTTCCTCGCCTACGTTCGCGCCGGGCACTACGAGGGCACCGTCTTCCACCGCGTGATCGACGGCTTCATGATCCAGGGCGGCGGCTTCACGGCCGACATGACGCAAAAGCCGACCCGGGCCCCGATACCCCTGGAAGCCGGGCTGAGCAACCTGCGCGGCACGCTGGCGATGGCGCGCACCGCGGAGCCCAATTCGGCCACCGCCCAGTTCTTCATCAACGTCGTCGACAACCCGCGGCTGGACAGCTACGGCGGCGGCTACGCGGTCTTCGGCCGCGTCGTCGCCGGCATGGAGGTGGTCGACAAGATTCGCGCGCTGGCTACCGGCAGCCGCGGCATGCACGCCAACGTGCCCTTGCAACCCGTCACCATCACCAAGGCAGTCCTGGAGAACTGAAGATGAGCCAGCAGATCAAGCTCGAGACCAGCGCCGGAGAAATCCTGATCGAACTCGAAGCCGAGAAGGCGCCGCTGTCGGCGCAGAACTTCATCAGCTACGTGCAGGCGGGCCACTACGACAACACCGTGTTCCACCGCGTGATCCCCGGCTTCATGATCCAGGGCGGCGGTTTCGAGCCGGGGATGCAGCAAAAGCCGACCCAGGCGCCGATCGCCAACGAGGCCAACAACGGCCTGAAGAACCAGAAGTACACGCTGGCGATGGCGCGCACCGGCGCGCCGCACTCGGCCACCGCGCAGTTCTTCATCAACACCAAGGACAACGGCTTCCTGAACTTCAGCGCCGAGACGCAGCAGGGCTGGGGCTACGCGGTCTTCGGCAAGGTGGTGGCGGGGCAGGACGTGGTCGACCGCATCGAAGGCGTGGCCACCGGCCGGCGCGGCTTCCACGACGACGTGCCGCTGGAGGACGTGGTCATCCGGCGCGCCACCATCGTCGGTTGACGATGGGCGCGGCGGTGCCGTCGCCGCACCGCTGGACGGCACCGGCCGCCTGGCAGGCGATTGACTTCATCGCCGACCTCCATTTGTCGGCCGACACGCCACGCACCTTCGAGGCCCTGGCCGGACACCTGCTGCACACCGCGGCCGACGCCGTGCTGCTGCTGGGCGATGTGTTCGAGTTCTGGGTCGGCGACGACCAGCGCGAGCGGCCCTTCGAACGGCGTTGCCTGGCGCTGCTGGCGCAGGCGGCGCAGCGGCGCCCGCTGGCCTTCATGGCGGGGAACCGGGATTTCCTGGCCGGTCCGGCGTTGGCCGCGCAGTGCGGCTGGACGGTGCTGCCCGACCCCACGCTGTTGCAGGCCTGCGGCCAGCGCGTGCTGCTCAGCCACGGCGACGCGCTGTGCCTGGCGGACACCGAGTACCAGTGCTTTCGCGCGCAGTCGCGCGCCAAGGACTGGCAGCACGCCTTTCTCGCCCTGCCGCTGGCGCAGCGGCTGCAGCAGGCCAGTGCGGCGCGCGCCGCCAGCCAGGCACGCAAGCTCGCCAGCGGCCATGACCCCGACCTCTGGGCCGACGTGGATCCGCAAGCCGCCTTGCAGTGGCTGGACGCCGCCGGGGCCGACTGGCTGGTGCACGGTCACACCCACCGCCCCGGCGTCGTGGCGCTGGCGCCGGGGCGCGCGCGTCACGTGCTGACCGACTGGGACCTGGACTCCGTGCCCGATACGCCACGCGGCGGCGTGCTGAGGCTCACGGCGGGCGGCCTGCAGCACCTGCCACCCGCTGGCTGAGCCTCCATCGATGAAGTTGCAGGACTGGCTGCGCGCGCCGCTGGCGAGCTGGCGTGCCCGTGCCCAGGCGCGGGCGCTGGCGCGGCGGCCCATCCCCGACGACTTGTGGAAGCGCACCCGCATCCGCTACCCCTTCCTGCAGCGGCGCGACCCTGCCGACGAAGCCGGGCTGCGCCGGCTCACCAGCCTGTTCCTGGACCGCAAGGAGTTCACGCCCGCCGGCGGCCTGCGCCTGACCAACGACGTCGCGGTGGCGATCGCCGCCCAGGCCTGCCTGCCGGTGCTGCAGCTGGGACTGCAGCGCTACGACGGCTTCGTCGGCATCGTCGTCCACCCCTGCGCGGTGCGTGCGCGGCGCGAGGTGATAGACGAGGCCGGCGTCACCCACGCCTACGACGAGGAACTGGCCGGCGAGGCGATGCCGGGCGGTCCGGTGATGCTGAGCTGGCACGACGTGCGCCAGGCCGGGCGGACCGGCGCCTACAACGTCGTCATCCACGAGTTCGCGCACGTCCTGGACCTCGCCGACGGTGTGGCCGACGGCGTGCCCCTGCTGCCGCCGGAGTTGCCGCGCCACGCCTGGTGCGAGGTGCTGGCGCAGGCGCTCGATCGCCTGCGCGCCGAGCTGCAGCGCGGCGAAGCCACCTGGCTGGATCCCTATGCCGCCCACGGCGCCGACGAGTTCTTCGCCGTTGCCAGCGAGGCCTTCTTCGTCACCCCGCACGATCTGCTGCAGCACGAGCCGGCGCTGTACCGCATGCTGGCGCAGTTTTATCGCCAGGATCCGGCTGCCGAGCTGCCTGCGGTGCGGCGCCGGGACGCCGGGTCGTGAAGCCGCCCGTTTGTCCGAATGTCCGATCGCCTGTCTGCTCGCAGCTGACGAGCTCTGCGGGTGTCGGCCTCAATCCGGCGTGGATGTTTCCACCAGCCGGGGCGCGCTGAAGTACACGACCCGGTTGCGTCCGCCTTGCTTGGCCAGGTACAGGGCACGGTCGGCCTCGTCGATGAGCTGGGCTTCGTCCGCCGCACCCTGGCTGAGCGCAGAGACCCCGAAACTCGCGCTCATGCGCACGTCGTGCCCGGCACCTGCGCCGACACCGCGCGCCGCCACCAGGCGCTCGCGCATGTTCTCGGCGATCGCCATCGCCTGCGGCACCCGCACCCCAGCCAGCACGATGCAGAACTCCTCGCCACCGTAGCGCCCGACCAGGTCATCGGCTCGCACGCAACCGCGCAGGACATCGGCGAAGCACTTGATCGCCTCGTCGCCCACCGGATGACCGAAGCGGTCGTTGATGGACTTGAAGTGGTCGATGTCGGCCATGATGCAGACCAGTTCCAGCCCTTGTTCGCGGGCCTGCAGCAGCAGGGCCGCGAAGCGGGCGTAGAAGGCGCGCCGGTTCAGGCAGCCGCTGAGCGGATCGCGGCTGGCCAGGGTTTCCAGCTCGGAATTTTTCGACTCGAGTTCCTTCTTGGAACTGGCCAGGTCGGCCAGCACCTGCAGCAACTGGGTGTGCGAACGCTGGAGTTCGGTGACGTCGTCCAGCGTCACCAGGCAGCCGCGCACGCTGCCGCGCTCGTCGCGCAGGGGCGAGCAGTGGATGACCACTTGTGAGGGCTCGCGCCCGGGTGCGCGGACCTGGAAGGGGCGTCCTTGCAGCGGCTCGCCGCTGCGCATGGCGGTGCGCCAGGGCCCGGGGTCGGCATCCTTGCCCATGGCCTGCAGCCAGGTCAGGGCAGAGGCGCTGCGACCGATGATGTCGGCATCGCTGCTGCAGCCCGCCAGGCGCATGGCGCTGCGGTTGGCCAGCAGCACCTGCTCGCGCGAGTCGACAATCAAGACCCCTTCACTGAGTGCGTCGAAGGCGCCGCGCACCCGGTCCGGCACCGCCGCCGAAGGATCCAGGTACAACAGCATGCTGCGCAGGTAGAGGAAGTACAGCGCCCCCCCCACCAGGGTGAACAAGAGCAGCATGCGCATCGGCCCGGACAGCAGCCACAGCGACGGATTGCTGCGCAGCAAGGGTTTGAACGCCACCTCCAGCGCGCCCCAGCGATCGCCGCCCACGAGCAGATTGACGCTCAAGGCATCGCTGTCGCGCTGTCCGTGCCGCCAGCGCTGCGCATGGTCGCCGGCCCGGGCCTTGAGTGCACCGCCGACGCTGCGCAGGCCGATCGAATCGATGTCAGGGTCCTGGGTCTGCACCGCGGCGAGCGTGCGCTCGATGGTGCGCCAGTCCTGCGATTGCACCAGGGCGGCGACCTGGATCGCCAGCGCGTTGGCCACCCGCACGCGCGCCTCGCGCGCCTGTTCAACCTCGCTCGGGAACAGGCGGAACACGAGATCGAACAGCAGCAACAGGCCGACGGCAATCGTCACCAGTCCGACCGTCAAGCGAGGAATCGCCGTCAGTCTCATCAGGGCTGCTCCGTCAGTTCCTCGACCAGGGGGCGCGCCGATGTCTGCAAGGGTTCAAGCGGCAGCGCATCCTCGTCGCCGGGTTCGAGGCCATCGTCCGACGCCGGCTCGTTGCCCTGCGCCAGGATGGGCAAGGGGTCCAGGCTGCGCCAGGCCGGTACCGAGGCCATCATGGCAGCGAACAGGCCGGCGGAGCGCGTGAGCCACCAAAGCAGGCTGGCGGAGACGGCGAGCAGGGTGACTGAACCGCCCTGGGTCTCGATGTCGATCAGCAGATCTTCGCCGGGTGTGCTGGCTGGCGCAGACGTGGACTCGATCAGCGCCTGCACGGGGGTGTTGGCACCACCTTGCGCGTCGGCGGATGGGAGGCTGAAGGCGTCGCTGTCCTGCATCGGCAGCGCATCCTGCACACTGAGCACGGCCAGCAGGAGGTCGCGCCAGAGCGCTTCGCCCAGCGCCTGGCCCGCTGGCGCAGCATCCATGGACAGGTTGGCGCGGTTGACGGACGGCCCCGCGACGAGGCCTGGTGCTCCCGGTGTCGCGGCGCTGGCGCCGCCTTCTTCCGGATGCTTGCCCTTCCCGGGAAGCAGTGCAGGCTCATCCGATGGCGGGGTTGCATCGGTGTCGTCCGAATCCTCCGGTCCGGGTGCCGGGCCCGGGACATCGGTCGGCGGCTGCGGGGTGACACCGCCCTCCGGTGGCATGGGGGTGCCGGGTGTCTCGGGCGTGTCGGGAGTCTCTGGCGTGTCGGGTGTCTGCGGCGGAGGCGTGGGCCTGACGGGTCGGCTGGAGACCACGGGGCCGGCGGCTTCGCTGTTCAGTACCTCCGCCGTGTCGTGGCCGTCGACGTAGGACACGCGCACGCTGATCCGCGTGCCCACATCGGCGTCGCCCAGCACGTAGGATGAAGCGTTGGCGCCACCGATGGCCACGCCATCGCGCAACCACTGGAAGACAAAGGGGCCCAGGCCGTCGGCGTCGCCAATGCTTCCGGCATCGACCGTGAGCGTCTGTTTTTCCACCGCGACACCATTGATCGTCGGCACGCCGAGCGGTGCGTCGTTGACGTTGGCGACGGCGGCCGTGGGCGCCGAGGTCAGCGATTCGACCTGGCCGCGTCCATCCGTATAGCCGACCCGCACGCTGATCTGCGAGCCGACATCGACGTCTCCCAGGGTGTAGGTGGGGCCGGTGGCGCCGGCGATGGCGCGGCCACCACGCAGCCACTGATAGCTGAAACTTCCGAGGCCGTCGGAGTCGGCGATGCCAGCCGTATCGACGCTCAAGGTCTGGTCTTCGACGACGATGCCGCCAATCTCGGGTGCACCCGTGGGTGCTGCGTTAACCTTGGCGACCGGGCCGGTGGCGGTGCTGCTCAGCGTCTCGGCCGTGCCCTGGCCGTCGGTGTAGGAGACGCGCACGCTGATCTTGCCGCCGACGTCGGCGTCGCCCAGCAGGTAGGTCGAAGCCGTGGCGCCGGTGATCACGTTGCCGTCTCGCAGCCACTGGTAGCTGAAGGCGCCCAGGCCGTCGGCGTCGGCGATGCCGCTGGTGTCGGCGCTCAGGGTGTTGCCTTCGGTGGCGGTGCCGCTGATGGAGGGCGCCCCGGTGGGAGCGTCGTTGACCGGTGCGACGGTCACGCTCACCGTTTGCTTCCTGCAGTTGCCCAGGGCGTCGGTCACGCTGATCTGAAAGCTGTCGCTACCGTTCCAGTCGGTATCCGGCGTGTAGGTCCAGTGGCCGTTGGCATCGATGCTGGCGCTGCCGTGGGCCCCCTGGGTGAGGACGCTGTACGGACCGGCGGCCAGCCCATCCAGATCGACAGCGGTGAGCGTGCCGGTGATGGGTGTGTCCTCGTTGCCGCTGCCGCTGACATCGCCGCCGATGGTGGTGCCGTTGGCGCCCACGGTGACGCTGACGGTGGCGGTCTCGGTCACGCCGCCGCTGCTCACGGTGTAGGTGAAGCTGTCGGTGCCGGTATAGCCGGCGTTCGCGGTGTAGCGCACGGTGCCGTCGCCGTTGATGGCGACGCTGCCGTTGCCGCCCTGTGTGACAGCGCTCACCAGGTGCCCCGGGTTCTCGAAGCTGTCGTTGGCCAGCACATCCAGGTCGACCGGTTGACCGCTGCCGGTGACGGCGCTGTCGGTCGCGATGTCCGCCACCGCGTTCACCGTCACGTGGACGAAGTACTCGTCGCCGGAACTGCCATTCTGGTCGCTGACGCGGAACCCAAAGCTGTCGCTGCCGTGCCAGTCGGCGTCCGGGGTGTAGGTGTAGCTGCCGTCGGCGTTGATGACCACCGAGCCGTGGCTCGGCGCGGTCATGGCGATGTAGGTGATCGCATCGCCATCGGCGTCGCTGGCGTTGAGCTTGCCGCTGTAGCTCGTGTCTTCATCGAGGACGATGCCATCGCTATCGCCATCGCCGACGGGAAGATCGTTCACCGGCAGGATATCCATCGTCGCGCTGCCGGCCACCGTGCCGCCCTTGCCGTCGCCGATGGTGTAGCTGAAGCTGACGTCTGCGCTGTCGTTGGCTGCCGGCGTGTAGGACCAGGTGCCGTTGCCGTTGTCCACCAGTGAGCCACTGCCTGTGCTGATGCGGAGATCGGTGGCGGTGAGTGTGTCGCCATCGGCATCGCTGGCGTTGCCCAGCAGCTGCGCCTGCGTGATCAGGCGTGGGCCCCCGTCTTCGCCGATGGGCGCCAGCGTCACCGGGGTGGTGGTGGGCGCATCGTTCACATCGCCGACGGTGAGGGTGAAGCTGTCGGTGACCGTGCCGCCGTTGCCGTCGTCGGCCGTGACATGGATCGTGAGGGTGCCGACGTCGGCGCCGGCAGGCGTACCCGAGAAGGTGCGTGTGGCCGCGTCGAAGCTGAGCCAGCTGGGCAGCGCGCCACCACCGGCCAGTTGGGCGCTGTAGCTCAGCGTGTCGCCCACGTCCACATCGGCAAAGGCGTTGGCGGCGAACTGGAAGCTGAACGCGCTGTCCTGGGTCGCGCCCTGGTTGGGGATCGGGTTGGCGACCGTCGGGGCGTCGTTGACGTTGACCACCGCAGCGGTCTGCGCCGAGGTCAACGTCTCGGTCGTTCCCTGCCCGTCGGTGTAGCTGACGCGCACGCTGATCAACGCACCGACGTCGGCGTCGCCCAGCAGGTAGGTCGAAGCCGTGGCGCCGGCGATCACGTTGCCGTCTCGCAGCCACTGATAGCTGAAGGCGCCCAGGCCGTCGGCGTCGGCGATGCCGCTGGTGTCGGCGCTGAGGGTCTGGTCCTCGGCAACGCTGCCGGTGATGGTGGGTGCACCGGTAGGCGAATCGTTCACATTGCCCACGGTGAGGATGAAGCTGTCGGTGACCGTGCCGCCGTTGCCGTCGTCGGCCGTGACATGGATCGTGAGGGTGCCGACGTCGGCGCTGGCAGGCGTGCCCGAGAAGGTGCGCGTGGCCGCGTCGAAGCTGAGCCAGCCGGGCAGTGCGCCGCCACCGGACAATTGCGCGCTGTAGCTCAGCGTGTCGCCCACGTCCACATCGGCAAAGGCGTTGGCGGCGAACTGGAAGCTGAACGCGCTGTCTTCGGTGGCGCCCTGGTCCGGGATCGGGTTGGCGACGGTGGGGGCGTCGTTCAGTGGCGTGACACTGACGTTGACTGTCTGCTGTGTGTGGTTGCCCAGCGCATCGTTCACGGTGACGACGAAGCTGTCGCTGCCGTTCCAATCTGGATCTGGCGTGTAGCTCCAGTGGCCGCTGGCGTCGATGCTGGCACTGCCATTGCTGCCCTGGCCCGTGATGCTGTAGGGATTGGCGGGCAGGCCGTCCAGATCGACAGCGGTGAGCGTGCCGGTGATGGGTGCGTCCTCGTTGCCGCTGCCGCTGACATCGCCGCCGATGGTGGTGCCGTTGGCGCCCACGGTGATGCTGACGGTGGCGGTCTCGGTGACGCCGCCACTGGTCACCGTGTAGCTGAAGCTGTCGGCGCCGGTGTAGCCCGCATTGGCCGTGTAGCGCACCGTGCCATCGCCGTTGATCAACACGCTGCCGTTGGCGCCCTGGGTGACGGCGCTGACGACGCGGCCCGGGCTCTCGAAGCTGTCGTTGGCCAGCACGTCCACGTCCACCGGCTGTCCACTGGCGGTGCCGGCGCTGTCGCCGACGATGTCCGCGCCGGGATTGACGGTGACGTACACGATGTACTCGGTGCCGTCGCCGCCGGCGTAGTCGTTCACGCGAAACCCGAAGCTGTCGCTGCCGTGCCAGTCGGCATCGGGCGTGTAGGTGTAGCTGCCATCGGCGTTGATGACGACCGAGCCGTGGCTCGGCGCGGTCATGGCGATGTAGGTGATCGCATCGCCGTCGAGATCGGTGCCGAGGAGGTTGCCGCTGTGGCTCGTGTCCTCGCCGAGCGTGATGGCGTCGTCGCTGCCCATCGGCAGGTCGTTCTGCGGCAGGATGTCCAGCGTCGCGCTGCCCGCCACGGTGCCGCCACGCCCGTCGCTGATGGTGTAGCCAAAGCTCACGCTGGTGCTGTCGTTGCCGGCGGGCGTGTAGGACCAGGTGCCATTGCCGTTGTCCACCAGCGCACCGTTGCCGGCGCTGATGGCCAGGTTGGTGGCGGTGAGCGCATCGCCATCGGCGTCGCTGGCGTTGCCCAGCAGCTGCGCCTGCGTGATCAGGCGTGGGCCCCCGTCTTCGCCGATGGGCGCCAGCGTCACCGGGGTGGTGGTGGGCGCATCGTTCACATCGGCCACCGTGATCGTGAACGTGTCGGTGACGGTGCCGCCGTTGCCGTCGTCGGCGGTGACCTCGACCGTGAACGCGCCCACATCGGCGTTGCCCGGTGTGCCCGAGAAGGTGCGGGCGCCTGCATTGAACGTGAGCCACGCCGGCAGCGCGCCGCCACCGGACAACTGCGCGCTGTAGCTCAGCGTGTCGCCCACGTCCACATCGGCAAAGGCGTTGGCGGCGAACTGGAAGCTGAACGCGCTGTCCTGGGTCGCGCCCTGGTCCGGGATCGGGTTGGCGACCGTCGGGGCGTCGTTGACGTTGGCCACTGCCGAGGTCTGTGCCGAAGTCAGCGTCTCGGCCGTGCCGTGACCGTCGGTGTAGCTCACGCGAACGCTGATCTTGCCGCCCACGTCGGCATCGCCCAGCAGGTAGGTCGAAGCCGTGGCACCGGCGATCACGTTGCCGTCTCGCAGCCACTGGTAGCTGAACGCACCCAGGCCGTCGGCGTCGGCGATGGCGGAGGTGTCGGCGCTGAGCGTCTCGTCCTCGGTCGCGGTGCCGTTGATGCTGGGCAAGCCGGTGGGCGTGTCGTTGACGTTGCCGACCGCTGCGGTCTGCGCCGAAGTCAGCGGACCTTCGGCCGTGCCTTTGGCATCGGTGTAGGAGACCTGCACGCTGATCTGCGTGCCGACGTCAGCATCGCCCAGCAGGTAGGTGCTGGCGGTGGCGCCGCCGATCGCCACGCCGTCGCGCAGCCACTGATACGAGAACGCACCCAGGCCGTCGGCGTCGGCGATGCCCGAGGTGTCGGCGCTGAGGGTGTTGCCTTCGGTGGCTGTGCCGCTGACGGCAGGCGCGCCGGTCGGGGCGTCGTTGACGTTGGCCACTGCCGCGGTCTGTGCCGAGGTGAGCGTCTCGGCCGTTCCCTGCCCGTCGGTGTAGCTCACGCGCACGCTGATCTTGCCGCCGACATCAGCGTCGCCCAGCAGGTAAGTCGAAGCCGTGGCGCCGGCGATCACGTTGCCGTCGCGCAGCCACTGGAAGCTGAACGCGCCCAGGCCGTCGGCGTCGGCGATGGCGGAGGTGTCAACGCTGAGCGTCTCGTCCTCGGTTGCGGTGCCGTTGATGCTGGGCAAGCCGGTGGGCGTGTCGTTGACGTTGCCAACCGCTGCGGTCTGCGCCGAAGTCAGCGGACCTTCGGCCGTGCCTTTGGCATCGGTGTAGGAGACCTGCGCGCTGATCTTGCCGCCGACGTCCGCGTCGCCCAGCACGTAGGTGCTGGCGGTGGCGCCACCGATCGCCACGCCGTCGCGCAGCCACTGGTAGCTGAAGGCGCCCAGGCCGTCGGCGTCGGCGATGGCGGAGGTGTCGACCGTGAGGGTCTGGTCTTCGGTGACCGTACCGCTGATGGTGGGTGCGCCGGTGGGCAGGTTGTTGATGTCCACGGCCCGGTTGTTGGCGAACTCCGAGGTGCTGCCGTAGGTGCTGGCGCCGGTCTTGACGGTGGCGGTCGCGGTTGCCACATGGCCGCTGCCCACCGCCACGCCGCTCAGCACCACATGGAAGCTGGCGTCGCCGTTGCCATCCGTGGTGACCTCGACGAAGCCGAGATAGAGGTGTGCCTCCCCGTTGCCGCTGCTGTCGGCGCTGGCCGATGGCGTGGCAAAGAACTCGATGCGGTAGGTCGTGTTGGCGTTGGAGTTCAGCGTGCCGGCGATCGTCGTGTCGCTGCCGTTCGACGTCGCCGCATCGAGCACCGGGAGGTTCTGCAGACCGTTGGCGCCCGCATCGGCGTCGCCGCTGTCGTTGGCGGTTTCGCCATCGGAATTGCCCAGATAGATGCCGGCGTCCTGCTGCGAGAAGATCCGATTGCCCAGGATGGCGACACCGGTCGAGCTGCCGCCCACCAGCACGCCAATGCCGTGGCCGGCGACCGTTCCGTTGAAGGCGATCACGTTGCCTTCGCCTGCTCCGGTGCCTCCCACCAGGGCCGAACTCACGCGGTCGTCCAGGCGCACGCCGCTGTAGTTGTTGTGCAGGTCTAGCACGCCGCCGGAGTTCGTGCCGATGTAGTTGCCCTGGATGACGAAGCCGCCGACGCTGCCGCTGGCTGCACCTATGCCGATGCCCGACCAGGCGTTGCCGCCTATCACGTTGCCGATCAGCGTGGCGTTGCTGGCGCCTTCGGTGACTGAGATGCCGTTGCTGCCGTTGCCGATCGCGCCGGTGGCGGCGGCGTTCACGCCGATGTGGTTGTTGCGGATGACGTTGCCGGTGCTGCCGCTTCCGTCCAGGGTGATGCCGGTCAGGAGGTTGCCGGAGATGACGTTCCGGTCCGCTGCATTGCTGCCACCGATGGTGTTGTTGGCGCCGCGAACGATGATGCCGTCGGTGTTGGCGCTGCCGCCGGAGACGCCTGCCGGCGTGAGCTTGCCGATGTAGTTGCCGACGATGGTGTTGCCGCTGGAGCCGGCGTCGATCTGGATGCCTGCGGTGGTGAAGCCTCGTATCACCAGCCCGCGGATGGTGCTGCCAGAGGCGGCGCCGGTCAGTTGCAGCCCGATCGGGTAGCCACCGCCGTCGACGACGATGGCCGGCCGGCCGCCGTTGGCGGCATGGCTGTCGTCGGTGCTGGCGTCCAAGGTGACCGGGCCGGTGATGGCCGGCAGCGCCGATGCCAGCGTGATGGTGTGCGTGCCCGTGCCGCTGATGTTGAAGTGGATGACGTCGGCGCCGCCTGCAGCGTTGGCGTCGATGATGGCCTGCCGCAGTGAGCCGGCACCCGAGTCGTTGGTGTTGGTGTCGGTGAAGGTGGCCATCGTGCCGTCCCACCTCGCCTGGGCCGTGGTGCTGGGTGCGAGCGCAGCTTCGATGGTGCCGGTCGTCGCCTCGAGCTGCCAGTCGCCGCCGCGCAGGGCGCTGCCGGTGAGGTCGGTGCTGGCGGCCACGTCGGCGCCGCTCAGCCGGGCCAGTTCGTCGACCAGCGCTGCGCCGGCCGGGTTGCCGGCCACGTCGCAGCCGTACAGCAGCAGATCGGCGTCGCTTGCGAGGGCGCGCTGCCAGCCCTCCACCAGCAGCGCGCGGTCCTGCAGCGTGCGCGCATCGAGCATGGTGGAGCCCAGCACCAGCAGGCCACCGCGGCCCTCGGAAAGGATGTGGACGGCCTGCACGTCGCGGCGGCCCACCAGCGCTTCGCTGATCTGCGCCAGCCCGTCGCGCTCCATGTCCAGCAGCACGACGTCCAGCCGCCGTCCGGCCGCGCGCTGCGCCTGCAAGTCGGCGAGCAGCGTGTCCTGGTCCTCGATGCGGGCGTCGATGAAGACGATCTCGCTTGCTGCGGGGTCGGCGTTTGCGGCACTGAGCTCGGCGATGTGTGCGGCGGCGACCGTCTCGACGGCGGCGCTGGCTTGCAGCGATGCGTGATCCGGTGCGGCATCCAGCGCTGCCCAGGTCGCGAGCGGCGAGTCGGCGGAGTACAGGATGCGTGGCTCGAACTCCTCCAGCGTGGCCCTGGTCGTCGCGCTTGCGGCCGTGCTGCGGCCGCAGCCGAGGCAGCGCCGCAGCAGTGCCAGCAGCTTCATGCTCAGCCCGCGAATTCGATCTTGCAGCGAAGTCCCGAGGGCAGTGCCATGTCGGGGTTGGGCAGCATCAACCGGGCGCGGAAGGTGTTGCTGGCGGCGTCGATGACGCGGTCGACGATGTCCACGGTGGCGCTGCGGGCGCTGGCACCCGGCAGTTCTGGCGTGACCTGGGCGGTGACGCCACGGCGCACGCGCAGGAACTGCGCTGCGGGCAGGACGACCTCGACGCGCAGCGGGTCGATCTGGGCCAGCTTCAGGATGGGACGGTTCTCCACCCGTTCACCGGCGGTCATGTAGCGTTCGACCACGACGCCGTCGATCGGGCTGGCGATGGCGCGCTGGTTGAGCTGGACACGGGCCAGGCGCAGCTCGTGCTCGGCGAGCTTTCGCTGCTCCAGCGACTGCGCGAGCTTCATCGCCGCCATCGAGGCTTCGGTCTCGGCCTGGTCGCGTGCCTGGGCGGAGACGAATCTCAGCTCGGTGAGTTCCGCCGCGCGCGCGGCCTTCTTGCGCGCGTAGGCGTCCTGGGACTGGGCGGATGCGACGTCGGCCTGGTTGGCAGCGCGTGCCGTGGCCACCGCCACCGCGGCACGCTCCACGCTGGCGTCGAGCTGGGCCAGGATCTGGCCCCGTTTGACGACGGCACCCCGGTCCACCTGCACCGAGTCCAGCACCCCGATCACCGGCGAGCCCACCTCGACGACGGTGGAGGCTTCGATCAGGCAGCCCAGCGGGGCGGCCTGGCGAGCCGACGAAGCAGCGGGCTGCGCGGCGGGCTGGGCGGCAGGCTGGGCGAGCGCGGCCGCAGCGGTCAGGCCCAGCAGCCCGGGCAGCAGCCAGGGCGCGAGAAGGGGTTGACGGTCCGGCATGGGGCTCGCTCCAGGGTCTTCATTCGGTGCGCGCCCCGAAGCCGAGGCTCGCGATCAGCTGCTTATCGGCGTCCAGCAGACGAACTCGAGCCCGACGTGTCCTGCCTTCCTCCAGAAACTGCACGCTGGCCAGCACGATGCGCGCCAGTGGCGCCCACAGCGGGGCTTCACGACCCGCCAGGCGCGCCAGCGCGTACCGCAGGATGGGCGGCAGGCGGCGTGCCAGCAGGCCATCGTCCAGCGCGAGCGCGGTGCTGACCGAGCCGGGGTCGCCGGCGCGCGCGGCGCGGCCGTGCAGCTGGCGGTCAATGCGCGCCGAAGCGTTCTGCTGGCAGGCGATGACGTGCAGCCCGCCACGCTCGCGCACGCCAGCCTGCAGCGCGATGTCGGTGCCGCGACCCGCCATGTTGGTGGCCACGGTGACGCTGCTGGCGCTGCCGGCGACGGCGATGCAGGCAGCCTCTGCGGCGTCCTGGCGCGCATCCAGGCGCTGGTGCGAAATGCCCGCCGCCCGCAGCAGCTCACACAGATGCAGCGCATCGCGCACCGAATCGGTGCCCACCAGCACGGCACGCCCGGCCGCGCGCACGGCGGCGATCTCGCGCACGACGGCGGCCCAGCGTCGCTCGTGGCCTGCATACAGCTGTGGGGGCGTGTGCAGGCGGCGCAGCGGCGCGCGCAGCGGCACCGTCTGCACCGCAAGCCCGTAGACCGAGAGCAACTCGGCGCCTGCCTCGCGCAGGCTGCCGCTCATGCCGCCCAGTCGCCAGTAGCGCGGGAAGAAGCGCTGGTAGGTGAGCTGTGCGCGCGTCACCTGCAGCGGTGAGGGCACGCATCCCTTTTTCAGCTCCACCAGTTGCTGCAGGCCGTTGGACCAGCGCCGCCCCTCGGCCACGCGGCCGGTGGTGAGGTCGATGATCGCCACCTCGCGGCCGGCCTTGCCGTCGCGCACGAGGTAGTGCACATCGCGCCGCTGCCCGTGCAGCGCGCGCAGCGCCAGCTCGATCAGCTCCTCGCGGTGGCGGCGCTGCGCCCAAAAGGGGTCGCTGCTCCCGAATGCGCCGGCCGCACGCTCGCAGGCCTGGCGGCCGTGGGCGGTGAGGGCGTGGCGCTCGGTGCCGCCTGCGACCGCGAAATGCTCGCCCTCACGCAGGGCGCTGGCCAGCGCCAGGGCGCTGCGGTGACGCTGTGCGGCGGCGGCGTCCGCACGCGACTCGGCGAGGATGAACGGGGTGAGCGCCTCGTCGATGAGCACGCTGTCGGCCTCGTCGATGAGTGCCATGCACAGTCCGCGCAGGCGGGGCCTTGCCCCCGGCGTGTCGGTCTGATCGCGCAGGTAGTCGAACACGACGTCGGACGCGGTGCAGTACACGACGTCGTGCTGCCAGACGGCGCGGCGGGCGTCCTCGTCGTCGTCCGACCGGATGGCGGCCACGCGCAGCCCGAGCGCGCGATACACGGGCCCCAGGCGCTCGGCGTCGCGCGCTGCGAGGTAGGGGTTGGCCGTGATCACGTGCACCGGCACACCGGCCAGCGCCGCCACCGCCGCGGCCAGCAGCATGGCGTGGGTCTTGCCTTCGCCGGTAGCCATCTCGGCCAGGCGGTTGTCCAGCAGGATGTGCGCGGCAATGAGCTGGGTGTGGAACAGCTCCAGGCCCTCCTGCGCCTGCACGGCACGGCACACCAGGGCGAAGGCGGGCGCGAGCAGCTCCTCGGTAAAGCCTTCGCGTGCCAGCCGGGCGCGCAGGCGGTGCCGCGCGACGCTTTCAGCGGCCGTTCCTGCGGCCGGCCAGGCGGCTTGCGCCGCGCGCACGCGGGCCACGAGTCGGCGCTGGCTGGCGCGCTGGGTGCGGTGATCCAGCGTGCAGCGCAGCCTGCGCCAGGCGGTTTCGAGCGCCGATGGTGGCGTCGGCGCGCGCTGCGGGTAGGCGCCGAAGGCTGGGCCGGGGCAAGGCAGCGGCACTGGGCAGCGGGTGCGGTCCGGGCGGCGTCCTTCGTCGACGAAGAACCGCGGTAGGAGCGCCTGGTGGTGGCCCGGCATCGATCAGGAGTCCGCGATCGGGTGCCCGCCTGCGGTCAGGGTCGCGGATGGCAGCCGGCCGACGAACAACTGCTGCACCCGGTACAGCCACTGCTGCGCCAGCGGGGCGTCGCCGTGGTCGAAGCGCACCTGCGCGCGGGTGCCGATGCGCCCGCCCGTGCCGCCCGGCAGCGCCAGATCGACGACGAACATCGGCTCCAGCGGACGCATGCCATCGGGATCCGCCGGGTCGGTGAGCACCGGCCCGCCAAGGCGGTCGCCGAGCGCAGGGCTTGGCAGTTCGCTCACGGGTGCCGGCGTCTGGGCGATGAGGGTGGCGTGCTGCGTTGCCGTGGGTGCATCGGCCAGCCGCACCTGGATGCCGCGCGGCAGCTCGCGCAGCCGCGCGACGTCGCCCTCGGATACGAGCACGCGCACCGTGGGCGTCTGCGCAGTGATCAGGTGCGCCACCAGACTGCCGCGGGCGATGTAGCTTCCCGGCAGGTCGTCGGGCTGGCGCAGGGCAATGCGCCCGACACCTGCGCTGCGCACCGCCAGCGCGGCGATGCGTGCCTGCAGGCGATCGCGCTCGGCTTCCTGGCGGCGCATCTCCTGCGCCACGCCGGCGGCCTTGGCCGGCTCCTGGAACAGGGCGGCGTAGTAGGCGATGTCCAGGCCGGCCAGGCGCGCGTGGACCCGCTCGAGCTCGCCGTCCAGCGCCGGATCGCGCAGTTGCAACACCAGCGTGCCGGCGCTCACCTGCTGACCGTCGGTCACCGCCACGCGCTCGACGAAACCATCCACCTGTGCCCGCACCATCGCCTTCTCATCGACCCAGACCACGCCCGATGCGTGCGTGGCACGCGGCACCGGCAGCGCTAGCAGCAGCGCCAGCGGCAGCAGCAGTGCCAGGCCGTGGGCGGCATGGGCGCGCGCGCGCCGGCCGTCGAGTTCGCTGGCATCGCGCGTATAGCGCCAGAGCCTGAATGCCGGCCGCGCCAGGAGGACGAACAGCATCCAGGCCGCCATCAAGGCGCCCAGCAGCAGGTGCACGCCGAGCAGCCAGCCCACCATCCACAGCGCGACGAGGATGCGGTAGGCGAGCGATGCCGCCGCGTAGCCCAGCAGCCAGGGGCGCTCGCCGCGCGCCACCGTGGGTGGGCGCGCCTGCGCCAGGGCCAGCGCATGGCGGCGCCAGAGGTAGCGCCAGTAGGCGTCGCCGCGGGTGCCCAGCGCCGGCGACTCGATGGCGTCGCACAAGGCGTGGTAGGCATCGAATCGCATCAGCGGATTGCCGTTGAACAGCAGGGTCGAGACGCCGCCGACGACCATGGTGGCGAACGCAATGTCGCGCAGCACGCCGTCGGACACCGTCAGCCACAGCCAGGCAGCCAGCGCGGCCAGCGTCGTTTCGGCGAGGATGCCCATCAGGCTGACCAGCACCCGCTTGCGGCGCGAGCGCAAGCCCGAGGCGGCGCTCGCATCCACGTACGGCACCGGCATCAGCATCAGCAGCGAGACGCCCACGTCGCGCACCTCGCCGCCCCAGCTGCGCAGCGCCAGCGCGTGGGCCAGCTCGTGCAAGGCCTTGATCACGGGGTAGGCCAGCCACATGATCAGCAGCATGCGCGGACTGCCCAGATGCAGCGCGGCATAGGCCCTGAGCTCGCCGCCGTGCGGCGCGAGTGCGGCCAGCGTCAGCACCGCCAGGGCGGCCCAGGCCCACAGCGCCCAGGGACGCATCAGCGCGCGGCCGAGCGGCGCCAGCGCGTCGAGCAGCCGGGTCGGATCGAACAGGCCCACACGCAGTGACAGCGGATTGACCCGCTGGCGCTGCTGACGCGCGCGCCGTCGGTCGGCGCTGGCGAACAGCTGTGCCACATCGGGCGTGTTCTCGGTCTGGATCAGCTCGGCCTCGTGCAGGCGCGCCAGCAGCGCGATCACCTCGGCCTGGGTGGGCGCGTCCTCGCCGGCCTGCGCGATCAGCAGGTCCCAGATCTGCTGCAGCGACAAGCGCCCGTCGAAGCGGGCGACGACGCGCCAGCCGAGCTCGTTGAGCCGGTGCTGACGCCCGGTCAGCGGGTCCTTCAGCAGGTGCCAGACCTCGCCGCGGTAGCGGTGGCGGTCGATGCGCACATGCGAGCGTAGCCGTGGGTGCAGCGCCGCGACGCGGTACCAGTGGTCGCTGAACAGGCTCATCCCAGCCAGGCCCACCATTGCAGGCGCAGCCAGTCGAGCACGCGATGGCCGAGCACCCAGCCCAGCGCCTGCTGGCCGGCGTCGATGCGGGCCACCCCCTGCAGCCCCGGGCGCAGGCCGGTGACCGCGCCGCCGTCCAGCCGTGCCTCGGCCTCGAACACGTTGCGGCCGTCGCTGGCCAGGGCCACCGGCATGATGCGCTGCAGCACCAGCGACTGGCGCTGTTCGGGCATGGCGGCCAGGGCCAGCGTGCCGCGCAGGCCGGAGCCGACGTGGGCCACGTCGCGTTCGTCGATCTCCAGCAGGACGCGGAAGTCGTCGTTCGGCGCCAGCGTCAGCAGGACATCGCCGCGCTTGATCGGCGCGCCGAGCTGTGGCGCGAGGTCGCCTGCCAGCACGCGGCCGTCGAAGGGGGCGCGCAGCTGGGCGCGCTCGATCTGCTGCTCCAGCAGCGCGAGCTGCGCGCGCGCCTCGTTGATGCGGGCGCTGGCGCCGACCAGCTGTGCGCGGTCGGCGCGCGCCTGCGCTTCGGCGAATCCACTCTCGTGGCGTGCCAGCTCGGACTCCAGGCGCCGCCGCTCCAGCTGCAAGTCCTCGTCGCTGAGCTCGGCGAGCAGCTGGCCGGATTTGACGAGGTCGCCCGGGCGCACCTGTGCGCTCTTGAGGTAGCCGTCCACCGGGGCCACCATGGCGCGCTGGATGCGGCCTTCCAGACGCGTGGTGGCCACCACCTCATGGGTGACGGGCATGGCGAGCAGACCGCTCAGGGCAACGATGGCGAGTGACGCGCCACCCCACACCCAGCGCCGCTGGCGGCTGCCGGGCTCGCCGGCGTGGCGGCGCCAGCGTCCGCGCATGCGCCTGGACAGGGAGGATTCGTTCTCGTGGCGCAGGTGCAGCAACAGACCCAGGGCGGCGCCGATGCGCTGCGCCTGCTGCAATGCGGCGTCATCGAACGGGCGCTCGGCAGGTCGTACGAAGGTGAGGGCGCCGGCGCGCCGGCCGTCGGCAAACATCGGCACGCTCAGCAGGGCGCGGCCGGGATGCAGCTGCGCCAGTTCCGCGTGCGCCAGCGTGATGCGCGGCTGTTCCGCGGGGTCTTGCGGAAAGCGCACCGCGGCAGCCTGATCGACGGCCTCGTCCATGGCGGCTACGAGGACGCGCATCCAGGAAGACCCGGCGCCGACGTCGCTGCCGTGCGAGACCCCGGCCACACGCGTGGCGCGCTCGCTGCTCACGCCCACCATCACGCGCTCGCAACCCAGCGGCTCGCAGAGTCGGTTTGCGATCTCGCTTGCAGCCTGGCGCAGGTCGGGGGCGCGCAGGGCGTGTTCCAGCAGGTCCAGCAGCGGCAGCCCTGCCGCGTCATTGCCTGGTGTCTGTGCGGGGGGGAGAAGCGAGCCGGCATTCGCGGCGGCGCCGCCGCTGTCGGCCAGTCGCAGCGCCAGCGTGCCCACCACCTCGCCCTTGGCACGAACCGGGCGCGTGACGATCCCCTGCGCCGGGATCTGGCGGCCGGGCGCGCCGTGCAGGCTGTGTCTGGCGGCGGCGAGCAGCGCGGTGTCGGGTTGCACCCCGGCTGGCCAGTGTGCGCTGCGCCCTGGACGCTCGAAGGTGCCGAGCACGACCAGGGCCGAGCTCACGTTGCCGCGTGACGCAACCGCCTCCTCGAGCCAGCGCTGTATGCCAGGGTGTCCCATCGGGATCAGTTATCGGCGGCCCGAACGATTGCATGAGCGGGGCCCCCAGGCAGCTGACTTGTGGAAAGCGCGCGCGTGCAGATGTCACGCTTTGGCAGTCCGACCGGCTGCTCCACCTGGCACCCCGCTAGGGATGGAGACGGCCGCGCGCACAGGGCGATACTGCGCCGCCCCACGGCCTTCGGGGCATGGAAGTCCGATCCTGGAGACACCATGACACCAGCCAGCGAGCGCGAGCGCGCGTTGTTCGAGCACAGCCTGCGCGCGCTGGAGGCCGAGATCGCGAACGTGGGTGCCCACCTGGGGCTGGATGCGTCGGCGCGCCAGGCCTACGCGCGCCAGATCCGCCTGCTGGCCGACGAGTTGGGGGAGGCCGCGCGCGCAGGGCGTATCAGCTGGGCGCAGGCGGCCCAGCAGGCGCAGGAGACGCGCAACCTCGTGATGGAGCTGGTGCGCGGGCGCAGCACGCCGGTCGGGCGCGCGCTGGCCGAGGCCATGAAGCGCGAAGGCGCGACGCTGAACGCGCTGGTGGCGAAGAAGACGCTGGCCCTGTTCGGTCCCGGTGCCGAGTTCGCCACCCTGTCCGCGGCGCAGAAGAACACGGTCTACGCCGAGGTGGTGAGCGCCGCCGGCAAGTCCCGGCCCGAGGTGACGGCGATGATGCGAAGGCTCTCGCACGCCGGCCGGGGCCTGCTGTTCCTGTCGCTGGCGCTGTCCGTCTACACCATCGCCAGCGCCGAGGACAAGGCGCAGGCGGCGGCGAAGGAACTGGCGATCACCGGCGCCGGCATCGGCGGCGGCATGGCCGCGGGTGCGCTCGCCGGCCTGGTCTGCGGGCCCGGTGCCCCGGTGTGCGTGACGGTGGGCGCGTTTGCCGGGGGCGCGCTCGCGGCCTTCGGCGTCAGCCTGGCCTGGTAGCGTGGTGCGCACGATCCTAGATCCGGCAGTTGACCGCTCATCGGCGCGGGATTCGTCCGTGTTCACAAGAAGACGCCGGGCCGCCCCAAGTCTTCTTGACCCCCGCGGGGGGCGGGCTGGGCGCAGCCCGGCCCTGGGGGCGCTCTCAAGCACTTGCAGCCACGGCAGCAATCACCTCCTGGGTGAGATCGCTACGCACCCGATCGAGCCGCGCTGCGGCGCGCTGGCGGCGTTGCTCCTCCTCGCGGGCATGAGCCCGCAGCGTCGTCGCGTCTTGCCAGCACCCCGCAGCGCAGCCCGCTCGGGCGCGTCCAACTGCCGGAGCTAGGATGATCGAGCCCTTGCCCAGCGATCAAGTGAGCTTGCGACCGCACCCCGTCTCCGGTGCGGTCGGCGTGCCGGCCAGCGAGATCCGGATCGGGGATCGCCAGGTGCCCCAGGCC
>CAUJJP010000004.1 GCA_963205525.1 Pseudomonadota bacterium | reverse complement strand
GTTCTTCAGCTCGCTGGCCGACAACGCGCTGTTCGTCGCCGCCGTCGAGCTGTTGCGCAACGCGCAGGCGCCGGCCTGGCAGGGGGCGGCGCTGGTGCCCATGTTCGCCCTCTTCTACGTCGTGCTGGCGCCCTTCGTCGGGGCCTTCGCGGACGCCATCCCCAAGGGCCGGGTGATGTTCGTCTCCAACAGCATCAAGGTCCTGGGCTGCCTCATGATGCTGTTCGGCGGCCACCCGCTGCTGGCCTATGCGGTGGTCGGCCTGGGTGCAGCGGCTTATTCGCCGGCCAAGTACGGCATCCTCACCGAGCTGCTGCCGCCGTCGCAGCTGGTGAAGGCCAACGGCTGGATCGAGGGCCTGACGATCGCCTCCATCATCCTCGGCGTGGTGCTCGGCGGCGCCCTGGTGCACGACAGCGTGGCCGGCGCGCTGCTGCGCGTGAACATGCCGCTGGTGGACCTGGGCATCCGGCTGCCGGCCCAGGCGGCGATCACCGTCATCGTCTGGCTGTACGTGGTCGCCGCGGTCTTCAACCTCAAGATCCCGCGCACCGACACCGCGCTGCAACCGATGTCGGGCCACCTGCCCGAGCTGGTGCGCGACTTCCAGCGCTGCAATGCGCGCCTGTGGCGCGACAAGCTGGGCCAGATCTCGCTGGCCACCACCACCTTGTTCTGGGGTGTGGCCGGCAACCTGCGCTACATCGTCCTGGCCTGGGCGGCGGCGGCGCTGGGCTACGCCACCTCGCAAGCGTCGATGCTGGTCGGGGTGGTCGCGATCGGCACCGCAGCCGGTGCGGTGGCGGCCTCGGTGGCGATGCGGCTGGATCGCGCCACCCGCGTCATCCCGCTCGGGATCGCGATGGGGGCGCTGGTGATCGGCATGGTGGCGATCCGCGACGTGACGGTGGCCGCACCCTTTCTGATGCTGCTCGGGGCGCTGGGCGGCTACCTGGTGGTGCCGATGAATGCGCTGCTGCAGCACCGCGGCCACAACCTGATGGGCGCCGGGCGCTCGATCGCGGTGCAGAACTTCAACGAGCAGGTCTGCATCCTCGGCCTGGGCGCCTTCTACGCCGGCATGACCAAGTACGGCCTGTCGGCCTTCGGCGCGATCGCCATCTTCGGCCTCGTGGTGGCGGGCACGATGGAGGCGGTGCGGCGCTGGCACCGGCGCAACCTGCGCCAGCATGCGGCCGAGGTCGAGCACCTGCTGCAGATTGCGCGCACGGACCACCACTGATGGGACCTGCGGCGCGACCGGCGACGGCCCTGGCCGCCGCCGCCCTGGTCTTCAATGCCTTCGCCTGGGGGGTGTCGTGGTGGCCGTTCCGGCAACTCGAAGCGCATGGCCTGCACGCCTTGTGGGCGACCTCGCTGATCTACCTGCTGGCGGTGGCGGTGCTCAGCCTCGCGCGCCCGCAGGCCTGGGGCGAGTTCTGGCGCAGCCCCGGCCTGTGGCTGGTGCTGCTGGCCTCCGGCAGCACGAACGCCGCCTTCAACTGGGCGGTGACGGCGGGCGACGTGGTGCGCGTCGTGCTGCTGTTCTACCTGATGCCCTTGTGGGCGGTGCTGCTGGCGCGGGGGCTGCTGGGCGAGCGGCTGAGCGCGCTGGCGGCGCTGCGCATCGCGCTCGCGCTGGCCGGTGCGGCGATCGTGCTGTGGACGACAGGCGCGACCGGCTGGCCGCTGCCTCACAGCATGGCGGAATGGCTGGGCCTGTTGGGCGGCATGACGTTTGCGCTCAACAACGTCATGCTCAAGCGCCAGGCGCAGCGCAGCGACGCGGCGCGCGCGCTGGCGATGTTCATCGGCGGCAGCCTGGTCGCCGGCAGCCTGGCGACCGCACTTGCGCTGCGCGCCGCGCTGCCCTGGCCGCCGCTGCCGGCGCCGGGCTGGATGCTGGGGGCGGCGGCGCTGTCGCTGTGGTTTTTGCTCGCCAACCTGGCGCTGCAGTACGGCGCGGCGCGGCTGGCCGCGAACGCCACCGCGGTGGTGATGGTGAGCGAGGTGTTCTTCGCCTCCGGCTCGGCCGTCATGCTGGGCGCCGGGGAGCTCGACGCGCGGCTGCTGACAGGCGGCGCGCTGATCGTCGGCGCCGCGCTGCTCGCGGCATGGCAGCCGCGCCGAGCGCTGCCATGAAGCGATCCCCGCCGGCAGCGCCGCAGGCACACGCAGCGACATGAAGCGCAGCGACTTCGACGCCGCCATCGTCGACCTCGACGGCACCCTGGTCGACACCCTGGGCGATTTCGAGCTCGCCATCGGCGCCGCCCTCGCCGAGCTGGGCCTGCCGCCGGTGGGGCGCGACTTCATCGCGTGCACGGTGGGCAAGGGTTCGCGCCACCTGCTGCTGGCGGTGCTGCAGCAGCTCGGCCAGCCGGCGCAGGCGCTGGACGCGCTGTGGGCGTCCTACCAGCGCCACTACCTGGCGGTCAACGGGCGGGCCTCGACCGTCTGCCCCGGTGCCGCAGAAGGGCTGGCTCTCATGCGCGATGCCGGCTGGCGGCTGGCCTGCCTGACCAACAAGCCGGGCGACTTCGCGCGCCCGCTGCTGCAGGCCAAGGGGCTCTCGGGATTCTTCGAGCAGGTGTTCGGCGGCGATGCCTTTGCGCGCAGCAAGCCCGACCCGCTGCCGCTGATCGAGACCTGCCGCGCCCTGGGCACGGCGCCGGCGCGCACCCTGATGGTGGGCGATTCGGGCAACGACCTGCAGGCCGCGCGCGCCGCCGGCTGCCCGGTGCTGCTGCTGCGCGGCGGCTACAACCACGGCCTGCCGGTGGACGGCGCGGGCGCGGACCTGGTGCTCGACCGGCTGGACCAGTTGTTCGACTGAGGGCCGGCAGCGCGCTGCGCAGGATGACCGCCACCCAGGATGGTCGCACCCAGGATGGTCGTGAAACCCTGGGCTACACTGCCCCCATGTTCATCGCGCGTTCAGCCAGCCAGAGGTCTTCCGACCGGGGAGCCTGGCCCTGGCGTCGGCCACCGGCCTGAGAACGCGCCGCCGCGGCACGCATCGAACGCGCTTGCCGCAGCCGGCCTGCTGAACACTGAAGCCGCCCGCCATGGGCGGACGCAGGATCCGACCGATGATCACCGAACTCGAATTCCGCAGCCTTGCGGCGCAAGGCTACAACCGCATCGCCCTCATCGCCGAGGCCTTCGCCGACCTCGAGACCCCGCTGTCGCTGTACCTCAAGCTCGCCGGCGGCAAGCCGAACAGCTTTCTGCTCGAATCGGTGGTCGGCGGCGAGCGCTTCGGCCGCTACTCCTTCATCGGGCTGCCGGCGCGCACCCTGCTGCGCGCCACCGGCTTCGTCAGCGAGGTGGTCACCGACGGCGTCGTGACCGAGCGCGCCGAGGGCAACCCGCTGGACGTCATCGCCGCCTAC
>CAUJJP010000003.1 GCA_963205525.1 Pseudomonadota bacterium | reverse complement strand
CAGCGTCGGCCGGCGGTACTGCCGCGCCCAGGCCATGGCCTGCGCGGGCCGCTGCAGATCGCCCGCGAGCACCACCACGTCGGCGTCGGTGGCGGGCGGCTCCATGGGCTGGACGGACAGGTGCAGGTCGGAGAGCAGGGCAATTTTCATCGTCGGGCCGTGAAGCGAGATGGCAACGCGGCGACCCTACACCAGATCGCAAAAACCCAGCACCTTGTCCAGATGGGCGGGGAAATCCGAGAGCGCGTGGTCGCCGCCTTCAAGCACCACGGACTCGGCCTGCGGGTAACGCGCCAGCATCTCGCGCCAGTCCAGCACCTCATCGCCTCGCGCGGCGATCAGGAGCTCGGGCCCGCCGGGGGGCTGGCCCTGCACGTCCAGCGCCCGCAGTTCGGCGATGTATTCCTCGCGAAAGAAAAAATGCGCCTCCGGGTTGTGCCAGGTGGTTTGCTCGCCGATGAATCGCGCCAGATCGCGCGCCGGGTTCACCGCTGGGTTCAGCAGGACGCTGGTGCAGCCCTTTTCCAGCGCCACCCGGCTCGCGTAATACCCGCCGAGCGAGGAACCGATGACGGCCATGCGCGCCCCCGGCCAATCGAGCACGCCCGCCAGCACGTGCTGCACCGCCTGCTTGGGCGACGGCGGCAGTTGTGGACACCAGAAGGTGACGCCGGGGTGGTGAGCGGCCACCGCGTGCGCCACGAGGCGGGCTTTGGTCGATAGCGGCGAGGAGCGAAAGCCGTGCAGGTAGAGAAGGTGGGTGATCGGCATGGTGCGGGCCTGGGCATGAAGGTGTCTGGCGACTGTGCCATACCGTGGTTATGGCGCGGCGTTGCCACTCGCCATGCTGCAGGCCGTCCATGACGACTCCAGTTCGGCATCTTCCGCACGGCTGCTGGATTCGGCTCGTTCGTGGTTTGGTGTGGCCGTCCCCTGCGGGAATCATGGCGTGAACCGAAATGACCTTGGCAGCGGCGTGCGCCGAATCAAGCCGATAACCTCCCTTCGGCAATGGCGTTGAACACTTCGAGTGCCGGTCGCGGCACGTTGGGGGCGCTGAACAGCCCCAGGCCTTCGAGTTCCGGTGCGTTTGGGTCAAGTCCGTCGTACCAATCAGGATAGAAGGCGACCAAGCGCTTGACACGGCCGCGGATCGCCCGTGTGAAATCCCGCAAATAGTTGGCTTGTCCCTCGGGCGTGAAGGGGTACCTTGGGCTGGGCGTTGCGTGCGTTCCCTGGGGCTTGGCGTTGTAGCCCATTTCCACGATGTGGATGGGCCGCTGCAGGCCGGCCAGACGTTGCAGTGCGTTGTTGAAACGGGGGGACTCGAAATAGGGTTGTGGCAGTCCTTGGTCGAACATCATGTAGGGGTAGCTCAGCCCGATGATGTCGAAGGGGACGTCCAGCGCCCGCATCGAGTCGAAAAAATCCCCGGCGGCCCTGTCGTCCGGGCTATAGCCCAAACCGGACACATGCAGGCATATCTGGGTCGCCGGGTACACGCTGCGCACGCCGCGAATCGCGGCGCGCAGCAATGGGGCGATCGGCGTCCAGATCTGGCTGCGCATCCAGTCCGGGTCCTGGAAGGGGTCGATTTCGCCGGGGAGTACCGTCTGCCAGAGCAGGTGGCCGAAGGCGCCGGCGTCGATTTCGTTGCCGATCTCGAAGACTTCCACCTGCAGGCCCAGCGACTGGTAATACAGTGCCACGTCGCGGGCGTGCGCCTGCACTGCATTGGCCAGCGCATTCGCATCCAGCCCCTGCCACTGGGCGGGCAGACGCTGTCGGCCCCAGTCGGCTGCCACGTCGCTCAGGAACAGCACCGCGTGCAGCCGCATACCCAGGTCCGCGGCTTCGCACATCAGTGCGCCGGTGACCTCCAGGCAGGACCAGTATTCATCCCGCCAGCCCAGCGCGGCCCAATCGCTGGTCGTGCGCAGCGCGGGCCAGCTGTGTGTCGTGACGGCGGCGCGCAGCCACTCGAAACCGTTGTCCGCCAGGGCTGGCAAGGTGTTGAAGGCCTTGCTGCCCTGCGGCGACCAGCGATGGCGCTCATAGGTGCCCATGAGGCCACCAAGCTCCAGGCGGGTGTCGCGGGCAACGGTGGTGAAGCGGCTCTGCACGGGAGCGATGGCGTTGCCCGCCGCGTCGCGCACCGCCGCGGAGACCTGGATGGTGTATTCCTGGCCAAAGCCAAGGCGCGCCGACGGCGTCAACGTCGCCGTGGTCGCGCCCGCGTCGGTCGCGAGAGCCAGCTTGGTTTCCTCGGTTCCACGCGGGCCGCTCAGGCTGATCGCGCCGGAGGGAATGTTGACCGCTTCACTGAACCGCAGCTCAATGGCCGTGCCGCGCGCCACCCCCGTGGCGCCAGCCGGCGGCGTACTGGCGGCGAGCGTGGGTGGCTGCTGGTCCGCGTCGGGCGAAGGTTCGGGCGTGGGCGTGAGTGACGCTGCGTCGCCTCCGCCGCCGCAGGCGGACAGCAAGGGCAGACCCGCGACCGTGGCCCACCCCGCGGCGCCGCGGAGGAAGCGCCGCCGTTGCTGCCCGCCAACCGTGGGCTGGGGCGAGGCCACAGGCGCGGTGGCATCCTGTGCGCTGGTATGTTCGTCGGCTGCTCCTCTTTTTTCTTGTCCGGTCATTGCGCTTCTCCTTGGGTGACGGATAAATTCGCCAGCGGGCACCGGCAATTGCCTTCGTTTCGCATGCATTCATGCGTGAGTTGTCGGCGATCGAGCCGCGCGTGGGCGCGAAATGCGTAACGACCACCATCGGGCCGTCGAAAGGCTCGGCGAAGCGCTTGTCCAGCCAGGCGACGGATTGCTCGATTTCCCCGCGGGGTCTTGCCCGTACCGTCCCGGCCCGCAGCGCGGCGGGGGCCGTGCGTACGGCCTCGTGCGTCGTTCAGCGAACGGGCGTTACCCGCACCACGTCGCCGTTGGCGCGCTTCAGGTAGAGGTCCTGGCCGACCAGCCGATAGTCGCTGCAGGTGGAGGGAATGGTCTTGAAGGTGTAGCAGGCCCGGCCGTCCTCGGCGCGCCAGGTTCCGCTGTCGGAGCGGCCCGAGAAGAAGACGATGACGCCGTTCGCGTCGCCGGCGTATTGCGTGCGGTAGCTGCTGCCGTTGGAGGCAACGGCATCGAAAGACTTGCCGCGCAGCAGCGTGGTCAATTCGGCGGCCGAGGGCGTCCGCGCACCGGCGGGAAAGTCCTTGGGCGGCGGCGCGGTGGCGGCGCAGGCCGCGAGCAGCAGGGGCGACAGCAGAATGGAGAGGCGGGTAAGGGTGTTCATGCAAGTCTCTGTAGGGGGTATCGATGGGGAGCGGGTGAAGGCCTGGCGCGGCCCCCGCCCTGGAGAAATCACAGGCCCAGCTTGGCCTTCATCGCCTCCCAGGCCGTGCCGTTCAGGCGGTTGGTGGTGGACAGGCGAGAGTTCAGGTGGGGCTTGGTCTCGTGCGTGCGGTAGACCCACTGCGAGTTGGGATCGGCCGCATTCCAGCGAATCTCGGTGTACGCCACGTCGTAGTTCAGGGCCGGGGTCGGCGGCTGCCCGGTGAAGCGCAGCAAGCGCTTGCCGTGCACCTGATCGATGCTGTAGCCGCCCGTGGCGGGGAGGGCCGCGCAGTTGGAGACCACGGTCTGCGTTTCGTCCAGGTCGCATTCGTAGTACGTGGCCGTGCCCTGGGTGGCGCTGCCCGGGGCGAACGACACGCGCAGGTTCTTCAGCACGCTGGTGGTCAGCGCCAGGCTCAGGGTGTTGGCGCCGGTCGGCGCTGCGGCGCCCGAGGTCGGGTAGTAGGCGATCACGGCCTCCAGCGTGTTGCGGCTCTGCGGCTGGGCGCGGGTCGACAGGTTGTCGATCAGGATGGTCTGCCCCAGCACCAGGTTGGTGCGCACCCGCTCCTCGGCCCCTGCGGGGAACACGGCATTGTCCAAAGCGCCCTTCAAGGCCACCGTCGAGATGCCGGCATTGATGGTGTTGGACGGCATGGCCTGCCAACGATCCACCAGATCGGCCATGCTCTCGCCGGCCACGCTGCTGGCGCGGTTCCAGCCCAGCGAGGTTTCGCCCTCGCAGTACACCGTGCGGCTCGGATTGCCCAGCGCGCTCCGGATGAGCACGCTGCGGTCGCAGACCATCCAGCCGCTGGGCGAGAGGTAGGCGCTGCCATAGAGCGAGTCGTCCGTCCGGACCACGCCGCCGCTCTTGCCGCTGCGGGCATCGACCAGTTGCACGTCGGCGCTGTCCGCCGCCTTGGCCTGCTGGTCCAGCGTGCGCACGTAGTAGCCGCCCGGGGCGTTGTAGTTCAGTTGGCGCAGCGTGGTCGACGCCGGGGCGGCCGCGTGCTGGCTGCCTACCTCGAGCGCCATGCCCTGGCGCAGCATGCCCGAGACCACCACCGCTGCCGTGCGCGCCGTGTCGCGCACCTGGGCGTCGTCCCAGGCGGGGTCGTCCTGATAGTCCTCGATCTTGGCGGGGGCGATGGCCAGTTGCAGGGCGGTATTGGCGCGTGCCTCTTCCTCGGTCATGCCGGCGTCCATGCCGGTCTGCACCAGCGTGGTCAGCGGGTTGATGCTGCCGGCTCCGGATGGACGGGTGAGCACGTAGTCCTGCGTGGTGGCGGGTTGTCCGGAGGCGGTATCGATCGCTGCCGTCGACACCAGCGCGATCAGGCGTGCCGTCGCTGCGTCGGCCTCGGGGGCCACGAGGGAATACTTCCCATCGTTGCCCGTGGGCGCCGACGAAGGCTCGCCGGCGTCGCATTGCTGGTTGCCGTTGAGGTCCAGGCAGACCACGACGTTTTCGAGCGCGGCCATGCGCGTGACCTGGCCCTCCAGCGTGACCGGTGCGGGCGCAGGAGCGGGGGGCGGTGCGGGTGCGTCGTCGCCACCGCCGCAGGCCGCCACGGCCAGCGCGGCGGTAATGGCAAGGGTGTGGGGCAGCAGCCTGCCGTTGCGGTATTGCATGGTGGTCCTCTTGGTTTCGTCGGTTGTGGCCATTCGTCTTGCGACGCCGAGGAAGTTAAGGGAAACATCGCTTGCGCACATCACCCAGTTGGGTGAGGCCGGGTCTGGCGCGAAGCCGGCGCCGGGTCGTGGGCCGGTTGACCGGGTCACTCGTACGGCGTTGCCTTGGAACGCATCGCGTACCGGTGGGCCTTGCCGTGCCACGGCACCGTCTGCGGTATTCCGCCTTGTCGTGTGCCCGAATGCAAAGCCGTGTCAGGGGCCGTCGGCTCCCAGCACCAGCCCCATCCGGTTGGCCGCCACGATGGCCTGCGTGCGCGTCGTCACGGCGAGCGCGCGCAGCACGGCGCTGACGTGGGTCTTGGCGGTGTTGTGGCTGAGCCCCAGTTCGCGTGCGATCAGCTTCATCGGCTTGCCTTCCAGGATCAGCCGCAACACCTGCGTCTGGCGGGGCGTGAGCCCGAGCTCGGCGGGGGTGGTGCGCGGCCGCGCCGGCACCGGCAGCGCAATGCCCGCCAGGCTGACTGGCGGCATGTAGATGCCGTGCGCCAGCACGGTGCGCAGCGCCTCGAACATCTGGCTGGACGAGGCCGATTTCGGGATGAAGCCCATTGCGCCCAGATGGATCGAGCGCAGCACGGTGACCTGGTCTTCCTGCGAGGACAGCATGACGAGCGGTACGCCGGGGTACCGCTCGCGCATCGTCTCCAGCGCCTGCAGGCCATGCATGCCGGGCAGGATGAAATCGAGCAGGATCAGGTCGATGCCCGCGCCCTCGTCGATGACAGCCAGCGCCTCGGCGACGGTCGACGCGTGCCGGACCTGCACCGCCGGATCGAGCTCCCTGAGCAGCAGCGCCACGCCGTCACGGAACAGCGCGTGATCATCGACCAGCAGGATCTTCATGGTTCGAGTCTGGACCGTTTTCCGCCCGCTCGCCTCCCCCGATTGGGTGAGCGTCCAGCGCGGCCTCGATCGCCGCCAGCAGCCGGTCGGCGCCGACCGGCTTGTGCAGCAGCGGCAGGCCCGCGTCGGCCACGCGCCGCAGGTCGGCGGCGGCGATGTCGCCGGTGATGATGATCGCCGGCACCGCCTGGCCGATGCGCGCTCGTATCTTCCTGATCGCGGCCAGACCGTCGTGGCCCCGGCGCAGCCGGTAGTCGCACAGGATCAGGTCCGGGTCGCGAAGGTGCTCGCCGAGCAGCGCCAGGCATTGCCCGGCCGATGCGGCGGTGAGCACGTGCGCGCCCCAGCTGTGGCACAGCGCCTGCATCGCGCGGCGCGTATCGGCCTCGTCGTCGATCACCACGATGAACGCGCCAGCGATGCGCCACCCGCTTCCCGGAGCCTCGGTCCGCGCCGTCACCACCGGCAGCGCCTCGGCTGCCGGCAGCAGGATCGAGAAGCAGGTGCCGCGGCCCGGCGTCGAGCGCAGCGTGTACGGATGCTCCAGCAGCGCGAGCGTGCGCTTGACGATGGCCAGGCCCAGTCCGAGCCCCTTGCCGCGGTCGCGCTCCGGGTTGCCGACCTGGAAGAACTCGTCGAACACATGCGGCAGCTGGGTCGGCACGATGCCGACGCCGGTATCCCAGACCTGCAGTTCGATGCCGTCCGGGCGCCGCCGGCACCCGACCAGCACCTTGCCGCGTTCGGTGTAGCGGATCGCGTTCGATACCAGGTTGCCCAGCACGCGCTCCAGCAGCATGGCGTCGGTGCGCACGGCGCAGCGCGAGGGCACGATGACCAGCCGCAGCTGCTTGCGCTCGGCCTCCGGTCCGTGGCTGGCCGCCATGCGTCGCAGCAGCTCGGCCAGGGCATGGTCGCCCAGCACCGGACTGGACATGCCGGCGTCCAGCTTCGAGATGTCGAGCAGGCCGACGAACAGCGCTTCCATGGCGGAGACCGACGCCTGGATGTGGCCCACCAGCTGGCCGACTTCGGGCGCGACCGCCTGCCGGCGCAGCACGCCCACCAGCAGGCTGATGGTATGCAGCGGCTGGCGCAGGTCGTGGCTGGCCGAGGCCAGAAAGCGCGTCTTGGCCTGGTTGGCCTGCTCGGCCTCCTCGCGCCCGGTGCGCAGCATCGCGTTGGCCTCGGCCAGCTCGCGGGTGCGCTCGGCCACCCGGGTTTCGAGCAGCCGGTATGCATCGCGCAAGTGCCCGGTCATCTGGTTGAAGCGATCCGCGAGCTGGCCCAGCTCGTCGCTGCGCGCCAGTTCGATCCGGTGCTCGAGCTGGCCTTCGCCGATGCGGTCGGCGCCCTCGGCGAGCCGCTGGATCGGCCGCACCACCCGGCGGGCCAGCACGATGCCGACGGCCGAGCCCGCCAGCACGGCGAGCGCGAGGATCCACAGCGCGGTAACCAGCGCGCGGCGCACCGGTGCATAGGCTTCGTCCCGCGGCTGCTCGGTGATCAGGCGCCAGCCGGGCACGGTCAGTTCGGCCACGCGGGCGACCATCTGACGGCCCTCGGGCGTGTCGAATTCGATCAGCCCGTCGGTGGGCGCCTGCACGGTGGCGGCGCGCACCGGCGGGTGGGCCGTCCAGTCGGGCAGTGCCAGCACCTGCAGGAAGTCGGGGTGCGCCAGCAGGCGCCCCTGCCCATCGACGACGTAGGCGACGCCCTCGCGGCCGAAGCGGGTTTCATGGATGATGTCGCGCAGCTGCGTCAGATCGACCTGCGCCGCCAGCACGCCGCTCTCCGGGAGCCCGCCGCGCCGCGCCATCACCACGCGCGGCTGGTTGACGACGAAGGTGACCGGGCCGAACCACGGCGCCTCGGCGCGCGCGTGCAGGAACTCGGGCGACTGGCTGCGGTCCTCGCCCCCGCCGATGCGGTCGGACGCCATGCGCGAGATGCGCACGCGTTCCCGGCCGTGCCGGTCGATCCAGTAGATTTCCTGGATCGCCCGCGACTGCCTCATCAGCCGGTACAGCTCGAACTGGATGTCGGCGTCCGCATCGCTCAGGTGGCGCGAGTCCTGCAGCGACAAGGTGGCGCGCAGCAAGGCCCCGGTCTGGCCGATGAAGCGCTCGATCCGGGCCGCCGCCTGGGCGGCTTCGAGCGCCTGCCGCGCCGCCACGGCAACGCGCGTCTCGCGCTGGATCAGCCAGAGCTGCGCGAAGCCGCTGGCCGCGAGCACCAGCGTGACCAGCGCCGCCACCGACAGGGCATAGGTCTGCCACAGGCGATGACCGAGCAGGCGCATCAGCGGGAGGGCGGCTGGGCGGCAGCCCCCGCGTCCCCTCTGGCGTCGGCCGTCGGCGGCAGCGTGCGCTCGCCCGGGCGGATCAGGCGGTCGGCGCGCGCGACCAGCGCGGCAGGCAACGTCACACCGATGCGCTCGGCGGTATCGAGGTTGACGACCAGCGCCGCTTCGTACAGCTCCTCTACCGGCAATTCAGCCAGGGCGCGCCCGCGCAGCACCTGGTCCACATAGCGCGCCCCGCGTCCGCACATGCTGACGCGGCCGATGGCGCCGTAGCTGAGCAGGCCGCCGTGGCGGGTTGCGAACCAACTGTTGTGCGACATCGCCGGCAGGCGCACCCGCAGCGCCTGCCGCGCGTGCTCGCCGTGAAACACCGAGGAATCCGGCCAGATCAGCACGGCATCGACCTGATGCCGGGCCAGCTCGTCCCAGGCGCCAGCAACGCCGGCCTGACCCGAGAAGCGCACGCGCAGCCCCTCGACGCCTGCCCGCTGAAGCAGTTCCGAGAACGGCGCGAGATCCTTGAATTTCTCGTGCGCCGCATTGCCGCTGTTCGAGATCATGCCGATGCGGCGCGCTCGCGGAAACGCCTGCAGCAGCATCTCCATCGGCTTGAGCATGAACTGGCCCGAAAGGCCCAGCGTGACGCCCGTGACGTTGGCCAGCGGGCGCAACTGCGCATCGACGACGGGACGCATGGAGGTCGGGCCCATCAGGACGATGGGCAACTCCCGCGTGGCGGCCATCAGGGCCTCGGCTTCCGGGTTGTTGGTCGCGAGCAGCACGTCGGGCCCGCGCGCCACCATCGCCTGCGCCAGCGATGCGACGCCGGCCGGGTCGTTGGCCGCGTCGTTCCATTCGAGCCTCAGTTGCCGGTCGAACGACCAGCCGGCCTGCTCCAGGCCGGCGCGCACCTCGTTCATGCAGAGCCGGTTCGACTCGCTCGGGCCGAGGCTCAAGTAGGCGATGACGCGGGGCGCGGCCGGGGCGGGAGCAGCGGTTTGCGCGCCGAGCGGCGGGCTGGTGGCGAGCGCGGCGACGACGGCCAGCGTGGCGAGGGTGGATGGCCGATGGTGTGGATGGGGTGGGGGCATGGCGGGGCCCTGGGAAGGGTGGTGCGGGGCGAGCCGATTATGGGGGGAGATCCCCGCTCGGCGATGCATTCCCAGGGGCCGTCAGCGGGAGCATCCCGCTGCGGCCATCGCACATGGTGGCGCGGCGCTGGCCCGCCGCCCTGTGCCGCGGCGGGGCAGCGGGCCGCCATGCGCGGCCCGCGCGTGCCCCTTGCCCGGTTGCCCGGGCGATCAGTCCAGGCCGAGCGCCGCCAGCAGCGCTTCGGCGGCGGCCTGGTTCAGGCGCAGCTGCGTGCTTGCCTGCTCCCGTGGCGTATAGCCCACGTAGGATTTGCCGGCGCGCTCCACCAGCACGCGCTCGCCCGCCGATTCGTTGAGCTGCGTAGGCAGGGCGGCGAAGCGCAGCACCTTGCCGTCGCCCTGGGCCGTGACGGTGTAGCTGGTCTCCAGGATGCGCCTGCAGGTGGATTTGCCGTCGATGAACAGCGTGGAGTTGCGCGGCGGGGTCTCGCTGCGCGAGGCCATGTCTCCCTCGCATTCATAGAACCGGGCCTTGCCGGTGCCGGCGCCGAAGCCCGCCATGTAGCGCTTGTACGCGGCATTTCCGTCGAGCCTGGTGTAGTCGCGGTTGAGCAGCACGTGGGCGTTGTTGCCGTGCACGTTGTTCTCCACGCCGGGCGCGTAGTCCCCCTGGTTCCACTGGACGAACTGGTCGAGCGTGGCCGAGCGCCAGGTCGCGGTGTTGGGGTTCAGCGGGTCTTCCTCGCGGGGGATGCGGGCCTCCGAGGTGCGCAGGTAGAAGAGGGCGCCGCCGACGTAGTCGGTCACGGCCCTGACGCTCAGCACCGAGCCGGCCGGGAACACCGCGTTGCCCAGCGCCGACTGGATGGCAGGCTTGTCCGGGTCGGGGCCCCAGTTGGCGTAGGCGCCGTGCGAGGAGTCGGTGGCGGGGTAGGCGCGGATTTCGCGCACGACGTCGATCAGCTTGCGGCCCGAGACGTCCCGGTTGCTGCTGGACTTGACGCGGGTGCTGACGGCATTGCAGTACAGGGACTGCGTCTCGCCCGCGGCGTTCGGCGCGCTGTTGTCGTGCACGAAGGTGGTCGGGCAGTCGAACCATGCGGACCCGGTCCAGTAGATCTGGGGGCGGACCCAGTTGTTGGCGCCCATGCCCCACTCGGACAGGACGCCGTTCACCTGCTGTTCGCGCACTTCGGTGAAATGGGTCTTGCCGCCGGCGTCGGGGGTGCTTTGCGCGGCCGTGAACTCGAAGGCGCGCAGCATGTAGTTCTGCAGGTTGGTGAAGGTGAACCAGCGCAGGCTGGCGCCCGCGACGCCGGTCTGCTCGGCCGGGCCGCCCGGGTTTTGCGCGGCGACGACCGCGCCGACGTTGTCCTTGGTCAGGCCCGCCGCCTGCGCGATCTGGTCGGCCGCCGCGGCGATCCTGGCCTGCTTGTCGGCGAGGGAGACGGCGGGGTCGCTCAGGGTCGGGTCGTCCAGGATGGCCAGCGCCATGCGCTGCAGCAGCTCGACCAGGCGGGCGTTGATGGCGCCGTCGATCTCGCCGGTGGTGAGCGGCTGGTCGTCGGCGCCCTTGGCGCCCGCGGTCGCCTCGCGCTGGGCCTGCGTCGTCACCACGACCAGGCGGGCGTGCAGGCCGGCCTGCTTGCCCGCGTCGCTGGCGTCCATGGTGAAGTCGGCCATGGGTGAGGCATCCAGGCCGAGTTGCCTTTGCACGGCATCCGCCGCGGCGGCGGCGCTGCCGCCCGTGAGTTCCAGGTAGGACTGCACCAGCGTCGTGAGCGGGCTGATGATCTCCTGCCCGGCCGGTGCCTTGAGCGTGAAGGGCGTGGCGACGGGGCCGTGGTCGGCGTCCGTGGCGTCGGTGCCCACCATGGCCACGACCGGGTATTTGCCCGCGTCGGCGGCGGGCACCTCCAGCGTCGCGTTGCCCGCGGCGTCGGTCCTGCCCGAGGGCTCGCCCGCGTCGCAGCTGCCGTTCCGGTTGGTGTCCAGGCATACCAGCGCGTTCTCGATCGCGCCGTCGATGACCCTGGCGGATACCTTCGTCGTCTCGGGCGCACCGCCGTCCCCGCTGCCTGTGCCGTTGCCGCTGCCGCCGCCGCATCCGGCGACCGTCAGCAGGGCCGCGCCTGCGAGCGCCAGCGCCAGCCGGTTCAATGGGTGGTTCATGGGTTTTCCTCCTGAGGGTTGTGATGCAAGCGGGGGCTGGAGCGCGCTCCCGGCCCCGCCTGGAGGCGATTGAACCGGCTGCCATGGGCGCCGGCATCGCATGAACGTGTGATGTCGTGCCGCCGCGACACGGCGCCGGCCTCGGATGTTCATGGGATGCCGGCGGTCTGGAGTTCGGAGCGTGCCGCGCTTATGCTCGCGCGGCTTGGCGGTCCAAGCGCATGTGGGGAGGCGAAGGCGTGGGTGTGTGGAGTGTCCTGATCGTTGAAGACGATGCGCAGGCGCGCGGGTTCTTCGCGGCCAGCGTGGAGCGCTGCGAGGCCCTGTCGCTGCTGGCCGGCGTGGGCACCGTGGCCGAGGCGTGCGCCTGGCTGGACGGGGCCGCGCAGCGGGTCGACGTGCTGCTGGTGGACCTGGGGCTGCCCGATGGCAGCGGCCTGCAGGTGATCCGCCACGCGCGGCGGCTGCACCCGGAGTGCGAACCGCTGGTGATCTCGATGTTCGGCGACGAGGACAACGTGCTGGCCAGCATCGAGGCCGGGGCGCTGGGCTACATCCACAAGGATTGCACGCCGGAGAACGTGGCGGACACGATCATGGAAATGAAGCAGGGCGCGTCGCCCATATCGCCGATGATCGCGCGGCGGGTGCTGTCCAAGTACCTGAGCCTGCATGCCACGCGCGCGCAGGCGCCCGAAGGGCGGCAGAGCCCCAGGAGTGTGGCGCTTGCCGGGGCCAATGCCCTGGCAGGTGGCTCGCTGCCAGTGCCGACGCCGCTGTCCGCCAAGGAGCAGGAGGTGCTGGAGCTGATCGCGCGCGGGTTCTCCTATGCGGAAACGGCGCGGCTGATTGGCGTGAGCGTGCACACCGTGCGCACGCACATCAAGAACCTCTATGGCAAGCTGGCCGTGCATTCCAAGAACGAGGCGGTGTTCGAGGCAGTCAGGCTCGGGCTGCTGCCGAGCTATTCCCCGGGCCCGGCGGATTGAGCACGTGCCGTTGCGGCTGATCCGTTCGCTGTGCGTGCTGCTGGCGCTGTGGCTGGGCGCGGCCTTTGGCGCGCAGGCTGCCGCGCTGCAGTTGACGCAGGCGCAGGCGTCGATCCAGGTCGATGGCCAGGCGGTGCAGCACCTGCGGGCGACGCTGCCCTATTCCTGGGACCGGTGGCATCCCGGCAGCAGGGGACATGCCGACTTCCAGATGCATTTTTCACTGAGCGAGATACCGCAAGAGCCCTGGCTGCTGTACTTCCTGCGCCTGGGCAATGCCTACGAGGTGCGGCTCAATGGCGCCCTGCTGGGCCACGAGGGGGACCTGGACAGCTTCGACAAGGACGACTACGGCCAGGTGCCCCGCCTCATCACGATCCCGGCAGGTCTGCTGAGGCTGGACAACACGATCCACGTCAGGGTGCGGGCCGATGCCTCGCGCCGCGCCGGCGTGGCCAGTTCCTGGGTGGGGCCGGGCGGAGACATCCAGCCGCTGTACGAGCGGGAACACCTGCAGCGGGTGACGGGGACGCGGGTGGTCGTCGTCATCTGCCTGCTGGTGGGAACGATGGCCCTCGCGCTGTGGTGGACGCAGGTCAATCCGGCGCAGCCGCAAGGTTGGCAGAGGGACCCGCTGTACCTCTTCGCGGCGCTGGCGGAGTATTCCTGGGGCCTGCGCGTGGGCGGGGTGCTGCTGGAGTCCCCGCCGCTGTCCAGGCTGTGGTGGGACATCCTGGCCATAGAGACGCTCGGGGTCTGGGTGGGGGCCATGCTGGTGTTCAGCGCCCTGGCCGCGGGCTGGCGCGGGCGTGCGGTCATGGCGCGCCTGCAGTGGGCCATCGTGGCGGTGCTGCTGACCGGCCCGGCCTGCATCGTGACGGCCCGGTGGGGTCATACTTGGCTGCTGACCCTGTGGTACGCTGGCATCGGTGCCATCGCCATTCCCTTCGTCTGCGTCTACTGCTGGGCGGCAGTGCGGGGGGGCATCCTGCTGCATCGCCTGATTGCTGCGGCGCTGCTCCTCAATGCGCTGGTCGGCGTGCGCGACTGGATCGTGTTCCGCATTCACATGACGATGGGCGGCAACACCCTGATGCGCTATTCATCGCTGGTGTTCGGTCTCGCGCTGGCGTACATCGTCCTGACGCGCTTTCGCGACGCGAATGCGCAGGTCGGCCACCTGCTGTCCACCATGGCGTCGCAGGTCGCGACCAAGGAGCGGGAACTGCAGGCCACCTACGAGCGTCTGGCGGAACTCGCGCGCGAGCAGGAGCGGGTCAACGAGAGGACGCGCATCCTGCGCGACCTGCACGATGGCGTGGGATCGCACATCAGCGCGGCGATCCGCCAGCTCCAGTCGGGCAGGGCGAGCAGCAGCGACGTGCTGCAGACCCTGCGCGACTCGCTGGACCAGCTCAAGCTGACGATCGACGCGATGCACCTGCCCGCCGGAGACGTGACCGGCCTGCTGGCGAACCTGCGCTACCGGCTGGAGCCGAGGCTGGCTGCCGCGGGCATCGAGCTGTCGTGGGACGTGGATCTGGTGGAACCCGTCCGGCGCCTGGACGTGGCGGGAATGCGCCACCTGCAGTTCATGGTGCTGGAGTCGCTGTCCAACGTGCTGCAGCACGCGCACGCGAGCCGCCTGCGCGTCGAGGTCAAGCCGCGGGGGCCGTCGGTGGTGATCCGCATCGAGGACGACGGTGTGGGCTTCGGAGCCGCGCAGCCGCTGCGCAACGGCCTGCGCACGCTGCACGAGCGGGCGAAGGCGATAGGCGCCGCGCTGGAGTTGCGCAGCAGCGGCCAGGGGGCCGTCGTGGAGATCGTGCTGGAACCGTGAGCCAGGCCGGCGGGGATAATTGCGCGCCCATGCCGCCCGCCACCTTCGACAGACCCACGATCCTGCAGCGCGTCGTGCCGCTGCTGCGCGGCTTCGACGTGCCGCTGCTGCTGCTGGTTGCGGCGCTGATGGGCATCGGGCTCGTCGCGATGTATTCGTCGG
>CAUJJP010000002.1 GCA_963205525.1 Pseudomonadota bacterium | reverse complement strand
CCGGCCAGATCGAGGTGATCGAGTTCTTCTCCTACGGCTGCTCGCACTGCAAGAACTTCGAGCCGGTGTTCGAGGCCTGGAAGAAGGCCGCCCCCAAGGACGTGGCGGTGCGCCGCGAGCACGTGGGCTTCCAGAGCAGCTTCGAGCCGCTGCAGCGCATCTATTACGCGCTCGAGGCCATGGGCCTGGCCGACCAGCCGGTGCACATGAAGGTGTTCCAGGCGCTGCAAACCGAGCGCAAGCGCCTGGACAAGCCCGACGTGCTGCTGCCCTGGATCGCCGAGCAGGGGGTGGACCGCGCCAAGTTCGAGGCCACCTACAAGTCCTTCGGCGTCGCCAACAAGCTGCGCCGCGCCGTGCAGCTGCAGGAGGCCTACCACGTCGAAGGCACGCCGGCGCTGGGCATTGCCGGGCGCTACTACACCGACGGCTCGATGGCCGGCGGCTTCGAGCGCATGATCCAGATCGCCAACAACCTGATCGCGCAGGAACGCAAGAAGTGATCGCCTGAGCCGCCGCCCGCCCGGACGCCGGCCCCCGGAGCAGCCCGCCTCGGCGGGCATTTTTCATGCCCAGCCACCGGTCGAGGCGCATGGGCGCCGCTTAGAATGACCCGTCACTAAAGCAAAAACCGTGCCTTAGCCATGAAGCTTCCTGTCCTGCCGTGCGCGCCACGCCGCGCCCTGGTCCGCGCCACCTTGCTGCTGGGTCTGGCCGTGCCGGCCTGGGCCGAGCGCGCCGACCGCGACAAGCCCATGAACATCGAGGCCGATGCGCTGCGCTACGAAGACCAGAAGCAGCTGTCCACCTTCACCGGCAAGGTGCTGGTGACCAAGGGCACGATCGTCATGCGCGGCGCCCGGCTGGAAGTGCGCCAGGACAGCGCCGGCAACCAGTTCGGCACCCTGTCTGCCGAGGCCGGCAAGCGCGCCTTCTTTCGCCAGAAGCGCGAGGGCCTGGACGAATACATCGAAGGCGAGGGTGAGACCATTGAATACGACAGCAAGGCCGACACGGTGCGCCTGATCCGCCGTGCCGAGATGCGGCGCCTGGAGGGCGCCACCCTGCTCGATCAGGTGCTGGGCAGCCTGATCGTCTACAACAACCGCACCGAGGTCTACACGGTGGATGGCGCGCCCACCGCCGGGGCGCCGTCGGCCGCGCCGGGCGGGCGCGTGCGCGCCACGCTGGCGCCGCGCCAGTCCGGTGGCGCCGCGCCCGCCGCCTCGGCGCCGGCGCTGCCGCTGCGCCCGGCCACCGCGCTGCCCGAAGGGGCCGGCCGGTGAGCGAGCCGGCACTGGAAGCGCTGGCGTCGCGCTTTGACGCCCCCGCGCCGACGGGCACGCCGGCGGCGCGCGGCCACAGCCGGCTGGAAGTGCGCGGCCTGCGCAAGAACTACGGCGCGCGCCGCGTGGTGCACGACGTGTCGCTGGACGTGATCAACGGCGAGGTGGTGGGCCTGCTGGGCCCCAACGGCGCCGGCAAGACGACGTCGTTCTACATGATCGTCGGACTGGTGCGCGCCGACGCCGGCAGCATCGCCATCGACGGCCAGGCCATCGAGCACATGCCGATCCACCGGCGCTCGCGCCTGGGGCTGTCCTACCTGCCGCAGGAGGCGTCGATCTTCCGCAAGCTGACGGTGGCCGAGAACGTGCGCGCGGTGCTGGAGCTGCAGGTCGACGCCCAGGGCCGCCCGCTGGGGCGCGACGTGATCGAGCAGCGCCTGACCGAGCTGCTGCGGCAGCTGCACGTCGAGTCGCTGCGCGATTCGCCGGCACCGGCGCTGTCGGGTGGCGAGCGCCGGCGGGTGGAGATCGCGCGCGCGCTGGCCACGCAGCCGCGCTTCATCCTGCTGGACGAGCCGTTCGCCGGCATCGACCCGATCGCGGTGATCGAGATCCAGCGCATCATCGCCTTCCTCAAGAGCCAGGGCATCGGCGTGCTGATCACCGACCACAACGTGCGCGAGACGCTGGGCATCTGCGACCACGCGGTGATCATCAGCGAGGGGCGCGTGCTGGCCACCGGCACGCCGACCGACATCGTGGCCAACCCCGAGGTGCGGCGCGTCTACCTGGGCGAGCATTTCAGGCTGTGAACAACGGGCACCCCCCTGAGGCGCTGACGCGCCTTCCCCCCTCTGCTGCGCGAGGGGGGACAACGCCGATGCCCGGTACACGCCCGGGCATGGCGTTCGCTGGCATGGCCTGCTCCGCGGCCGTTCGATTCATGGACTGGCTGGATCGGAAACGGTACGCATCGCAGGCGCATACCGAGTTGGCGTGAAACCCGGGCTTTCGCTTCGCGTTTCGCAGCAGCTGGCGCTGACGCCGCAGCTGCAGCAATCCATCCGGCTGTTGCAGCTGTCCACGCTGGAGCTGGCCGGAGAGGTGGAGCAGATGCTGGCCGACAACCCGTTTCTGGAGCGCGAGGACGAGGCCGCGCCACGCGAGGAGTTCGGGCTGGCGCAGGCCGACGCCCGCGTCGGCACGGGCGACCGTGTCGATGAAGTTGCTATTGATTCAGGAGCTGTCGGCGTTGATCCGGCGGGCGCAGATGGCGATTTTGAGCCTGAATCCCTGACGCCGGACGACTGGGGCGGCGACGGCAGCGCGGACATCGCCCCGGACGATGGCGAATGGGGTGGCGAGGCGCCGGCGCGCACCGGCAGCCCGGACGGGGACGAGACCGACCCGGGCGAGCGCGCCGGTGGCCAGCCATCGCTGGCCGAGCACCTGCTGCACCAGGCGCTGACGCTGCGCCTGTCACCCGAGGACGCGGCGGCGCTGCGCTTTCTGATCGGCTCGCTCAACGACGACGGCTACCTGGAGGATTCGCTGGCGCAGCTGGCGGCCACGCTGACCGACGCGGACGACGAGCTGGAGCAGATGCAGGAGCTGGTGCACCGCCTGACGCTGGCGCTCAGGCTGCTGCAGTCGCTGGAGCCGGCCGGCGTGGGCGCGCGCCACCTGGCCGAATGCCTGACGCTGCAACTCAAGAGCCGCCAGGCCGAGCGCGCGCTGCCGCCGCCCGAGCAGGCGCGCATCGCCACCGCGCTGCGCATCTGCGCGCGGCACGACGCCGTCGAGCTGCTGGCGCGGCGCGATATCCGCAAGCTGGCGCAGCTCGTCGGCGAGAGCGAGGACGCGGTGCGCGCCGCCACGGCGCTGATCGGCCGGCTCGACCCCAAGCCGGGGCGCCGCTTTGTCGACGTCGAGCGCCAGGTGATCGTGCCCGACGTCATCGTCAGCGCCGTCGGCGGCGCCGCGCAGCCGCGCTTTCGCGTGGCGCTCAACCCCGAGGTCATGCCCCGCCTGCGCGTGCACGAGCTGTACGCCAGCGCCCTGCGCGGCAGCGACAGGCACCCGGCGCTGGCCGAGCGCCTGCAGGAGGCGCGCTGGTTCATCCGCAACATCCAGCAGCGCTTCGACACCATCCTGCGCGTGGCCAGCGCCATCGTCGAGCGCCAGCGCGGCTTCTTCCTGCACGGCGAGCTGGCCATGCGGCCGATGATCCAGCGTGAGCTGGCCGACGAGCTGGGCGTGCACGAATCCACCATCTCGCGCGTCACCACCGCCAAGTACATGGCCACGCCGCGCGGCACTTTCGAGCTGAAGTACTTCTTCGGCTCGGCGCTGGGCACCGAATCGGGCACCAGCGCCAGCAGCACGGCGGTGCGCGCGCTCATCAAGCAGTTCATCGAGGCCGAGGACGCCGCGCGCCCCCTGTCGGACGCCGGCATCGCCGAGCTGCTGAAGGCGCAGGGCATCGACTGCGCGCGCCGCACCGTGGCCAAATACCGCGAGGCGCTGCGAATTCCCACCGCGCAACTGCGCAAGGGCGCCTGAGCACGTTCACACCATGACCCGCATCGTCTTCGACCTGCCGCCGCACTTCGGCTTTGCCACCGACTTGCAGATCTACATCAGCCACGTCAACCAGGGCGGGCACCTGGACAACGCCCAGCTGCTCAGCCTGGTGTCCGAGGCGCGGCTGCGCTTCTTCCAGGCGCTGGGCTATCGCGAAGGCCATGTCGATGGCGCCGCCATCGTGGTCGGCGACATGCTGGCGCAGTACAAGTCCGAGGCCTTCCACGGCGAAACCCTGCGCGTGCAGATGCAGCCGGCCGACTTCAACCGCTACGGCTTCGACCTGGTGTTCCGCATGACCGAGCGGACCGAGGGCCGCGAGGTGGCGCGCGGCAAGACCGGCATCGTCTTCATCGACCCCGGCACGCGCCGGGTCACCGCCATTCCCGGGCCGGTTCACCGCAAGCTGCTGGCCTGCGCCCAAGCGGCGGCGACGGTGATGCCATGAGCACGCTGACGCTGTTTCTGCCCTGCGCCGGCGGTGTCGAGGACCTGCTGGCCGACGAGGCGCATGGCCTCACCGGCCTGGCCGGGCAGGACTTGCTGACGCTGCGCGGCGGCGTGCGCGTGCGCGGCGACTGGGCCGTGATGCTGCGCCTGAACCTGTTGAGCCGCCTGGCCCAGCGCGTGCTGATCGAGCTGGCCCACGCGCCCTACCGCGACGAGCACGAGCTGTACCGCCTGGCCAGCGACGTGGCGTGGGAGCAGTGGTTCAGCCCGCGCCAGAGCTTTCGCGTCGATGTGACAGCGCAGGCCAGCCCGCTGAAAAGCCTGAACTTCGCCACCCTGCGCATCAAGGACGCGGTGGCCGACCGCTTTCGCCAGCAGGCCGGCGGCGTGCGCCCCAGCATCGACACCCAGCAGCCCGACGTGCGCGTGCAGGCACACCTGGGCCCGCAGGACGCCACGCTGTACATCGACACCAGCGGCGAGCCGCTGTTCAAGCGCGGCTGGCGCCAGGACAAGGGCGACGCGCCGCTGAAGGAAACCCTGGCCGCCGCCATGCTGGCCGCCAGCGGCTGGTGGCAGCCGGCCACGCGCACGGTGTCGCCGCTGCCGCTGTACGACCCCTGCTGCGGCTCGGGCACCATCGTCATCGAGGCGGCGCAACTGCTGCTGGGCCTGCCCGCCGGCGGCCAGCGGCGCTTTGCCTTCGAGCGCCTGGGGCCGTTCGATGCGGCAACCTGGAACGCTATAAAAAAAGAAGCTGCTGGCGCTCGACCAGCAAGCGCTGCGGGCCAAAATGACCCGCAATCTCCCGGCGTGCGGATCTTCGGCAGCGACGTCGCCCACCGCATGGTCGACTTTGCCCAGCGCAACGCCCAGCGCGCCGGTGTGGCGCACGCCGTGCAGCTGCGCGGCGGCGACGCGCTGCAGCGCCTGCCGCCCTGCGCCACGCCCGGCGTGCTGCTGATGAACCCGCCCTACGGCGAGCGCATCGCCGCCGCCGGCGTGGCCGGCCAGCCGGCGCGCGGCCGCGAGGCCTTCCAGTCCGGCACGCTGGCGCGCGGACGGGCCGCGGGCGGCGCGACGGCGGCGGCCGACGTCAACGCCGGCGACGAATTCTTCACCCGCCTGGCCGCGCACTGGAAGAGCCACTACGCCGGCTGGAGCGCCTGGCTGCTGACCCCCGACAGCAAGCTGCCCGGCCGCCTGCGCCTGAAGGAGTCGCGCCGCGTGCCGCTGTGGAACGGCCCGATCGAATGCCGGCTGCTGCGCTTCGACCTCACGGCGCGGCGCGGGCCCGCCGCGCCCTGACGCGCGCTCAAGGCCCGGCCAGCCCCCAGCCGCCCAGCGCCGCCAGCCCCACCGCCAGCACCGGCGGGCAGCGCCCATGCAGCAGCAGGCCGAACACGCCCAGCGCCAGCGCGACGTCGGCGCGCGAATGGATGGCGCTGGTCCAGACCGGGTCGTACAGCGCCGCGCCCAGCACGCCCACCACGGCCGCATTGACGCCCGCCAGCGCGCGCCGCACCGCGCCGCGCTGGCGCAGCGAGGCCCAGAACGGCAGGGCGCCGAGCACCAGCAGCGCCGCCGGCGCAAAGATGGCCAGCAGCAGCGCCAAGCCACCTGCCCAGCCGCCCCCCAGCACGGCCGGCATGGCCGCGCCCAAATAGGCGGCAAAGCTGAACAGCGGCCCCGGCACCGCCTGGGCCGCGCCGTAGCCGGCCACGAAGCTGGCGTTGTCGATCCAGCCCGGCGCCACCACGCCCGCCTGCAGCAGCGGCAGCACCACGTGGCCGCCGCCAAACACCAGCGCCCCCGCCT
>CAUJJP010000001.1 GCA_963205525.1 Pseudomonadota bacterium | reverse complement strand
GCGCAGGATGCGCGCCACGGCGAGCATCTGCTGTTCGCCGCCCGACAGGCGTCCGCCGGGGCTGGCGCGGCGCTCCCTCAGGTTGGGGAACATGGCGTAAATCTCATCGAGGCCCATGCCGCCTTCGGCCACCGGCGGCGGCAGCAGCAGGTTCTCCTCGCACGAGAGGCTGGCGAAGATGCCGCGCTCCTCCGGGCAGTAGCCCAGCCCCAGGTGGGCGATGCGGTGCGGCGGCAGGCCCACCGTCTCCACGCCCTCGATGCGGATCGAGCCGCTGCGCCGGCCCACCAGGCCGAGGGTGGACTTCAGCGTCGTCGTGCGGCCGGCGCCGTTGCGGCCCAGCAGCGTCACCACCTCGCCCTTGTGCACCTCCAGGTTGATGCCGTGCAGGATGTGCGACTCGCCGTACCAGGCGTGCACGTCCTTCATCTGGAGCAGCGGCTCAGCCATGCGCGCCCTGCAGCTCGACGTCCTCGCTGCCCATGTAGGCCTGCAGCACCTCGGGGTTGCGCGAGACCTCGCTGTAGGGCCCCTCGGCGAGCACCGCGCCGCGCGCCAGCACGGTGATGCGGTCGGCGATCGAGGACACCACGCTCATGTTGTGCTCGACCATCAGCACCGTGCGGTTCGCCGCCACCTTCTTGATCAGCCGCGTCACCAGCTCCACGTCCTCGTGGCCCATGCCCTGGGTGGGCTCGTCGAGCAGCATCAGCTTGGGCTCCATCGCCAGCGTGGTGGCGATCTCCAGCGCCCGCTTGCGGCCGTAGGGCAGGTTCACCGTCACCTCGGCCGCGAAGTCGCGCAGGCCCACCGTGTCCAAGAGCTCCAGGGCCTGCGGATGCAGCTGCTCGAGCGTGCGCTCGCTCTTCCAGAAGTGGAAGCTGGTGCCGAGCCGGCGCTGCAAGGCCACGCGCACGTTCTCCAGCACCGTCAGGTGCGGGAAGGTGGCCGAGATCTGGAAGCTGCGTATGACGCCGCGGCGCGCGATCTGCGCCGGCTTCTCGCGCGTGATGTCCTCGCCCTCGAACAGGATCTGGCCGCGCGTGGGCTCGAGGAACTTGGTCAGCAGGTTGAAGCAGGTCGTCTTGCCGGCGCCGTTGGGACCGATCAGGGCGTGGATGTGGCCACGCTGCACCTGCAGGTCGACCCCATCCACGGCCACGAAACCCTTGAACTCCTTGACCAGACCGCGGGTCTCGAGAATGGTGTTGCCTGCCATGTGTCGCGTCATTATTTAAGGCTGGACCTGGCACACAAGCGGGGGTTTGTGCTTAAGCAAACCCGCAGTCCCGGCGCGCGGCGGGACGCTGCCGCAGCGCCCGGCACGGCACGCTGCCACGCTCTAACATGGGCGCATGAACACACGCAGCTACGAACCCGTCGCCCCGCGCCGCGTGGCCTTTCTCGGCCTGGGCGTGATGGGCTACCCGATGGCCGGCCACCTGGCGCGCGCCGGCCACACGGTGACGGTCTACAACCGCAGCGCCGCGAAGGCGCAGGCCTGGCTCGCCGAGCACCCGGGCACGCGGGCGGACACCCCGGCCGAGGCCGCCAGCGGCGCCGAGTTCGTGTTCGCCTGTGTCGGCAACGACGACGATCTGCGCGCGGTCACGCTCGGCGGTGCACCCGGCGCGCAAGGCGCGCAGGGCGCATTCAGCACGCTCGCGCCCGGGGCGGTGTTCGTCGACCACACCACCGCCTCGGCCGCGGTCGCGCGCGAGCTGCACGCCGCCGCGCGTGCGCAGGGCGCGCACTTCATCGACGCCCCGGTGTCCGGCGGCCAGGCCGGCGCCGTGAACGGCGCCCTGACCGTGATGTGCGGCGGCGATGCCCAGCCCTTCGAGGCCATGCGCCCGCTGGCCCTGGCATTTGCGCGCGCCGTCACGCTGGTGGGTGAAGCCGGCGCGGGCCAGCTCGCCAAGATGGTGAACCAGGTCTGCATCGCCGGCCTCGTGCAAGGCCTGGCGGAAGCGGTCGCCTTCGGCCAGCGCGCCGGGCTGGACATGCCGCTGGTGCTGGACGTGATCGGCAAGGGCGCGGCGCAGAGCTGGCAGATGGACAACCGCGGACGCAGCATGGTGGAGGACCGCTTCGACTTCGGCTTCGCCGTGGACTGGATGCGCAAAGACCTCGGCCTGGTGCTGGACGAGGCGCGGCGCAACGGCGCCCAGCTGCCGGTGACGGCGCTGGTGGATCAGTTCTATGCCGAGGTGCAGGCCATGGGCGGCCAGCGCTGGGACACCTCCAGCCTGATCCGTAGGCTGCGCCGCTGAACCCGGCTGCGCCGCGCAGGCGCCGGCCCTCGCTTCAGCCGTCCAGCTTCTTCAGCCGCGCCCGCGCATCCGCGGCCTGGGCGAAGGAAGGGTTCAGGCGCAGGGCTTCGCGCAGCGCGGCAGCCGCGGGCTTGGCCTGCCCGCGTCCTTCGAGCACGACGCCGAGCAGGTAGTGCGACTCGGGCGTCGTCTTGCCGGCGCCGCGCACCAGGGACTCCAGCAGCGTCTGCGCCTGCGCCGCCTCGCCGCGCTGCAAGCGCACCCAGGCCAACGTGCCCTGCACCAGGGGCGCGTTCGGTGCCAGGGACGCCGCCTTGTTCGCCCAGGCCAGACCGCGATCGGCCACGTCGCTGCGCTCGGCAGCCAGCCAGGCGAGGTTGTTCAGCGCCACCACATGCTCGGGGTCGAGCGCGATCACCTGCCGGTAGGCCGCCATCGCGGCGTCCGCGCGGCCGAGCTGCTGCAGCGCCTGGCCCAGGCTCAGATGGGCCTGCGCCACCTTGGGCTCGGCGCGCACCACGGCCTGCAGCTCGGCCAGCGCGTCCTCGCCACGCCCCATCTGCAGCAGCAGCTCGCCCTTGTCCAGGCGCGCCAGATAAAAACCCGGCTGCAGGGCGAGCGCCTGGTCGAGCAGGGTAAGCGCCTTGTTGCGGTCACCACGCGCGGCATGGCCGCCCGCCAGGGCGCGCAGCGGCAGCGGGTTGGCGGGCGACAGGCGCGCCGCTTCCTGCCATTCGACCATCGCCTCGTCCAGCCGACCGCTGCGCGCGAGCTGGGTGCCCAGGGCGTAGTGGGCGCCGGGGTGGCGCGGCTCGATCGCCAGCGCGCGCCGGTAGTAGCGGCCTGCCTGGTCGAGATCGTCGCGCAGGTTGAAGAAAAAGTCGCCGAGGTCGACGAGCGCCGTCGGCGATTGCGGGTCGGCTTCCACCGCGCGCTTCCAGAACGCCTCGGCCTTGGCGTACTCGGCCTTCGCATAGTGCCAGCGCGCCCAGGCCAGCAGGGTGGGCGCGTGGCGCGGGCCTGCCTTCAGCGCCGCCTCCAGCCAGCCCGGGATGGCCGCCGCATCGCCTCTGACGCGCGCGCTCTCGGCCAGGCCCAGGTAGGCATCGGGAGAAGGTCCGTCCTTCGCGATCGCCTCCTTGAACAAGGCGTCGGCGCGCGCGAAGTCCTGCCGCGCGATGGCTTCGCGCGCGGCCCCGAAGCGATCTTCCTTGGCCGCAGGCGCGGGCCCGAGGGTCTTGTCGATCGCCACCGGCGCCGCATCGCAAGGCACCGCGGCAAGTGCGATCGCGAGCGAGGCGGCAAGCGAGATCGCGCAGGAGGTGACGGGCAGTCTCGGATCGAATCGCATGGGCGGGAATCCCGGGGCGGGGTGCATGGGCGGTCGGCAAGCATAGGCGGCCGGGCACCGAAACGAAAAGCCCCTCGGCGGGCGCACCGCGAGGGGCTGGCAGCGAGCGAGAAGCCGTGCTCAGGCGCGCGCGATGCGGCGGCGGCTGCCCCAGACGCCGAACAGCGCCAGGCCCGTCAATGCCAGGGTACCGGGCTCGGGGACCGGATCGCCCGGGTCGATCACGCCGTCGACGATGTTGAAGCCGAAGATGAAGGTGTCCGGCGTACCGACCGAGGAATTGCACTCGGAAAATCCGGAGGCGCAGGAGCCGTAGGAGTACAGGCCGATGTCGACGTCGCTGGAGTCGCCGTCCACCAGCGAGCGCGCCAGGTCGGCCGCCGCCTTGTCCGGTGCCACGCCGTAGTAGGTGTTGAAGGTCTGGGTCGCACCGGCGGCCAGGGATTCGAACTCGAAGTCGAACATCGCGCCCTGGTCATAGCTGTCCGAGCCCTGAAGGTTGCCGGCCTCGGAGTTCGTGAAGTTGGTGTTCATCAGCCCGTAGCTGGAGAACGAGAACGGGTTGCCCGCGTTGAAGCCGTTGTTGTCGGTACGCGCCACGTTGCTGCCGTTGGCGATGCCGAGCGCACTCGGCACGCCCTGGATGGTGACCGATTCGTTGCCAGGGCTGGGGATGTCCCAGTCCATCACGCGGCGGTAGACGAGGTCGCCGGCGCTGATGGCCGCACCCGTCAGGTTCTTGATCGACACCTTCACCTCGTAGAGGTAGGGCGTGCCGGCGATCGGGTGGTAGTCGTGCGTGACCTGCAGCAGCGCGCCGCCCGTGGCACCCAGCACGTTGACCACCGACACCGCCGTCGTGGCGCTGGAGGTGAAGCTCACCAGCGACAGGTTCTGCACCCCGCCGACATCGTTGTTGGACTGGCCGAAGGCGCCGGTCGAACGGATGCCCACACCCCAGCCTTCGCACTGGCAACCCGGCGAGGTGGAGTCGGAGTTGGTGCGCACCGAGCGCAGCCCGACGACCGTGGTGCCGCTGCCAGCCGCCGCCGTGCCGCCGTCCACGTTCAGCGCGCCATAGGCGCCGACGCCGAGCTGCACCTGGCTGTTCTGGATGATGGCCTGCGCCTGGGCGCCGCCCGCCGCCGCCAGCAAAAGCGCCGCCGCAGAGATGACTGAGAGTCTCATGGTGTCCCGCCTTTAGGTCATGAATGGTGACGTAAAGCCATAAGCACGATATGTGCCAGGCATCGTGTCGGACAAGAAACTGCCACTCAATCAATCACTTGCGATCGCGGCCGACACACGCTGACCGGCGCGATGTCTCCGCTACCGACACCCCCAACTTGGGGGTCAGACTCCCGGCACCGGTTCGCCGTGCGGACAGACGCGCCCAGGCGCCTTGACGGCGATCAGCCGGGCGATCGGTGGACGCCATCCTTTCGCCCACGGCCGGCATGGGCGCGTGTGCGCCGCGTTCGAACCCCGCGCCTCAGCGCGCTTGCGCCTCCATGCGCGCGAGCTCTTCCTCGCTGAGGATCTCGAACACCCGCACCACCTTGACGACGCCCGGCACGCGGCTGGCCAGGTCGGCGGCACGCGCCGCTTCGCGTTCGCTGAGGCGGCCCAGCAAATAGACGTGCCCGCGCTCGACCACGACCTTGATCGCGTTCGCGCTCAAGTCCTTGGCGTCGACGAAGCTGGCCTTGACCTTGAGGCCGATCTGCAGGTCGTTGGCGCGTGAGGTGGTCGAGCTGTTGCCGGCCACCGCCAGCTCGTTGACCACGGACTTCAGGTTCTCGATTCCGGCCACGGCCTGCTCGACGCGCGCGCGCTGCGCCTCGTCCGGCACCTCGCCGGTGAGCAGCAGGGTGCGGTTGTAGCTGGTGGCGTTGACATGGCCCAGGGTCGCGAGATCGCGGATGCGGCTGGCGGCTTTCAGGTCTATGCCCTGGTCCTCGACCTGGGCGCCGGTGGTGCGGCGGTCGGTGGCGACCAGCACGCTGCCGGCCACCACGCCGCCCACCACCAGCGGCGCACAGCCGCTCAGGGCGCTCAAGGCACTCAGTGCGGCGGCACCGATCAGGGCGGCGCCCAGGGGCCGGTTCGCGCGACGAGAGATCTTCATTCGAGGTCCTGTTCTCCAAGCAGTTGCAGGTCTATGGCGTCGACCAGCGCATGCAGCATCAGCAGATGCAGTTCGCGCACGCGCGCGCTGCGTTCGTGGGGCGCGGCGAGCAGCACGTCGGTCTCGGCGAGCGCGTCGCGCCAGGGCGGCGCCGCACCGCTGAAGGCCACCAGCGTCATGTCCTGCTCGTGCGCCGTTTGCGCCAGCGTGCGTGCCTGCGCCGCGGACAGTCCGTCGTCGAACAACAGCAGCAGGTCGCCCGGCTGGCCGAGCGCGCGCAGCGGCGCGGGCTGGGGCTCGATGACCAGCGCCGCCAGCGCCGGCCGCTCGCGCTCGAAGCCGTGCACCAGCAGGCGTGCCGCATGGCCGGCCAGCGGAGCCCCGACACACAGCAGCTTGCCGCCCGCCGTGAGGCAGGCCACGCAGGCCGAGAGCGCATCGTCCAGCGGCCGCGCCAGCGTTTCGGCGGCCTGGTAGAGCAGGTCGGCGCAGTCGAAAAAAGACTGCTGCAGGCGCGGTTCGGACATCGGCATGAAGTGTAGGACAGGGGGCGCAGGGCGCGGTTCCCCGGCGCCTGCGGAACCTGTCACCGCAGGCACCGCCGCGCGCCTACCGCACACCGTGGCGCGCGCAAGGCGCAGATCGCGCGCCTGCGCGCGCCCAGGCCGATCACCAGGGCGGTGCGTCGAAGGCACCGGGCAGCCATTGCAGGCGCTCGCCGTCGATCGCGACGACGTCGAAGCGACAGGCCGGCGGCTGCGCGTAGCGCCGCAGGTAGTGCTGGGCGGCGTAGACCAGGGCGCGCTGCTTGGCCGCGCCGACGCTGGCCGCGGCCCCGCCGTGGCTGGCGCTGCGGCGCGCGCGCACCTCGCAGAACACCAGCGTGCCGTCGCGCGCGCGCAAGATCAGGTCGACCTCGCCGCCGCGCGCACGCGGGCCGCGCGCGACCCGATAATTGCGCTCCACCAGCGTCAGGCCCTGACGCTGCAGATGCTCGAGGGCGCGCGCCTCCGCCGCATCGCCCGTCGCCTTGCTGCCGCCCGCGTTGAACACCCCGCCCTCCTTGCAGACCCTGCTGCTGCAGGCCGCCGAGCAGGCGACCGCCGGCCAGCAGTTTCCGGCCGCCGCACTCTACGTGGTGGCAACGCCGATCGGCAACCTGGCCGACATCACGCTGCGCGCGATCGCGGTGCTGGCGCGCGCCGACGCCGTGGCCTGCGAGGACACCCGCGTCGGCGGTGCGCTGCTGCAGCACCTGGGCCTGCACAAGCCGCTGCTGGCGCTGCACCGGCACAACGAGGCCGCCAGCAGCGAGCGCGTGCTGCAGCGCCTGGCCGCGGGCGAGCGCGTGACCCTGGTCAGCGACGCCGGAACGCCCGCGATCAGCGACCCCGGCGCGCGCGTCGTGGCGGCGGTGGCCGGCGCCGGCCACCGCGTGCTGCCCATCCCCGGCGCCAGCAGCGCCCCGGCGGCGCTGAGCGTGGCCGGCGACACCGTGGCCACCACGTTCGGCCTGCACGGCTTCCTGCCCGCACGCGGGCGCGAGCGCGACGCCGCACTCGCGGCCGTGCTGGCGGCACCCGGCGCGCAGCTGCTGTTCGAGGCCCCGCACCGGATCGAGGCCCTGGCACAGGCGATCGCAGGCGCCGACCCGGCGCGCCGCGTCACCCTGTGCCGCGAGCTGACCAAGCAGTTCGAGACCGTGCACACCGGCAGCGCCGGCGAGCTTCCGGCCTGGCTGGCGGCGGACGCGCACCGCCTGCGCGGTGAATTTGCCCTCGTGCTGCACGCACAGCCGGCGCCGGCGCAGCAGGAGATCGCCCCCGCCGCCCTGCACGCGCTGCAGGTGCTGGCGCAGGAGCTGCCGCTGAAGCAGGCGGTGGCGCTGGCGGCGCAGATCAGCGGCGCACCGCGCAACGCGCTGTACGCCGCCGCACTGGCGGCGCGCTGAGCGCCAGCAGGGGCGCCCGCGGGGGCGCCGACGGCACGCCGGGATCACAGCGCCGCGCCGCCTGCGCGGCGCCGAAGCTCAGGACGCTGCGGGCGCCGTCGCTGCCGCCATCGCGTGCTGGCGATCGTGCTTCTGGCGCCGGATGTCGCGGCTGGCACGCTGCTGCATGTGCTGCAGCTTCACGCGCTCGGCCTTCGTCACCCGGCCGTCGGCGAGGGCGTGCGCCTCGGCGTGGTCGACCCGCCACTGCTGGCGTTCGAGCTTGCGCATCTCGTGGCCGGTGAGCTGGCCGCGCACCGCGCCGCGGTCTATGCGCTGCTCTTGCCGCGCCTGGCGGGCGTCGACGCCCGGCATCGTGGTCGCAGCCCGTGCCAGCAAGGGCGCGGCGGCGGTGACGGCGAGCAGCGCCGCGCTGATCAATGAGCGGGTCAGGGTCTTCATGCGGTACTCCTGTGGCGTGATGACAGCGCCACAACGGCAACCCGAGCGCCCGCGCCGACCGCCCCGAGGTAAAGAAACGCGAAGCCGGGGCGACGCCTAGAATCCGCCGATGATTGCGCGCGAACCCACTCTCGAACGGATGGCGATCGCCGAATCGCTGATGCTGGAACCCTTCGGTCTGTCGCAGGCCTCGCTGGCGCGGGCGCTGGCGACGATCGCCGAGCACCGCGTCGACGACGCCGACCTGTACTTCCAGACCACCCGCCACGAGGGCTGGAGCCTGGAGGAGGGCATCGTCAAGAGCGGCAGCTTCGGCATCGACCAGGGCGTGGGGGTGCGCGCGGTGGCGGGCGAGAAGACCGCCTTCGCCTACTCCGACGACTTGTCCGAGGCTTCGCTGCTGGACGCCGCACGCACCGTGCGCACGATCGCCGCCGCCGGCCAGCAGCGGCGCATCAAGGTCGCGGCGCGCAGCAAGGCCGCGCGCAGCCGCGTGCTCTACCCGCCCAACGACCCGATCGCCAGCCTGGACAGTGCAGCCAAGGTGGCGCTGCTGGAGAAGATTGAGCGCATGGCGCGCGCCAAGGATCCGCGCGTGGCGCAGGTGATGGCCAGCGTGGCTGCCGAGCACGACGTGGTGCTGATCGCGCGCGCCGACGGCACGCGCGCCGCCGACGTGCGCCCGCTGGTGCGCGTGAGCGTGACCGTGATCGCCGAGCAAGGCGATCGGCGCGAGGTCGGCAGCGGCGGCGGCGGCGGCCGCGTCGGCCTGGCCTACTTCCACGACGCGCTGCTGCAGAGCTATGTCGACCAGGCGGTGGACGCGGCGCTGACCAATCTGGAGAGCCGGCCCGCGCCGGCCGGCGAGATGGCGGTGGTGCTCGGCCCCGGCTGGCCCGGCGTGCTGCTGCACGAGGCGGTGGGACACGGCCTGGAGGGCGACTTCAACCGCAAGGGCAGCAGCACCTTCAGCGGCCGCATCGGCCAGCGCGTGGCCGCCAAGGGCGTGACCGTGCTCGACGACGGCACCATCGCCGACCGCCGCGGCAGCCTGAACGTCGACGACGAAGGCCAGGCCACGCAGCGCAACGTGCTGATCGAGGACGGCTTCCTGCGCGGCTACATGCAGGACAGCATGAACGCACGCCTGATGGGCGGCAAGTCCACCGGCAACGCGCGCCGCGAGAGCTATGCCCACCTGCCGCTGCCGCGCATGACCAACACCTACATGCTGGGCGGCGAGCACGACCCGCAGGAGATCGTCGCCAGCATCAAGCGCGGGCTGTACGCCACCAACTTCGGCGGCGGCCAGGTCGACATCACGAGCGGGCGCTTCGTCTTCAGCGCCAGTCAGGCCTGGTGGGTGGAGAAGGGCAAGCTGCTCTACCCGGTGAAGGGTGCGACCCTGATCGGCAACGGCCCGCAGGCGATGGGCCGGGTGAGCCTGATAGGCAGCGACCTGCAGCTCGACACCGGGGTCGGCGTCTGCGGCAAGGAAGGCCAGAGCGTGCCGGTGGGGGTGGGGCAGCCGACGCTGCGCATCGATCGCCTGACGGTCGGAGGCACGGCCTGAGCGCCGCCGAGCCCCGGCCCGCCGTCACGCTGGCGGACATTCAGACCGCGGCGGCGCGGCTGCAGGGCCAGGTGCTGGACACGCCCTGCGTGGAAAGCCGCACCCTGGGCCAGATCCTGGGCTGCCGGGTGTTCCTCAAGTTCGAGAACCTGCAGTTCACCGCCAGCTTCAAGGAGCGCGGCGCGCTCAACAAGCTCAGCCTGCTGGTCGAATCGGGCCTGCCGCTGCGCGGCGTGATCGCCGCCTCGGCCGGCAACCACGCACAGGGCGTGGCGCACCACGCGCAGCGCCTGGGCCTGCGGGCGGTGATCGTGATGCCTGCGCTGGCACCGACGGTGAAGGTGGAGCGCACGCGCGGCTTCGGCGCCGAGGTGGTGCTGCACGGCGAGACCTTCGACGCCGCGCGCGAGCGCGCGCTGGAGCTGGCGCAGGAACAGGGCCTGAGCTTCGTGCCGCCCTTCGACGACCCGGCGGTGATCGCCGGCCAGGGCACCATCGGACTGGAGATGCTGCAGCAGCAGCCGCAGCTCGACACCCTGGTGGTGGCGGTCGGCGGCGGCGGCCTGATCAGCGGCATCGCCACCGCGGCGCGCGCCCTGAAGCCGGGGCTGGAGATCATCGGCGTGCAGACGGCGCGCTTTCCGGCCATGGTGAACGCGGTCAAGGGCACCCGCCATCCGCTGGGCACGAGCACCATCGCCGAGGGCATCGCGGTCGGGCGGCCGGGGCAGATCACGCGCGAGATCGTCGCCCGCCTGGTCGACGACCTGGTGCTGGTGGACGAGGGCGACATCGAGCACGCCATCGTCATGCTGCTGGAGATCGAGAAGACCCTGGTCGAAGGCGCGGGCGCCGCCGGCCTGGCGGCACTGGTGAAGGACCCGGCGCGCTTTGCCGGCCGCCAGGTCGGACTGGTGCTGTGCGGCGGCAACATCGACCCGCTGCTGCTGCAGGCCATCATCGGCCGCGGCATGGTGCGTGCCGGTCGCCTGGCACGCATCCGGGTCGCGGCGCGCGACACGCCGGGCGCGCTGGCGAAGATCACCGCGGTGGTGGCGCAGACCGGCGCCAACGTCGAGGAGGTGCACCACCAGCGCGCTTTCTCCATGCTCAGCGCGCAAAGCGTGGAGGTCGAGCTGGTGCTGCAGACGCGCAGCCACGAGCACGTAGCGGCGGTCCTGCAGGCCTTGCGCGCCGCCGACCTGGACGCCGCCGCGTATTGAGTGCCCCCTGGGCCGGGCTGCGCCCGGCCCGCCCCCCCGAGGGGGTCAAGAAGACTTGGGGCGGCCCGGCGTCTTCTTGTGAGCGCCCCCAGGACCGGGCTGCGCCCAGCCCGCCCCCCGCGGGGGTCAAGGAAACTTGGGACGGCCCGGCGTTTCCTTGTGAGCACCCCCAGGGCCGGGCTGCGCCCGGCCCGCCCCCCGAGGGGGGTCAAGGAGACTTGGGGCGGCCCGGCGTCTTCTCGTGAGTGCCCCCAGGGCCGCGCTGCGCCCGGTCCTGCCACCGGGCTTGCAGGCCCGATGGCCCTCGCCAGGCGTCTGCTCGAGGCGACACCGGGCACCGCGCACGCGTGCTACATTTCGCCGCATGCGTTTGAGCAGCTATTTCTTTGCGTTCTTTTGGTTCTCGCACCGCACGGCGGCTGGAGAGGCAAGCGCGTAAACGAAACAGACACGCAGCAAACCCCAGAAACCGCCGGCGGCCCCGGCGGTTTTTTGTTTTCTGCCACGAGACGAAGCCATGAACGACCGCTACACCTTGAGCGAGAAGACCAGCGAGACCGACGACCTGCGCATCCGCGACGTGGTGCCGCTGCCGCCGCCGGAACACCTGATCCGCTTCTTCCCGATCGCCGGCACGCCGGTGGAGACCTTGATCGCAGACACCCGGCAATCGGTGCGCCGCATCATGCACGGGCTGGACGACCGGCTGCTGGTGGTGATCGGCCCCTGCTCCATCCACGATCCGGCGGCGGCCATGGCCTACGCGCGGCGGCTGGCGCCGCTGCGCCAGCGCCTGAAGGGCGAGCTCGAGCTCGTGATGCGGGTGTACTTCGAGAAGCCGCGCACCACGGTGGGCTGGAAGGGGCTGATCAACGACCCCTACCTGGACGGCAGCTTCCGCATCCACGAGGGCCTGCGCATCGCGCGCCAGCTGCTGGTGGACATCAACCGCCTGGGCGTGCCGGCGGGCAGCGAGTTCCTCGACACCATCAGCCCGCAGTACATCGGCGACCTCATCAGCTGGGGCGCGATCGGTGCGCGCACCACCGAGAGCCAGGTCCACCGCGAGCTCGCCAGCGGACTGTCGGCGCCGGTGGGCTTCAAGAACGGCACCGACGGCAACCTGCGCATCGCCTGCGACGCGATCCAGGCCGCGGGCAACCCGCACCACTTTCTTTCGGTGCACAAGAACGGCCAGGTGGCGATCGTCTCCACCCAGGGCAACCCGGACTGCCACGTCATCCTGCGCGGCGGCAAGACGCCCAACTACGACGCCGACAGCGTCGCCAGCGCCTGCGCCGACCTGCAGGCCAACGGCCTGCCGTGCCGGCTGATGATCGACTGCAGCCACGCCAACAGCCTCAAGCAGCACCAGCGCCAGCTCGAGGTGGCGGCCGACGTCGGGCGCCAGCTCGCCGCCGGCATGCGCAGCATCTTCGGCGTCATGGTGGAAAGCCACCTCGAGGCCGGGGCGCAGAAGTTCAACCCCGGCAAGGACGACCCGGCGCGGCTGCTGCACGGCCAGAGCATCACCGACGCCTGCATAGGCTGGGAAGACTCGGTGCAGGTGCTGGAGATGCTGGCCGCCGCGGTGCGCGCGCGGCGCCAGCTCGCGGCCGACTGATCCGCCGGCCGGCCGACCTCCCGACCGACCCCCCGACTGGCCTCCCGACAGACCTGGCGGCCCAGCAGCCGGCGTGCCGGCGCCGAATCAGGCCGCGGTGGCGACGATCACGTCCGAGGCCTGCACCAGCGCAGTCAGCGCCGCGCCGGGCGCAAGCGCCATGTCGTCCACCGCCGCCTGGGGCACCATCGCCACCACGCGCCAGCCACCTGCGGCCTGTAGCGCGACCTCGGCGTTGACGGCCCCGGGCCGCACCGAGACCACCGTGCACGGCAGCTGGTTGCGCACCGAGAGCTGCACCCCCTGCAGCTCGCCGGCCAGCATCACCGACGAGGCCTTGACGAAGGCGAGCACCGGCTGCTGCAGGCGCAGGCCCAGGCGGTCCGTGCTCTCGCGGGTGACGCTGGCGACCAGGGTGCCGCCACCGGCGAGCGCGAGCTCGACCTCGTCGTTCACCGCGCCGGCGCGGATCGCGCTCACGTGGCCTGCCCACTGGTTGCGGGCGCTGGTCTTCATGTTCATCACCTCCAGCCAGGAGAACTCGCGCCCCAGGTCCATCGCACCCTGGCCCAGCAGTTCGAGGAAGCGCTGGTGCACCTGGTCGACCTGCTCGTAGCGAGCCAGCAGACGCTGGCCGTGCTCGGTGAGCCGGGTCGAGCCGCCGCCGCGGCCACCGGTGACGCGCTCCACCAGCGGATAGCCGGCGCGCTGGTTCATGGCGTCGATCGCGTCCCAGGCCGCCTTGTAGCTCATGCCGAAGGCCTTCGCCGCGTGCGTGATCGAGCCCTGCTCGACCACCGCGCGCAGCAGCGCCATGCGGCCGTGACCGGCGAGCGACTGGCCGCCCGCGCTCAGCCACAGCGAGCCGTGCACCTCGTAAGGCCAGGGGCGGGCGGGGCGGCGGCTTCGGGTCGGCATGGCGGCAGCGAAAGGGCCGAGCATAGACCGCCGCCGCAGGCTTTCCGGCCGGGCGGCCGGCCCCGCCGGCCGGGTCCCCCCCGCCAGCCCCGCAGGCCGGGGCCGGCGGGGTGTGGGCGCGGGCGGCCGGCCCCCCCCCCCCCCCCCCCCGCAGC